>CAZMCW010000048.1:0-10202 GCA_964564405.1 uncultured bacterium
TGATGATGTTCTCTAAGCGTGATCAGATGAGCAGTATGTCTTGAGAAGCTGTATGGGCTGATGGTTACGTGGATAAATAATCTTGTGGATTCACCTAGACCTGTGATAGGCTTTAACGCAATCGATTGCGTTAACTTATATGACCTTTAGACATTACCGAAAGGGATCGTCATGTCATCTGAACCACCTACTGTTGCTGTTGTTGGGACAGGCTTTATCGGTCCTGTTCATGTCGAAGCACTTAAACGATTAAATATCAATGTCAAGGGTATCTTGGGCTCGAGCCTCAGCAAAAGCCAAGATGCAGCTATATCACTTGGTTTGCCGATTGCTTACGCCAGTTTTGAAGACATTCTTAATGACAGTGAGCTGACGGCGGTTCACATCACCTCACCTAATCACTTGCATGTAACGCAAGCGCGGACCGTGCTCGAGGCAGGCAAACACGTTATCTGTGAAAAACCGTTGGCGCTCAACACGCAAGAAACTGCTGAGCTAGTTGAGGTTGCCCGCAACCACCCGCAGCAAGTTGCTGCTGTCAATTACAACATTCGCTATTACCCGCTCATGATTCATGCACGGGATGTCGTTGCTAGTGGTGAATTAGGGGAAATTTATACGATTACGGGTTGTTACGTGCAAGATTGGTTACTCAAAGACACCGACTGGAATTGGCGGCTCGAGCCTGGCAAAGGTGGCGCATTACGTGCCGTTGGTGACATCGGCACCCACTGGATGGACTTGGTGAGCTTTGTAACCGGGCAGCGGGTCACGCGTGTACTAGCCGACCTGGAAACCTTTGTCAAAACGCGCAAGAAACCTGTAGGTAGCATTGCCACTTTTACAGGTAAATTGGCTGAAGAGCAAGCAGATGCTCAGTATGACGCTGTCGACGTCGAAACTGAAGATTATGGTGCTGTTCTATTTCATTATGCCAGCGGTGCGCGGGGGCTTATGAATGTGTCGCAGGTGAGTGCGGGCCGGAAAAACCAGTTGCGGCTCGAGGTTGCTGGCTCAAAAGGTTCTCTTGCCTGGGATAGTGAAACACCTAACCAACTTTGGCTGGGTCATCGCGATAAGGGCAATGAGATTATCATCAAAGACCCAGCTTTGGTAAGTGAAGGTGCACAGGGCTTCATCAATTATCCGGGCGGCCACACGGAGGGTTTTCCAGACACGTTTAAGCAACTTTACCGAGATATTTATGGGTATATTGCGCAGGGTGATTTTGAGCTTCCTAAACCTTTTCCGACGTTTACAGACGGTCACATGGAAGTACTACTTTGTGAGAAGATTCTAGAAAGCCACCAGCAACGCGCTTGGCGTGATGTCTAGTGGCTGATCTATCAGGAGGTTCATAATGAAACTTGGCTTTGTGAGCGCCATTTTACCTGATTTGTCGCTCGAGGAAGTGCTCGCGTTTGCTGCCTCAGAAGGCTTTGACTGCGTTGAGGTGATGTGCTGGCCGGCAGGCGGTGGCGACACCCGGCGCTACGCAGGTGTGACCCATATCGACGTTGACAATCTAGATGTGAAAGGCATTCAAGGTTTGGTCAGTAAATATGGTGTTGATATTTCAGGCTTGGGCTATTACCCCAATCCTTTGGTAGACGATGCTAGCGAGCGCGAGATGTACGTAGGTCACATTAAAAAAGTGATCTCGGCGGCTGGCGAACTTGGTGTCAACATTATGAACACGTTTATTGGCCGTGACCCAGCTAAGTCCATTGAAGACAACTGGCCGTTATTTGAAGAACTGTGGCCGCCTATTATCGCGCACGCAGAATCCCAAGGGGTCAAAGTTGGCATTGAAAATTGCCCTATGCTATTCAGCTTAGACGAGTGGCCCGGTGGGAAAAACTTAGCCATTTCACCCGAGGTCTGGCGCAAGATGTTTGAAACCATTCCCAGCAAAAACTTTGGGCTGAACTTTGACCCTAGCCATTTGCTTTGGCAAGGCATCGACCACATTAAGGCGATGCACGACTTTGCGGACCGTTTTGTGCACGCGCACATCAAAGACGAAAAAGTACACCCAAACCTTATGTACGAACGCGGCATTTTAGGACTTAAGTGGCACGACCCCAAAATTCCGGGCTTAGGCGACATCGACTGGACAGAGTTCTGTAACACGCTGGGTGCCATCGGCTACGAAGGCTACACCTGCATTGAGGTGGAAGATAGGGCGTTTGAGGATAGCCTCGAGGGCCGCAAGCAAGCCATTCGTGAATCCAAGCGCCATATTGACCTCGCTAGAACCAAAGGTTAGATGTCATCCGCTACAGATAAACAGCCTCAATCTAGATGAGACTGCGTAAATGAGGTCGCCATGAAACCAATCATTCTAGACATGAACTGGCCCGTACCAGTATACTTTTAGGGAGCATCCCCAAAAACCTATTTAGGAGGACGTATGAAAAAAGTTATCAGTTTGCTTGCTCTTTTGGCCTTAATAAGTGCCGTTTGGGCCCAGTCGTACACTATCGGTGTGTCAAACGGGTTTATTAGCAGTGAGTGGCGCACACAAATGTTGCAAAACATGGAAGATGTTGCCGCTGAGTACAGCGAGCAAGGCATCAACATTGATCTAGTCATTGAAAGTGCCAACGTGGACGTGCAAGGGCAAATTCAGCAGATTCAAAACCTCATTAACCGTGGGGTAGACGCCATCATCATCAATCCCAATGACCAAAATGCGCTTAATTTGGCGCTCGAGGAAGCTGTTGATGAAGGCATTGTAGTGATTTCTGTGGACCAAGAAATAAGCGCGCAAGGTGCGTACAACGTGGCCATCAACCAAAAAGACTGGGCTGCTGAAAGTGCTCGCTGGCTCGCTGAAACCCTCGGCGGTGAAGGTGATATCATCCTCATTGAAGGTTTTGTAGGTCACCCCGCCAACGAAGCGCGTATGGAAGGCGTTGAAGAAGTCCTCGCCGAGTACCCCGGCATTAACGTGGTGGGGCGTGAATCAGGCGGTTGGGATCAAGCAACCGCCCAGCAGGTAACCTCTGACTTGTTTGCGTCGATTCCCAACATTGACGCTGTGTGGACCCAAGACGGCATGGCCCAAGGCGTATGGACAGCCATCAACACGGCCAATCCTGACAACTTCCCCATCGGTACAGGTGAGGCAATTGCAGGCTACCTCAAATTATGGAATAGCATTAACGAAGCTCAGCCCGATTTCCAGTCTTATGCGGTCATGAACCCACCTGGCCAAGGTGCGAGCGGTATGCGTGTTGCCGTGGAACTTTTACAAGGTGGCATGATTGATGAAAGCGTGCTTGCTGGACCGTTTGGAAATACCATCTATGTACCAATTCCAGGGCGTGTTAATGCAGATAATTTTGCGGAGATGCTCGAGATGAACGTAGATCAACCCGATACCTACGTGTTAGACGGCATCATCAGCCAAAAAGATGCCGCGGGGTATATGCAGTAAAGAGCAATACTTAGTTCAACCAAGTACACAATCTAATGCCAAATTGACTCTCAAATGTCATAGTCTGAATCATCTAAGGGTACGCTCTTACGAGCGATTTTGATGCCGCAAAGCGGCATCAAAAGCAACATCAAAACATTACTTTAGTATAAGTATCTCCTACCGCTATCTGTATCTTGCAGATAGCGGTAGCGGTTAAAGAACATGAGTGAGTCAGGTTCCATTTCGCAAAGTCATTATGGAGACACTTAGTTGCTTAATGAACGCTGGGGATTAACTTGTCCTCAGCGTTTTTGCTGAGGGTTATTATCTTGCGACTTATGGCAAGTACCATCTAACTGTGCCAAATCTGACGAGATATACAGACGCTCACAGAATTTTTGCGTTTTGGTTAAACGTGTGTCAGATAAGTTCGCGTTTCACCTGTTCGAGATCGTGAATTAAGCCGCTCATAGTGTGATAGCGGCTAGCCGGGTCTTTCTTGAGTGTCTTGTGGACAATCTCGATAAGTTGCGGGGAAAGGTTGGGTCGCACCTCATCTAAGGGAGTGTACTGTCCACGCATAATTTTGCTGATGGTACCGATGAGGTCTTGGCGTTCAACCTCAAACGGCAACCTACGCGCTAACATTTCGTAGAGAACAACGCCCAAAGACCAACAATCTGCGGCTGTTCCAATGTTTTGACTGCGTACCTGCTCGGGGGCCATATAGTTAACTGTGCCCAAAATGGTACCGGGTTGGGTGAGGTCGGTATCCACTGAACGGCTCAACCACTTGGCAATGCCAAAGTCGAGCAGTTTAACCGTGCCCTCAAAAGTAATAAACACGTTGCCTGGTTTAATGTCGCGGTGAATGATATTTTTGCTGTGAGCAAGTGCCAAACCACTGGCAATTTGAATAGCATAATTGCACGCTTGAACGGTGCTAATGGATTCGTTAAAAAGCATCGACTCGAGCGTGCGCCCTTCAAAAAAGGGCATCACTAAAAACATTTCACTCGAGGGCAATTCGTCGACGATAAAAACGGGGCAGATGTTTTCGTGCTCGAGCCTCGAGGCTGCTTTGGCTTCGCGCAAAAACCGCTCGCGAATGGTGTCATCACTAAATGGGTTGGTGATAAACTTCAGGGCTATTGTGCGCCCTAGCCAAGTATCAAGTGCTTTGTAGACAATCGACATGCTGCCTTCACCCAACACCTCAAACAGTTCGTAGTGTTTAATGCGCTTACCAGTGAGTTCATAGACGTCTAGTGCGCTAGCTTCGGGTAGGGCTTCGTAGTTGAAACTACGCCGCAACAACGCTTGTACGCGGGCAGACAGTTCTTCCATCTCAAAGGGTTTGCCCAAGTAATCATCGGCAAATTGTAGACCGCGCACCCGGCTGTCTAGGTCGGTACGTGCTGTGAGCATCAAAATAGGCATGGTTTTTAACTGCTCGTGCTCGCGGATAGTTTGGGCGATGTCGATACCGTCACTATCTGGTAAATTGAGGTCCAAAATAAGTAGATCTGGTGGATGTAATGTTACGCCAGCTAGACCAGATGACCCATCCGCGTAAAAGCGTGCGCTGTGCTCGAGCTGCTCGAGCGCGCTGCGGATGATCTTGACAAACATCGTTTCATCTTCAATAACACTAACGCTGGCCATAGAACTTAACTGTCAGTGTACCAAACCTATCAGCTAGCTAACTTCACACACAACGTTAGCCGCTGGTGTTAAGCCTTTACTAAGGTGAACTGCATGTCTCAAAATAAGCTTTGCATCTGAAGTATTACGGCAAGTGATTATAATACATGTAATACTGATTTCGATTGAATACTTCGCAAACTTACGGGCTATTTGCTGTTCCTACCTACATCGGGAGTTGTTTCTACACCTTCTAGGCGGGTGAATCCATTGACGAATCAACTGAAAAAGGTATAGCTCACGAACACCTAACCATATAAGGTGTTCACGACAATACAGTGTTAGCCGTAAGTATAAAGCTAGCTCTATACTTACCGAGCTAGGCGAGTACCAATAGACCCGCTCCGTTTACAGCCCCAATGTTTATGCATATCGCTATATTGCTCAAAACAAGCGTAGAACAAGTACCTTTAACTGTAGACCTGACCTCCCAAACACGCATACACCAAAGTAACCTTAGCAAGATGATATTGGTCACGGAGGTTATCATGGCTTGGCTTACTGCAGATATTGAATGACTTGAGCACATTTGCTTCACTGCGATAGGTATTTATGTTGCTGCTATTGTGTTTACGCGCATAAACGGGTTGTGCTTGTTTTCCAAGATGTCTAGTTTTGATTTTGCAATTACTACTGTAACGGGGAGTGTTATTACGAGCACAGTGCTCAACGAAAAACCCTCTTTATTTGAAGGCACGGTGGCACTTGCTGCACTGTATCTTTGTCAGCGGGTTATCTCGTGGGCGCGTATTCATATGAGTGCGTCGCAACTGGTAGACAACGCACCCATTTTGCTGATGGTTAGAGACACCATTTTTGAAGAAGCACTTAAAGAAACCCGCTTCACCAAAGAAGATATTTACAGCAAATTGCGCCAAGCTAACGTGCTAGATTTTGATGATATTCATGCTGTGGTGCTAGAAACGACTGGCGATATTGCGGTGATTCACAGTTCATCAGATAAATTACTAAATCCGACGTTACTCGAGGGCGTGCGCATTGTTAACTCAGAAATTTCACCTGTTGATTCTTACTATTCATCAACCTAATACGTTTTGGCTATGTAGAGAGAATGGTAGCGTTCGCTCGAGTGTGTCAACATTTGAATACTTGTCACACTCACCCATTTGCTCGAGATATGTCAGACTTCGTTCCTAGGCACGCTTATGAACCGTCTTGCCCACCAACGCAGCGAGTATAGTCTACTGTAAAGAGTTCACTCACTATTCTCCAAAAATGCTTGCTTGGTATCCTAGATTATCAACATACTTAATTATATGGTGCAATCGATCTTAAACCAACTAATCCTAAATAATGTCAAAACTTATAGTGTAGAACCTCTTCGATAAAGTTATCTAACGCACAATAAGTACAACCGTTGCTACTAACAACGTCGCCATAACACCGTTAAAGATGCTTAAACGACGCGGATTGCTCAAAAATCTACCCATAGCAGTCCCAAACAGTGCCCACACGCTAATACAGGGCAGATTGATAACCATAAAAATAAGTGTGATTAACAGGGCGTTAAGTGCAAATGACTGCTCAATCAGCGCAAAGGTGCTCATGGCGGTAAGTCCCATCACCCAAGCTTTAGGATTTGCATACTGAAATCCAGCAGCTTCCCAAAAGGAGAGCGGGCGTTTGTCTTCGCTGTTAGCTCTGAAAGAAGCTGTTGTAAGACGGTAGGCAAGATAAAATAAATAAATAGACCCAACTACTTTAAGAACCAGTTGGACAACCGGGAATGCTTCAAACAGTGCTCCCAACCCCAACCCGCACAAAAGCAACAACGACCCAAAGCCGCAGTTGATGCCAAGCATGTGCGGCAGGGTACGCCGCAGTCCAAAGTTGGCACCCGACGCCCACAGCATAATGTTGTTGGGACCAGGCGTAATTGACATAACAAAACCAAATGAAATTAACGATGCAAGCGTAACCATAAACGGCAGCATACGCATGTGTTAACAGCACTACAAGCACCAATTTTGAATTGGTACTTGCTAAAATCTACCCAACCACCTAAATTGGACTATGGACTGGACGCAGCTAAGTTTGAACGCTTCACACGGTACGCCGTTATACCTTCAACTTTGTGAAGCAATTTGTCAGCACGTGAGTTCAGGTGACTTACGAGCCGGGCAGCAGCTTCCGAGTGAACGCAAACTGGCCCAAAGCTTAGCGGTGAGCCGGACAACGGTGGTAAGTGCTTACCATGAGCTAGAAGCGCGTGGTCTAGTGCGTACTTTTGTAGGGCGGGGAACCTTCGTAAGTGGTGCGCCCGAACCTAGCAGTACAGCATCCAGCGGTGCACCGTTTGCATGGCGTGGCAAGGTGGTTCCAGCAGTTCAGCAGCATCTAGATACCAGCTTACGCAGCATGATGCACAGCACACCTGAGACAATTTCGTTTGGAGCTGGACAACCTGCGCTCGAGCACTTCCCCGCTGACTACTATGCTGAGCGCTGCCAACATCATCTCACGCAAGACCCCTACCGCGCCCTGACCCTACTCCCTGCTGAGGGACTCCTAAATTTACGTGAGGCACTTGCTTCCCGTCACGGTGTACGGCCTGGCAACGTGTTAGTTGTGTCTGGCATGCAACAAGCCATCAGTCTCATTGCCCGTTGTTTGCTCTTACCACAGGATAGTGTTGTTATCGATTACCCCGGTTATGTGGGTGCGTTGCAAGCGTTTCGGCTTACTGGTGCCAATGTGGTGGGGTGGGATATTACGCAGGCAGACATTACTGAGCTCGAGACCCTCCTACTCACCAAGCGTCCTAAATTACTCTTTGTGCATCCATCCTTTCAAAATCCAACTGGGCGCACGCTTAGTTTAGCTACCCGGCAAGCGGTGGTCGAGCTCGCCAAAGCCTACCGCGTGCCTGTTGTGGAAGACACAACCTATGGTGATTTATATTTTGAAACGCCACCGCCAATCAGTTTGCGGGACCTAGCTGGGGACAGTTTGGTGATTCAGCTGCACACCTTCTCCAAAACACTGGCACCAGGCTTACGCCTTGGCTACATCGTTGCGGACGAAACCATCATCGACCAACTGGCGCTTGTCAAAGCTCAAAGTGATTTGCACAGCCCCACGTTAAGTCAGTGGATTATTACGGATATACTCGCTAGCGGTTTGTTTGATAAGCACATTGCCCTTTTGCGGCACATTCATGCGCGGCGGGCGGAGGTATTGCAGCGCGCCCTACGGCGTCAGCTTAGTGATGCCATCACCTGGCCAACCCCCAATGGCGGCATGTATTTATGGTGTAGTTTATCCCCTGCACTTGCTGGCGGTAGTCGCAGCTTGCTGGTAGCAGCCAAAGCGGAGGGTGTTACCTTCACGCTTGGCGAAAACTTTTTTGCCGATGGTAGCGGTAAACGCGCGTTTCGGTTGTGTTTTTCGGCCGTACCTGAAGTGAAGATTGAGGAAGGTGTGGACCGACTACGCGCCGCGGTTCATAGCTGCTTGACATCAACGTGACAGCAGCAGATCATAATGGATGTGTAAGTGAAAGTTTTGGGCAAGTTTGTCAGCATCATTTTGTCAATGTCACGATGCAATCTAAGTCTGATGTGAAATAAACCCAAATCTGAGGATGTCTTGGACGTGCTCGAGCAGGCTACGCAAATCACTCAAAAACATGTTATTCAGGTGCACTATAACCGCAGCAATCTTGAATGTGTCGATAGCATACGTTTGTGATGTCACGGCACGATTTCAAGACGTAAATTATGCCCTACTAAGAGATACTTAAGTTACTTTGTAGTCACTTTAGGATTTAACCTTCAAATCATCACCTACAGCTAGATAATTTCTTAACCCCTTTATCAAGGAGATTGAAGTATGACCAACACAGTTATTGTGAGTTTGGTGTCGGTAGCGACCTTAGCCGCAGCTGCAGCCGCGCTTTTGGGGCGTTGGCACGACGCCAACACGTGGGTCTCTGGGTGCTCGAGGCACTCAGATGATGACGTTCAAAATAACGCCTAACTACTTCGTCAAATATACCTTTAACAGCTCGAGCTGACACAAACCTGACAACCCTCACGAACACTGTGAGACGGAGGTTTCACAATGAAATGTGTGTTTGCTCGGCTGAATTTAACAGTCCTTCTCAGTGTGCTCTGTTTTATGAGTTTAAGCTCGAGTTTTGCGCAGCTTAGCCTTACGCCACTCGGCAGCTATGCCACTGGCGTGTTTGATGAAAGCGCCGCAGAAATTCCCACCTACGACCCCGCTACCCAGCGTCTATTTGTCGTGAACGCCAACAGCGCTACGGTCGATATTTTAGACATTAGCGATCCCGAAAATCCTGTCCTGGTAATGCCGTTTGACGCTAGTGCTTACGGCGATGTTGCCAACAGCGTGGCCATCAGTAACGGTCTGGTTGCTGTTGCTATTGAAGCTGAAACCAGCCAAGACCCCGGCAGCGTGGTGTTTATAGATGCTGACGGGAACTTTTTAGGCCAAGTTGAAGTGGGCGCTTTACCGGATATGCTCACGTTCAACGGTGACGGTACGTTGCTCCTGGTTGCCAACGAAGGCGAGCCAGACGACGACTACACGGTTGATCCCGAAGGTTCTATCAGCATTGTCGATGTAACTGATGGTGTTGAGGCTGCAACAGTGCTGACGGCGAGTTTTGAGTCGTTTAATGATCGGGCTGAGCACTTACGCAACAATGGCGTGCGCATTTTTGGACCCAGCGCATCCGTTGCCCAAGACCTCGAGCCAGAATACATTGCCGTTGCGCCAGATGACACGCTTGCCTACGCCATCATGCAAGAAGCCAACGCGCTGGCTGTGGTGGACATTGACCGCGAAAGTGACACCTTTGGCACCGTGCTGGATATTTTGCCACTCGGTTACAAAGACTTTAGCCGCGGCTTACCTGTTATGGACATTTACCCTTTTCCAGCTGAGCGTCCTGAACTAGGTACCTCGGTTGATGGGGAAACCGTACTCCTTGGTGGTCTTTCCGGGCTCTTCTTTGAAAGTGAAGATGATGACGGCAACCTCGTTTTTATTAGCCACCCCGACCGTGGACCAGATGCGGGTACTGCCG
>CAZMCW010000048.1:10253-18888 GCA_964564405.1 uncultured bacterium
TCGAGTCTTCCTCCTCCCTGAACTTCAAGCACAGCTCGTCCGCTTCAGCCTCAACCCAGAAAGTGGCGAGATCAGCATCCTCGAGCAACTCCCTTTAACCGATGCTGACGGCAACCCCATCTCTGGTCGTCCTAACCTAGAAGGTGACGACGGCGGCCTTATTGCGGTTGACGCTGAAGATACCGTTTACGATTTTGACCCGCTCGGCGCTGACTTAGAAGGTATCGCCCAAGCCCCGGATGGTACCTACTGGCTCGTCGATGAGTACCGCCCTGCGATCTATCACGTCTTGCCGGATGGCGTCCTGAATGCGCGCTATGTGCCAGTAGGCACCGATTCTGAGGGCGCTAGCACTTACGGTCAAGAAACGCTGCCTGCGGATTATGCCCTGCGCCGTGCCAATCGTGGGTTTGAAGCGGTTGCTTACGATACAGACGAAGATATTGTTTACGCGTTTATCCAAACACCGCTGATGAACCCTGACCGGGACGCGTCGGATGGCTCGAGCATCATTCGTATGCTCGGTGTTAACCCAGCCGACGGCATACCTGTAAGTGAGTATGTGATTGTGCTCGAGAAGCCTAGTTTCGCTGGCGGTAACGTCGATAAAATTGGCGATGCTGTCTACGCAGGCGGCGGCACGTTCTACATTATTGAGCGGGATTCGGGTACAGATGCTAGCAGCGTAAAAACCATCTTTGAGATTGATTTATTAGGTGCAACCAATTTGCTAGACGCTGAGATTAGCCCAGTTGAGGGTAAGACGCTCGAGCAGCACAGCGCAGACGAACTCATTCAAGCGGGCATTACTCCGGTATTTAAGCGCAAACTGCTCAACTTGCCGTCTTATGGGTATTTGCCCAGTGACAAACCCGAAGGTCTCGCACTTTTACCGGACGGCTCACTAGCAGTTTTGAACGACAATGACTTTGTGACCGAGACACCAATTGAACTGGGCCACATCCGCTTTGCTCAGTCCAACATGTTAGACGCCAGCAACGAAGACGGTGCCATCAACATGCAGCACTGGCCCGTGCTCGGAACCTACCAGCCAGATGCTATTGCCGCGTATGAGGTAGACGGCGCCACCTACATTGTCACTGCTAACGAGGGCGACTCGCGCGATTACGACGGCTTTAGCGAAGAAGAACGCATTGCCGATGTCACCCTAGATGAAACCCGTTTTCCTGATGCAGCAATGTTACAAGAAGACGCCAACCTAGGGCGTTTGCTCATGACCACTACACAAGGCGATTTGGATGGCGACGGAGACTTTGATAGGCTCTTTGGTTATGGCGCACGCTCGTTCTCCATTTTTGATGCAGGTGGTAATTTGGTGTTTGATAGCGGCGATATGCTGGAAAGCACCTTTGCAAATATTGTCCCAGCCATCTTCAACTCGCAAGGTGACAGCGACAGCTTTGACAACCGCAGTGACGACAAAGGGCCCGAGCCAGAGGGTATTGCTGTGGGTGAGGTTGACGGGCGGATGTATGCGTTTATTGGGCTCGAGCGTATCGGCGGCATCATCGTCTACGACATTAGCGATCCAACTGCGCCAAGTTACGTGACCTACGTCAACACCCGTAACCTCGGCGTGGCGGCCACACTGGATGAAGACGAAAGCATCAGTAATCCCGAAGCTGGCGACATTAGCCCGGAAGGTTTGGTGTTTATTGCCGCTGATGACAGCCCAACTGGCGAACCTATGCTGGCTGTGTCATTTGAGGTCAGCGGTAGCACAACCTTGTTTAGTATTAGCGCAGAGTAGAGTAGTCCAAACCCATTCACTGAAGAGGCAGGGATATGATTCCCTGCCTTTTTTGCTGATGTGTTGTGAAGTTGATGCACTTGTAGGCATTACCCGACAGGTGTTGATGAGATGTCATCCGGTCATTTGAAACACATTCAGGCGGATGATTCAAGTGATACGAGTCTGTATCTATCGTCGTTGAAACGTTATCACTTGAATGTACTTGAGACATCATTAACAAAAAGGTTCAAGTCCCTCGAGTCCACATCTCCCACAATTTATTTGATAAGCGGATGTGCCTCTTCCCAGGTATCTGTAAAGACAATCTCACTAAGTGCTTTGCGGCTACGAGTTGCAAACTCACGTTCACGTTGGCCCTCATCGAGTTCATTAACGTTCCCCAAGTACCCTAGTGCCAACGCAGTAAGCGGTTCAAACGGTTCGGGGATAGCAAACGTTTCACGGGCCTTGTCTCGGTGAAATCCGCCCATCTGGTGCACATAAATATCGTGCGAGGCAGCTTGAATGGTCAGGTGAGTCAGCGCCGCGCCGACATCGTGAAACGCGTGACGATTGGGGCTGCCATCGCGTTCGCTGGTTGTTCTGACTACCGCTAACATAAGCACAGACGCACGCTTGGCCCAGCCTTGGTTGCCTTCCATGAGGCAATCCCAAAGTTTGTTAAAGGTCGTCATGCCCTGCTTGCCGACAATAAACCGCCACGGTTGCTGGTTGCTAGACGACTGGCTCCAACGGGCAGCCTCGAGCAAACTCACCAGTACGTCATCGGCAATTGCTTTGTCTGCAAATGCCCGCGGACTCCAGCGCTTGGCGAGTAGCTCAGTAAGTGGTTGGCTAGTCTCTGGTTGCTTTATGTCTAAGAGGTTATCTAAAGTTGCGTCACTCACGGTGATTCCTCCTCTGGATTAACGCTACCATGCGCTCCTAGAGGCTTGTAGACACTACTGTACACAAATCTTGTACTTAAACAATACTGGGTGGGTTGATTTCTACTCCCCTAGGTTGCACGCGCAACTGCCTGTAGAAGTTACTCGTGGAAACGCTATTTTTAGGTAAAAATGACTGTGATATTGATAAAACTTAGAGATGTATTGTCTTAGCCATAACGACGAGATCATTTCCAACCTGTTTTGCAAAGGTTTGAGGTAAGTACCTCCAAGTTGAAAAGCAATACTTATTAAACTCAGCAGCACCTATCCTTAACCGCTAAACGCTATCTAAAAACGGCGGTTTCCAGATAGAAGGTACTTAGTTGTGTCAACTAAGCCCACCTTACGGACGCCAAAGCTCGGTGTCTGGATGGAACTGTGACCATGCAAACCAAAACGCTTGGTGGCTACCTAGGTCAACACCGTCTGCGTCAACAGCTTTGATTCCGCCAGCATCAAGTTCCAAATGTACGTTTTCAACGATAATCTCAGCACCGTCGAGTAGTGCGACCATCGCAGTGCTTCGTTGGAACGCGACTGCTGTGCCGGACTCCGTGACAATGCCAATGACGTCCTCATGGACGGGCAAACGCGGGTCAACATCGCCTATTGGGAAGATGGGTCCGTCGGCGTCGCGGCCATTACGGAAATCAAAATCGCGCCCAAGGGCAAGCGCTTCAACTAGCACTGTAGTCTCGGGGTGCTCAGTGCGCCATGTGCCCCAGTCGGTGGTGACGACACTGGCTTGCTCGAGCTTTAGCCCAATATCCGCCAATGGCCCCGTCACCGCATGTCCCAAAAAGGTGTCAAACACAGAATAGGTAACCACGTCGTACATCACTTTATTAGAGCGGATGAGTAGCCCAGATGTACGCAAAATAGGCCGTTCGACGCCTTCTGGTAGTTGGTCGGTGAAATAAGCTTGCGCTGCGCCGCAAAGCGTGCAATACGGGACGGCCAGGTCGCGCCCGCCCAGCGTATCGTTAACCATCTCACGAACTTCCATGATTTGCCTTGGATAAGCCCGATGCTCACCGTTGACCTCGATGCCGAAAACAATGTCATCGTCCTCGAGCCAAGTTGCTTCTTCGGCACTGCTTACCTCTGGATTGTCAGCGGCGGGAATGCAGTTGCAAACGTCATCGGTTGTGTCGTAAGGGCGATCATCAATTTGAACGCCACCCCACGAAACGAGCCGCCAGTCGATATCTCCCTCAACAAAAATTCGCTCCCAGCCAGGTATAACGCTGGTGTAGATAGTGCGCTTAAACTCTAGATAACCTGGAAACGAGGGCACATCCCACGCCATGAGGTGGTTAGTGATTTCTTGTTGGGGTGTTAAGGATAAGGTTTCAAGCTCGAGCCCCAGCAAGGTCGCAGCCGCCTGAGCAAGGTCACGGTCAAATGACATGCGCCAGGTAAAGCGCATCATGTCGCTGATGAGCCAAGCTAACCTAGGGTCTGCAGATTGTGCAATCACTGCGAGCGCAAGGTCTTGTTCTTCGTTCCAGCCGCCTTGTTCAAAACTCTCAACAAAAACGGTGCGAACTGCACGCTCGAGGTCTTCTGAAAGGTGTCCATCTGGTATCATCGGCGGTTGCCCAAATTGCTCAATTACATAATCTGGCAGCGGTGTAGCTTCTTGTGCCAGTAGCGGGCTAACTTGAAGCAGCAACAATGCAGCACAGGCAAATAAGGTGCGGTAAGTGAAGCTAAATGCGGACGTCATCGGCATGCCTTCACATACTTAAAAAGTGCGAACGAGCTTAGCTGTTGAATCATGAACTCAAACCTCCTATCAGATACTAGGTCTCTGGCAATGGAAAGACGTATCTTAATTGACGGGAATAGTTTGATAGGAGGTT
This sequence comes from uncultured bacterium, assembly GCA_964564405.1. Classification (GTDB taxonomy): domain Bacteria; phylum Deinococcota; class Deinococci; order Deinococcales; family Trueperaceae; genus JBCCBI01. Next base: position 14,822 of record CAZMCW010000048.1, read on the forward strand.
AATAAATTTAATGAATTATCTCAAGCTAAGTGAGGTATTGAAAGCTAGTTGCTAGGCTGCCAATAGGCTTGAATATATGGCAAAGGGGCGGCAGATTCTACTACTTCTATTTGATATTCGCCATTGGGATCAGCAAGGCAGGATGTTTCAGAATCCGAAAAAGGTGCAGTCACGCTAATCTGTTGAAACTCACGTACTAAGATATTACCCTCTACCTTGATAAACCCTGTGGATGCATTTTCGCGATAACAATATGCTTCTACAGTGATAAAGACACTCTCGTCCACTGAAAATTGACCAAGCTCTACATCCCAGTACCCTCCTTCAGGAAGGCTAGTACTTTCTGCTGATAGTCCTTCATCTGTAACTATAGAAGCTTGCAAACCTTGGTCACAGCCAATTCTGTTAATGCTTGCTCGAGAAGAGCTAACAACAAAATTCAAAGGTTCAGAGGTGTCAAATGGACAGGCGGTTAGTCCAAAACAAAGAAGTAAACTCAAAATAGCTAGATTCAAACGTTTCAAAGCATAACCTCTGATTCGTCAAAACAGTCTTTCTATCGTTTGGGTGGCACGTATGACACACATGGCGCGGGTTCCGCTATTTCTATTTCTATGAAGCCTTCTCTAGCCGAGATACAACTTCGATTCGTTGTAGAAGGTTCTAAAATGTATATGGTGATGACTCCAGCACCTCCCCATGTTAGAACACTGGAAACCTTGGTATAACCTGGAGCTTGTCCTTCCCGGTAGCAGTAAGCTTCTATAGTCACGGGATAAGCTTCGTAGCGCTCGAGCTTGCCAAAGCTTTCAATCCAACGCTCACCTGTGGTCAGAAGTGGGCTCGTCAAGCTATGTTCTCTAACAGAAACAGTTGTTCGCAAACCTGCGTCACAGACATCTGCACTTATATCTTCAGTGTCTACAACTGAAATAATCGGTGCAGGCGTCACTTGGTCTGATGCACCAAGACAAGGTACAGGCTCAATAGCCTCAATCCAACCGTGCTTGGTAGAGTCGCACCAATCTTTAGAAGGACTCCAAACGCCTACAGAACCTGAGGGTATAAATACGCTTACTTGTAGGTCTGCTCTAACATAGCCAGCGTTTTGCCCATTGCGGTAACAATAAGCTTCTACACTAACTGGGATAATGTCAGAAGAGTTAAAGTTACCAGTCCTTTGCTGCCAATTTTGACCAGCTTGTAAGCGCGGTGTTGACAGCGTTCGCCGTCCTACAGTAAATGTGGCTTGCATACCAGCATCACATATTTCACGACTAGCTTCATCTACGCGAAGAGAAAGTTCTAGCGGACCTCCCGCTAGCGGGCAAGCTGTTAGGAGCAAGCACAAAGAAACTAAACTTGCACCAAATACGAGTCGTTTGAGCACAGATAACCTCTAACAGAGCTTATAAACACAGCTTATAAATGTTACAACCATATTTATGATGGTCGTTGATAGCTATAAACCACGTAGTATCAGGTGTAAAGAAAGTATAGCAAGCTACAGTTTCCAAGAAATCCCAATCAGTTAATATATGAATAATATTTACAACCAGAATATCTTGTAAAGGCAGTGAATCACAAACAAGCTTGCCTAGGTGACTAACTAATACCTTTGTTTTTTATTTGGTCATCAGCTAGGTCGCCAAACATTTGCTTGGAGGATGTCAAAGTCTGTATCAAATGTCCAGATTGGTACGACAAGTTTTTTCGACATAACGCTCAGTACAAAATCGTGTAACGTAATTGTTTGATCTGAATAGGTAGTAACAATTGCTAGAGCTTGTTGGTAGTCTTCCACAGCTACATGGATTAGATTTGAGCTTGTTGTTACATCGGTCAACCAACGTGTCCCTACAGATTTGCCTAGTCGGTGAAGCACGAGCGTGTGAGCTTCTTGCAACGTGGCATAGGCAACTAATACCTGTCTGTGGGCTTGTATTAACGCATCACTCTGAAATTGAGCTATTGAGTGATTTTGGTCACGTTGGTCGACGAGTGCGTAAAGCACGCTTGTGTCGGCAAGGACAGCATGACGAAACTGATGCACTACTTAGCTTTTTCTAGAGTATCTTCTGTAATCTCTATTTGATCCAACTGAGGCGTTATCTTTTGTGCATAAATAGCCTCAGCAATGTAGGCATTTGGTTGAGAACTCACATCGTTACTCGTATCTTCTGTTCGACTGACTTCATCTGCCGCAGTAATGCGAAAAGGTTGCTGTGCTGGTTGAATACTATAAGCAGCCCACTTTTGTTCTTCTAAAAAAGCCTCTAACGCCGTTTGTACCACAGCATTCAAGCTAGGCGGGGCAGGTTGCGTAGCAATAAAAGCATTAAGGCGCTTTTCTAAGTCATCTGGCAAGGTAATTGTAGCGCGTTTCATGCCTAAGTTTAGCATGTCACGCACCACAATCACCACTTGGTGCAGTTTAGCTCATCAGGATAAATTCCCGGTAAATACCGTTTTTGCTTCTAGGTACTCAAATAACCCCTCTGAACCCGTTTCCCGCCCAATACCACTTTGTTTGATGCCGCCAAAAGGTGCCTCAGGTGTGGCGGGGAGCCAGTCGTTGATGCAGATCATGCCGTACTCGAGCCGATCCGCCATGCGGTTAGCTATATTCAAGCTTTGCGTAAACACAAACGCGGTAAGCCCATGTTCAGTGTCGTTGGCAAGCGCAAGTGCCTCGTCAACATCACTAAAAGACACCATGCTCATCACGGGACCAAACGCTTCTTCGCGGTGTAAGGGCATCGTACTTGTCACGCCTGACACAACAGTTGGTTTGTAAAAATAACCTTGTCCAGCGAGGACACCACCGCCTGTACGTAGTTCAGCACCTGCGCTTACGGTGTCGTTGACAAGCGCTGCAACGCGCTCACGTTGAGTGGCGTTAATCAGCGGGCCAACGTCGGTGTTATTGTCTTGACCGTTACCTACGGTAAGTCCAGCTGATAAGCGCGCACTCGTCTCTATAAATTCATCAGCAACGCTCTCATGAATATAAAAACGCTGCGGCGCAATACACACTTGACCAGCATTACGGTATTTCCATGTGACTGCATGACGGGCCAAACGGCTTACCTCACCTGCGTCTGGGAAGACAAGCACAGGGGCATTGCCGCCGAGTTCTAAGGACAGCTTGGTGACAGTCTTGGCAGCACCTTCCATCAGCAATTTACCGACCCTGGGACTGCCTGTAAAGCTAATTTTCCGACAGCGTGAATCGTCTAACATCACCTGAGCCATACTAGCAGGATCGCCATTGATCAAATTGACGACACCCGCAGGCGCACCACTTTCAACTAAAGCTTGGGCGATAGCCATAGCTGAACGGGGCGTGTACTCAGACGGCCGGCCCACAACCGTACAACCCGCAGCCAGCGCAGCCGCCCAACAGCGCACAATGTTGTACACCGGAAAGTTCCACGCAGTGATGGTGCCGACTACACCTACAGGTTGGTAGCGAACTTCAATGCGGCGACCGGGTGCCCTGGCTGGAATCGTGCGTCCGTAAGCCCTACACGCTTCCCCCGCAAACCACTTAAGATAATTTGTGGCACTGCGCCACTCGGCTCGAGCTTCCCCCAAAGGTTTACCAGACTCTTCGGTAGTGATAACAGCAAGTTTATCAACGCGTTCTAATAGCCATTCTGCTGCAGCAAGGAGCACTTCACCACGTGCGTAAGGGGTTTTGTCTGCCCAAGCTGGTAAAGCTTTGCTTGCTGCATCGAGAGCTTGGGTTGCGTCGTGAGCATCCCCAAATGGGAGGGTCTGAATAACGGCTTCGGTAGCTGGGTTGATGAGGTCCCAGGTACCGCCTTGGACGGCATCTGTCCAGGTACCGCCGATGAGTTGTTGAAACGTTAGGCTCGAGCTGTTTGTCATGCTCTACTTTAACGCGTCTAGGGCGTCAATGTGTTTGTGCTGTGCCCACGTCACAACAACACATGCTCATGACTAGATATTTGCATACGCTGTATAGTCTCTAGAAATTGCTCTATACCTAGCAGTTCCAAGATTGGTTCCCCCACACTGAGTGGGTCGATTTCTACTCCCCT
>CAZMCW010000049.1:0-1890 GCA_964564405.1 uncultured bacterium
CAACCGTGCCCACCTGTAGCAATAAGCGCTCTACCACAGACAAACAAGCGCGGTCCGATAAACATGCCGCTCGCAAAGGCCTTTTTCCACGCAACGTCCACATAGTCAGCCTCACCCACAACGCGGACGTTGGTCACGCCAACATCTAGCGTTTGCATGGCCGCATGTCCGCAGCGCACGGTGCGCTCCGAAGGTAGTTCATGGTGGGGCGTTTTAGACAAATCTGTTTGCGGAAAAACCATACCTAAGTGCGCGTGGGCGTCCCACAGTCCCGGCAATAAAAATTGACCTTGTAGGTCGATAACCTCAGTCGCAGCATCAGTGGTGTGTGTGTGTTGCGTTTCGGCTGATGGATCAATACTCGTGATTTTTTTATCTTCAATGACTACGTCAACGTTAGCTTGCACGGGTGCGCCTGTGCCATCAATCAAGTTGGCGTGTTGGAACAAGATGGTCACGGCTCGAGCCCCAACAGTTGGGCAGGGGTTTTACAAATCATTTGTTGAATCTCGTCGTTGGTAAATTCCAAATCAAGCAGTGCCGTTGCAAACTGCCGCATGCCTTCTACCGGCGTGGCGGTACCGCGAATTCCGTAGTCAGAACAAAGGACAAAATGCTCTGTGCCAATTTCGCGAATTTCTTCAGCAAGTAGTCCGAGGCTCGAGGATTTTGGGTCGTCGTTAACGACAACCCCCGAGTAATATTTGGGTTCAGCATAATAATGCGTTCTGCGAATGCCACTAGGATACACGTGATCTGCAAAGGAGCTTTCTAAAAATGCGCCCCCGGCGACTGCTTGCTTTTGTTGTGCAACAGTCATTCGTTTACGTGAGAAGTGGGCAACCAAAACCCGCTTAATGCCAAAACGACCCGCAAGCTCAACAACCCGCAGCGCTTCTTCGGCGGACACATGGCCGGTATTCAGATAGACATCAGGATGGGCCGCCACAAGTTCCAAAATTTCTTCAAAGGCGGCGGGTAGCGGGTCTTCTAGAGGAATACGGATGGCCCTAGACAATTCTTCTTCGGCAAATTCAGGATACAAATCTTTGTAGGCAACTTCTTTGCCGTCAACTCGCTTGCCTTCGCGGCTGGTTAAGTAATAAGTTGAGTGCGCGCCAAAACTGACAAACTTGGACCCTTTACCGTAGTTAAGGGCTGTTTTGACGGCTCTAGGGTTGAGGCCGTCATAATTGCTGCACAAAATTAGACCGCCAAATACCTCAATACCCTCAATATGGCGTTGCACCAGCCACGCGGTGCCAGCGCTCTCTTTAAATACATCCATGTAGACAATGGCACGCATCCCCGCAGCTTTGGCTTCTTCAGCGGCTTGAAACGGGTCAGCGCGGCGGGGACTCGTGGTTAAGTGGGGCCCAGCGTGTACGTGAATGTCAATGGCCCCTTCAAGAAGTTCATAAGGGAGCTCCATGGAGCGGTTAAATAACGACTCTGCTTGGGGCATTTTAAGTCACCACGTGTAAGGCTTGGTAGCCAGAGGTGAGGACTTCGCCGCCGTTTTCGCGAACCACCACAACGTCTTCGACTCGAGCACTTATCTCTTTGGTACTAATGCTCGGTTCAACGGTGAAGCACATACCCTCTTGTAAAGGCGTTGTATCACTTTCCATCAAAAAGGGAATCTCGTGAACGTCCATACCAATGGCGTGACCTAAACGGTGCCGGAAGGCTTCCCCGTAGCCAGCTTCGGCAATGACGGTTCGAGCCACCTTATCAGCATTTTCACCAGTGTTGCCCGTGTAAAGTGCGTTGATACCCACTGCCTGAGACGCCATCACCAAGTCATAAGCTTGCTGGTACGCGGCGTCAGGGTCGCCGAAGTAAACCGAGCGCCCGTAGTCATAGCAATAACCTTTATAAACGGCACCA
>CAZMCW010000049.1:1912-18694 GCA_964564405.1 uncultured bacterium
GTGCGTTTTTACCTCGGTTGTAAAACGCCGTGGCAAACGAGTTGGTAGTAGCACCATGACGTTGTAACTGGTAGTTGACTTCGCTAATGAGATCAAGCGTTGTCATGCCGTGGGCAAGCTTGCCGCGGACAGATTCATAGGCTAACTCGGTAATTTCACCCGCGCGGCGCATAATGTCAATTTCAGTTTCATCTTTAACCATGCGTAACGGCATGAGTAGCGGTTCAGCGAGCGAGTAAGACGCACTCGGCAGTACCTCTTGAATCATCAAAATTGTCTCTGCCCAACTGCGGTTATCCAGCGCAATTTTGGCAGAAGCAGATACCTTAAGGTCATTTAAGACTTGGCGGGTGAGGTCAACGGGCTTTTGCACATCTGGTAAACTGCGAATTTCGTAGCCGTCTAGCACGGTCTTTTCAGCAACCATACGCGGCATGGTGATAATTGGGGCGGCATCGGGCGTGATCCACGCACCGGTAACCCATTCACCCGGATGCACGACATTACCGTAGTTGGGTTCAGGACGGCGCAAGCCCGTCAAATAGTGCAAATTGGTTGAACGCGGTAAAAACAGCAAGTCAATATTGTGATTTGCCATTTGCTGGCGAACCTTATTGAGACGTGCAGGGTAGTCGATCATCGTGATCTCCTTTGCTTAGGACCTTTCCAGTTAGTTTGCTAACAAATTAGCCCGAGCGGTTACGAGCTTCAGCTAGACAACTCGCAAGGTGAAACAGCTACCAAGTCTGACTAGAACAGCATGAATCCTGTAAAAATTTATGATGCATTTTGTCAGACTCGGTATTGAAGCTTGTCTAAAAAGTTATGTGCTGATGCGCTCTAACTGGTTGATGACATCAGCTTGTATGCCCAACAGCAAATGGCTCCGTACAACTCATCTGAGAAAGCCTCAAGTCCTCTTTTTAAGATAGCTTCTTAGACAAAAAGGGGCCCAAGTAAATGCTTGGGCCCACCATTCATAACGTTACTGCAACCAAACACCTTGTAACTCAGGGTGTCCATAAGCATTAAAGCTAAAGCCTTGCACATCTTGATTGAGGCCAAAAACATTCACGTTGGCATAGAGCGGAATCACCACAGCACTGTCCTGAAGAATTTGTTGCACTTCGGTGTAAATGTTTGCCCGTTCAGTTTCATCGGCTGTTTCTAAGCCTGCTTGCAAAAGTTCATCGAGTGGCTCAGTAGCAAAAAATGCCCAGTTGCTCGAGCCAATATTCGACGAGTGAAACACGCGGTACAAAATTAAGCCGGGATCAGGGCTGTAGGTTGCCAACAGAGACGTGTTGTAAGGACTTTCAGTTGACGAAACAATGTCAATAAAGCCGCTACCAATCACGGTAATGTCCATGCGCACGCCAATATCACGAAGTTGCGCTTGAATAATTTCCGAAGGTGCTTCGGCAACATAGCCTGCAAACGTTGCGTGATTCACAAACAGTTCTTTAACACGGTAGCCGTCATCGTTAAACTCGGTCCAGCCAGCTTCTTCAAGAAGGGCAATGGCCCGTTCAGGATCGTAAGGATAAGTATCTGCTAGGCTGTCATCGTAAAAACGAACGCCGGGGGTTAACACTTGATACGCAATGGGATACACGCCCCGGAACACAGCTTCGTTGAGGCCTTCGCGGTCCGTGCCATAGAGTAAGGCTTGACGTACCCGCAGATCATCGGTAGGTTCCAAGCTAGTATTAAAAAACATGCTGCGGGCAATACCAAAACGGGCTGCACCGCGCACTTGGAAGAGGCCAGCGTCTTGAATGCCCGCCACGCGGGTGGCCGGAATTTCGTCGATAATTTGGGTTTCGCCAGTTTCTAAGGTGGCGAGTCTCGAGGCTTCTTCAAGCACTAATCTAAAGGTGATTCGGTCAAGGTAAGCAGGGCCATCACGAAAATCTGCGGGTCCCCACGCGTAGTCAGGATTTTTTTCTAAAATCACCTCAACTTGAGGGATTTGACTCACAAAGGTAAACGGCCCGGTGCCAATGAGGTGTTCATCAAAGTCTTCACCATAGGTTTCTACCGCTGTGGGTGAGACCATGGCCACCCACGGCGAGGTGAGCGCAAATGAAAACAGGGCAAAAGGTTCTTCAAAGAAAACCTGCACGGTTAGATTATCCACAACTTCTGTGCGCAAGTAAGACCCCAACAGCGGCCCTGCTGTGCGCGAGTTGGTCTCGGGCGCAACCATACGGTCAAAGTTAAACTGCACGGCTTCAGCATTAAAGGGCGTACCGTCGTGAAATGTGACCCCTTCACGCAAGGTTAGTGTCCACATCATATAGTCTTCTGAAGGCTCCCAGTTTGTTGCTAACCAAGGTAAAAGGTTGCCGTCTGAATCAAGATAGACAAGTTTTTCAAAAATATGCCCAAAAACATAAGCTGTTTGGGTGAGGTTGGTAACGTGCGGGTCGAGGGTACCAAAATCGTCAAAGCGAATGCCGATGGTGATTTCGCCACCTTCGACGGGGTCTTGGGCAGCTAAGCTGTGAACTCCCAATGCCAAAAGCGCTAACGTGATGAGCAGTAAAACGGATTTTTTCACAATCTATTCCTTCCTAAGAAACGTTTGAGCAAACTGTCAACTGTCAACTTTTAGAGTTAGTTTCTGAGCTACCTCCTTTCAATGCGTTGCTGACTCAGCTCACGCCAAGTTGGGCGAGCGAATCTTTGTGAATAATCTCATCAATGAGGTCAGGTGGCACGCGTGGGAAATGACTGTGCTCACCCATAGCTGGGAGTTGATGTAAAGCTGTGAGGGTTTGCTCGAGGGTAGTAAAAGGCCAGTCGGTCCCGAAAAAAATCTTGTCGGTCACGGTGGCTTCCATAGCAGCAATAAGTGCGTTGTAAAGCTGCCAAGGGCGGTAGCACAACGCTGACACATCAGCAAAGACGTTAGCGTGTTTGCGCATCACCGTAATGGCGTCGGTCGTCCACGGAAAGCCAATATGAGCGATGACGATCTTTAAGTTGGGAAAGTCTTGGGCCACTTGCTCGAGCAGCAACGGCTTCGCATAAGCTAGTGGCGCTTGTGGGATAATGGTTGCCCCATGATGGAGCAAAATAGGCAGTCCATGCTCCTCACAATAGCGGTAGAGCGCATACACGCTGTCGGCATGGGGGTGTACGTTTTGATAGGTACCGCTAAGTTTAAGCCCTTTAAGCCCCAACTGTTGATGGGCCCATTTCAAGCGCCCCACCGCGTCCTCTCGATTAGGGTCTACAGACGCAAACCCAACTAAGTGTTCGGGCTGGCTTTTGACGTAGTCAGCAACGTATTCGTTGGGGACCACCGCACCGGAATGTCCCATGTCAAACGCGAGTACCACGACCTTATCTGGGGCTGTCTCGAGGTTGGTTACAGCGTGTTGGTAAGCTTGCCAATGTAATTCTGGTGTCGCCGGAGCACACTGAGTTACTGCACTTGGAGTTGCTTTAAAACTTTCCCCCATGACCTCACGAAAACTAGGCGAAAGATGTTTATCTACATCCCAGATGTGTGTGTGTAAGTCAATCACAACATCACTCCGAACTACTCTGAACGAAGGCGCGGGTCGAGGATATCGCGCAAGGTATCGCCAAGGACATTAATTGACAAAATGACAATTGCAATGGCGGTACCCGGAAACGCGGTCATCCACATGGCTTCGCGTAGTACATGCCGCCCCCGACTGACCATGGCACCCCACTCCGGTGACGGGGGTTGCGCGCCCAGACCAATAAAACTCAGTGACGAAGCTGAAAAGATGGCAGCACCTGTCTGTAAAGTAAATAGCACAATGATAGGTGCCAGCACATTGGGAATGACGTGAAAGATGATGATTCGGTAATCAGGGCAGCCTAATGACTTTGCTGCATCAATATAGTCATTACTTTTCACGGACAGCACAGCCCCGTGAATAACCCGCGTAAAGATAGGGATTGAGCCAATACCCACCGCAATCATGATGTTGTCTAAGCCTGCGCCTAGCGTGCCCACAATGACAAGTGCAAGCAGTAGTCCGGGAAATGCCAACAGTAGGTCGATAGCGCGAAGTACCACAAAACTTACAACACCCCCAAAATAGCCACTGACCAAACCAAGCACAAGTCCGCCGCAAAGCGCAATTGAAGACGAAATAATGCCCACGCGCAAGCTGATGCGGCCGCCCCAGAGCACCCTGCTAAGAACATCTCGCCCAAGGTCATCTGTACCAAACCAATGCGACCTACTTGGTGCCGCTAGGGTATTCCGGGTGTCAATGTCTAGCGGATCGTAGGGCGCAATAACGGGTGCAAATAGAGCTAGGAGAATGACTAACACTAAAATAGCTAGCGCAATGAGTGACGTCCGGTTGCGTAAAAGACGCGATCCAAGCACCATAAGCTGATTTTGGCGCTGTTGCTTAGTCTTGCTAGCTAGTGCTAACTTGCGTTGTGGATTGTTAACCATAAGCGTTAGATGTCCCTACTAACTGTAAGAAATGCGCGGATCAAGCCAGGTATAGGTGAGCTCGACTAAAAAGTTGATGAGTACGTAAGACGTTGCCACTAGCAAAATGATGCCTTGAACAACTGGGAAATCTTTACCCAAAATAGAACTAACAAGCATAAGCCCGAGCCCTTGCCTTGAAAATACTGTTTCGATAATGACAGTACCCGCAAGTACTTGTCCAAAGCGAATGCCCACAATGGTTACAACCGGAATGAGGGCATTACGCAACATGTGCAAAATGACAATGCTATGCCTGCGCAAGCCCTTTGAACGCGCCGTACGCACGTAGTCTTGATGCATGACCTCGAGCATGCTCGAGCGCGCCAACCGGGCAATACCGCCAGCCGCCCACAGTCCTAAAGTTAGGGTTGGTAAAATGAGACCGCGAAGTCCACTACTGCCCAATACAGGTAACCAATTCAGTTGCACGGAAAACACCAGAATGAGCAGCAACCCTAACCAAAAACTTGGGATAGACACTCCCAAAAGGGCAATGAGCACGGCAAGTTTGTCGATGATTGTGTTGTGGTGGAGTGCTGAGATAACCCTGTCCCAAAGACAATTGCAAAGCCAAGCCCAGCAAGTGTGAGCTCCAAGGTGCTGGGAAGCCGTAACATAATTTGCTCGAGCACCGGCTTCCTGGTGCGAATAGAGGTGCCAAAATCACCGCGTACAACGTTGCCTACATAGGTTAGATATTGAACGTGAAGTGGTTTATCAAGACCAAGTTCTTGGCGAATGCGTTCAACTTGTTCGGGATTAGCCGCAGTTGACTCACCGAGAATGGCCCGCACGGGATCTCCGGGAACAAGTTGCAGCATAGAAAAGACAAGTAGCGATACGCCAATGAGCAGCGGAATGAGCGTAAGGAGCCGCTTTACGGCAAAAAGTAGTAGCTGTCTTCCAAAGGGACTTGCCAAGGTGCCATCTCCCATTCAACTGCTCGATAAGCCTACTTGTCTTATTACTTGTACTACTTTCCTATAGAAAACTTGTCTCAGATTAAGTTTAAGCTTAGCATTGATGCATTCAGCATACATTTGAATTCATACTCTGCAACCTTGATTGACGCTATCATCAACCTACTTGTGCTTTCAACTTATTAGTTGGTAGAGATTATATACCCGCTAGCAACATCCCAAGTATTCAAATGTATAAGCTACCTCGTACTACTTTACTCTACAAAGCGTGCGCCAAAAATGACCGGATTTGAATGTAAGTTAAGTGTAAACCCTTCAACGTCTTCGTTCACAGCAAACACGGCAATATTTGAATAGATGGGAATATTGAGTGCAGCCTCAGCTAGCAGTTGTTGTATCTCGGCATAGATTTCTGTCCGCTCAGTTGCGTCAGGTGTTTCAAGACCTGCCTCGAGCAGGGCATCAATTTCTGGACTGCTGTAGTGGGCAATATTGGTTGACCCCATACCCGAAGAGTGGAAAGAGCGGTACAAAAGCACGCCCGGATCGGGGCTGTAAACAGCTAACAGGGCTGTATTGTAAGGGCTATCGCCAGAATTAACTGTAGCTGTGTAGTTACCTGGGAACTCAATATCCATTTGCACGCCAATATCGCGCAACATAGACTGAATAATGAGCGCAGGCGGTTCAGACACAGCACTTTCCCAGGTTGCGTGACTCACACTTAAAACTTCACCATCTTTGACGCGGTAGCCGTCATCATTAATTTCGGTCCAGCCAGCTTCCTCGAGCAGTTGCACAGCGAGTTCTGGATCATACGGATACATGTCCTCAACGGCATCGTTGTAAAAACGTACGCCACGCGTAAGTGTTTGGTAGGCAATAGGATAGTGACCACGGAACACAGCTTGGTTGATGGCTTCTTTATCTACAGCGTGAATGAGCGCTTTGCGAACCAAAATGTCATCGGTAGGAGCTAACGACGCGTTGATGGTATGCCCGCGGTTAATGCCTACACGTGGCGACAAAAAGACGTTGTACGCAGGGTCTTCGGTGAGTGCGTCAATATCTGCAACCGATATTTCGTCAATGATTTGTGCTTCACCATTGAGCAAAGCTGCCATACGTGATTCTTGTTCATTAATGAACACAAAGCGAACCTGTGGGACAAACGCAGGTCCTTCATGAAATGACGCGGGTCCCCAATTGTAGTCATCGTTGCGTACCAAGACGGTCTCTATCCGAGGAATGGTGCTCTCGAGCTTGTATGGCCCCGAGCCAACCAGCATATTTGAGAATTGCTCGCCGTGCGTTTCAACGGCGGTAGGTGACACCATGCCCATAGGTGGCGGCGTTAAATTAAACGGCAACAGTGCAGCAGGACGGTCAAAGTAAACCTCGAGCGTGAGGTCGTCAAGCACAACAGTTTCGCGGTAGGCACCCAAAGAAGGCCCTGAAATGGGTGAGGCCGTTTCGGGTGCGATCATGCGGTCAAAGTTAAACTTAACCGCCTCAGCATTAAACGGCGTGCCGTCGTGAAAAATGACCCCATCCTGCAAGGTGAGCGTCCACATGGTAGCGTCTTCGTTAGGCGTCCAAGAGGTCGCTAACCACGGGACCAACTCGCCATCGCTATCCAAATAAATGAGCCTATCAAATATATTCATGTTGATGAAACCATCTTGCTGGACAGCAGTAAGGTGTGGATCAAGTTGTCCACCAGCTGTACGCAAGGCAACTGTTAACACTTGGTCATCTTGTGCAAACGTACTACCTATAACGAACAGTAGGCACGCAAATACTATTTTTTTGAACGCCATCGTTTGAACCCCCGTTATTTTAAACCCCGCCATTTTAAACCCCATAGTCATCCTTTCAGCTAAGAACACAAAAAAACATCACATTGACAAACAAAATGACAATAACTAGCTACCTCCTTTAAACAATCCAAGTTCAACATCATAAAAACCTACGATGACCTCGGATCAAGAGCGTCACGCAACGCGTCGCCCAACAGGTTAATGGCGATGCACACAAGCGCAATTGTGGCACCGGGAAAAGCGGACATCCACAGGGCATTCCTAAGTGAATAACGCCCCCGGCTGACCATGGCACCCCACTCGGGTGAGGGAGGTTGTGCACCAAGACCAATAAAACTCAGTGATGACCCATAAAAGATGGCACTCGCAACTTGAATCGTAAAAATGACAATGACAAACGGGAGTATGTTGGGGAGTATATATCTAAGAAAAATGCGGGCATCGGTGGCACCAAAAGCTTTGGCAGCTTCGATGTAGTCGTTTTGTTTTATTGACAGCACAACGCCGTGGACAAGCCGTACAAACGCGGGTGTTGCCCCAATGCCAACGGCGATCATCACGTTGGCTAAACTTGCGCCCAAAATGGCCACAATAGCAAGTGCTAGCAAGATACCCGGAAACGCTAGTAAAAAATCCATGGCGCGCAAAATTAGATAGCCTGTATTGCCTTCGTAATAGCCACTGACTGTCCCCAAAAAAAGCCCTAAAACAGTTGCAATGCCGGCTGCCACAAGGCCCATGGTGAGCGAAATACGCCCGCCCCACACCACACGACTAAACACATCACGCCCTACGTCGTCGGTCCCAAAAAGGTGCTCGAGACTAGGGGGTTGTTCAGCGCTAAGTAAGTCAATGCGAATAGGGTCATAAGGCGCAATGGCCGGTGCAAAGATACTCATACTGACAACTGTTAACAAAAAAAGCAGAGATAGTAATGAAGCAGGACGTACTAATGCGTGCTTGACTCGAGTCACAACTTGACTATCCATACTGAATCCTTGGGTCTAGCCAGGTGTAGATGATCTCAACCAATAAGTTACCCAAGACAAACGCCACTGAAACAATCAAAATAATGCCTTGAACCACTAAAAAGTCCTTTGTACGGATGGACTCGAGCAGTAAAAGACCAAGCCCTGGACGCACAAATACTGACTCAATAATCACGGTACCCGCTAGAATTGACCCAAAGCGAATACCCGCAATGGTTACTACTGGAATAAGTGCGTTCCGCAAAACATGTCGCAGTGTGACACGCGATGGAGCTAACCCTTTAGAACGTGCTGTTCTTACAAAGTCTTGACTCATCACTTCTAACATGCCCGAGCGGGTGAAACGTGCAACGGGCGCTGCCGCAGCAAATCCTAGCGTTGCGGCGGGTAGTACCAAACCCTGCCAGCCATCAACAGCAGCAATAGGCACCCAAGCTAAGGTAACTGAAAACACAGAAATGAGCATGAGACCAAGCCAGTAACTAGGAATAGACACACCCAAAAGAGCAATTGTGACAGCAATACTATCAATCCAGGTGTTGTGATTCAAAGCTGAAATAGCCCCAAGGACTACACCTAAAACGATAGCTAGGGCTAGTCCTGCAAAGGCAAGTTGTAAGGTGCTCAACAACCGCTGGCCGATGAGCGCACGCACGGGCAACCTAAGCTGAATGGACATACCAAAATCAAGCCTGATGAGTCCCTGAAGATAGTCAACATATTGCAACATTAGAGGTTTGTCTAAGCCTAGCTGCTCACGAAAACGCTGTATCTCTTCAGCACCCATGCTGCCTGTTTCTCCTAACATGGCTACAACAGGATCTCCAGGAAGTAAATGCATCATTATAAATACAGCGAACGATATAAGCAGGATTAAAGGTAGGATTCCAAGTATCCTACGAAGAACAAATTGTGTCATGATCAACGCCATTTATCAAGTTTTCCAGCCCACTCTGTAACTGGATACTTACTACTACGAAAGCCATCTCAACAAAAACTTTGATAGTCATAGGTTGCATCCCAAATTAAGCTTAACACATGATTTGCCTTTTTCAAAGAGAATTAGAATGGACAAGTCGCTAATAAAATGTGGCATTAACGTATGCTGCATTCATCAACTGATTAAACGTCAGCTAGAGAAATAGTGGTTGTCGTGACTTTTGTGAAAATTTCCTACAATCATAGTTAGGCAAAGAATGCTCTCTATCAAAAGTTGATGCGGCTGCATATCAACACACAATTTGAGCATGTTTATTCTTTTTAAGTTTCAATACCTATCCAATGCATTGAGAAACACAATCCACTAGGTCAAGTTTGCTAGTGTGGAACACCAAAAGTAGTGAAGATGCCAAGGTTGAGGCACAGTGAGCAAAGGTACAACACACGTTATACTGTAATCGTGACCTCTATAACACCAGTAAGAACGTCTGCGGAGACACCCGCAGTGTCGATGTCCCGCTTTGCTTCAACGGATACACTTGCCGCTTCTATTTTAGCTGCTGACTTTAGCCGTCTCGGCGACGCTGTACGCGCTGCTGATCAAGCAGGCATAGGTATGATCCATATTGACGTCATGGACGGACACTTTGTACCCAACTTAACGTTTGGGGCGCTAGCGATAGAAGCTTGCCGTAAAGTGACAGACCTACCGCTAGATGTTCATCTGATGATGGACGAACCGGAAGATTTTCTAGCTGTAATGGTTAATGCGGGTGCCTCGAGCATCACTGTTCATGCTGAAGCTTGCACGCACTTACACCGCACCTTACAGCGCATTCGTGAGCTCGAGGTTGGTGTGGGCCTCGCTGTAAACCCACTCACCCCATTAGCAGTCATGCACGACGCACTACCTTATCTTGATATAGCCCTGGTTATGACGGTGAATCCGGGTTTTGGTGGGCAATCACTTATTCCAGCGAGTTTAGAACGCATTGCCACGGTGCGCCGCTGGATTAGTGAGCAGCAGCTTACCTGCAATATTCAAGTAGATGGCGGCATTAATGTAGGTACGCTCAACAAAGTTCAACATGTAGGTGCCAATATATTTGTTGCTGGCAGTGCCATTTTTGGAGATGACGGTGCCAATGCTGATGAGATTGCTGGCAATGTGGCGACGCTACAAACAGTGCTCGAGGCAGACTGAGTTACCTTTAGCGTTTCCACGAGTAACTGCCACAGGCAGTTGCGCGTGCAACTTAGGGGAATAGAAATTGACCCACTCATTGTGGCGAAACCAATCCTGGAACTGCTAACTGTATCTGCCGACCTACTCACCTGACTTTAATCCTATTGAGTATCTATTTGCCAAAGTTAAAACCTTTATCAAGCAACTTTATTTTGATTCAGTTGCCAACCTCATTGATGCTTTTTGTCAAGCTGTTCTTACCATCACCCCTGAAAACATCTGCAATGCCATTGGGCGCTGTGGCTATGAACTGGGGGATGATGCATGGATTTGCTATTTGTAGCATTTCCACGAGTGACTGCCCCAGGCAGTTGCGCGTGCGACCTAGGGGAGTAGAAATCGACCCACTTAGTGAGGGGGAACTAATCCTGGAACTGCTATTTGTTACCAAAATAACCGGAAAGGGTATTATACCAAATCCGGTTGATTCTCGAAGAATCAACTCCTGCAAGAGCAGGTAGGATAAACTACGGAATCCGTGGTGGACGCAATGATGCCTTTAGGTATTACTCGGGATACAAACGGATTTCGTATTAGTTTTAGCATTTCCACGAGTAATTGCCACAGGCAGTTGCGCGTGCGACCTAGGGGAGTAGAAATCGACCCACTCAGTGTGGGGGAACCAATCTTGGAACTGCTATTTTTCTCGAGTAACGATATGAACCAAAAGCATTGAAGTGTGTTCTAAGTACCTCCAAGTTGAAAAGTGGCAATTATCAAACTCAGCAGCGCCCATCCTTAACCGCTAAACGCATGTCACGAAAACTGCGGTTTCCAGATAGGAGGTACTTACCTTAAGTTGTATCAGCAGCATTGGTAGATACTGCTGTCGAGCTTAGGTTAGTTGTCTTCGCCTGACTCGAGCGCACGAACACCTTCACTATCTTCAATACCCTCTTGGCTTGTCACCCGACCTAGCTTGCGGAAGCGCTCATAACGTTGTTCCAAAAGCTCACGCTCCGAAAACTGCATGAGTTTGTTGAGTTCACTGCCCAAAGTTTCGCCAAGGCAGCGCACCATTTTGTCGGGGTTGCGGTGCGCGCCCCCAAGGGGCTCTTTGATGATGGCATCAACGACATCTAGCGACAATAAATCTTGAGCCGTGAGCTTGAGGGCTTCCGCAGCGTGTTCTGCTTGCGACGCGTCGCGCCATAAAATAGCAGCACACGACTCCGGGCTAATGACCGAATAGATACTGTTTTCTAAAATAAGCACGCGGTTGGCAACGGCAACGGCTAGTGCGCCCCCTGAACCTCCTTCACCAATGACCACGCTGATGGCAGGCACGGTGAGGCGGCTCATCCGCTGGATGCTTTCAGCAATAACCCACGCTTGACCCTGTTCTTCAGCAGCAATGCCGGGGTAAGCGCCGGGAGTGTCAATAAGGGTAATCACAGGGAGCTGAAATTTATCAGCGAGGTCAAACATGCGCATGGCTTTACGGTAGCCACTTGGGTGGGCCATGCCAAAGTTGCGCTGAATGTTTTCTTTGGTGTCACGCCCTTTTTGTTGGCCGATGATCACGACGCTAGTGCCGTCTAGCTCAGCGAGGCCGGTAACGATGGCAGCGTCATCACCGAGCGTTCTATCGCCGTGTAACTCATTAAAGTCATTAAAGGTTCCATGAATATAATCAAGTGCCGTGGGCCGGCCGCTAGCTCGAGCAGCTTGGACGCGTTGCCAGCGGGTCAAATCTGTGTAGATGTCGCGTTTAAGTTGCTCGAGCCGTTCTTCTAAAACTTTAATCTCGCTACTTAAATCAACGCCTTGTTCAGTGACAAACGTGCGCATGTCGTCGATACGAGCTTGCAGTTCGTTGATGGGTTTTTCAAACGCTAGGGACATAGCTAGGCTCCCGGAAACTGCCCCGCAACAAACGCAAATAGCTTGCTAGTTTAGGTTTGAGGTTACGTCTGCTGATGACATCGTCTAGCATGCCTTTAGCGAGCAAAAACTCAGCACGCTGAAACCCTGCGGGCAGTTCTTGTTTAATTGTTTGCTGGATCACTCGAGGACCTGCAAACCCGATGAGCGCGCCAGGTTCAGACACAATAAGGTCGCCCAAGGTTGCAAAACTTGCCGTCACCCCACCTGTAGTTGGATCAGCAAGGACGGTAATATAGGGTAAATGTTTGGCAGCAAGCCGTTCTAACGCAACAGTTGTTTTGGCCATTTGCATAAGTGACAACGCACCTTCTTGCATGCGCGCGCCACCTGATGCTGTAACGACAATAAAACTGCGCATTTCGTGGGCTGCTCGCTCAGCGGCCCTGGCAATTTCTTCGCCTACAACGGAGCCCATAGACCCGCCTGCAAAAAAGAAGTCCATGACTGCCAACGCAACGGGTTGACCGTCTATGTTGGCTGCGCCAGTCACGATGGCATCGGGGCGTTGTTGTTTTTTTTGAAAGCGCTTCAAGCGTTCAGGGTAGGGTTCACGGTCAACAAACTCTAAAGGGTCTTGGGCGTAAATATCACCTGACCACTGCTCAAAGCTGCCGTCATCTGCAAGTAATTCAATGCGCGCTTCAACGGGCATTCGGTAGTGGTGATTGCACTCTGGGCAGCAGTAGAGGTTGGCAACTAAATCTTTACGGTAAATTTGTGCGCCGCAGGCTTCACACTTGAGCCACAAACCAGGCGGGCTTATATCTTCATCTGTTTTGGTGGGGCGCTTGCGCCGAAACCAGCGTTCTAGCGTCATAGGGGTATCTCCTAGGGTGGTTCAGTCTACGCACTGGCGCGGCTGATTACTGTGCCATTTGGGTAAATTAACGCTGCTTTAACTTAATCCCGTCTGTGGCTGCATCATTAAGGTTGAACAGGCTGCGGCACTGAGCGTATGTTGCTAGCTGAACATCACTCCGGTGTGATTGAAGGGTTTGGGATGGTGTTAGCTAGCGAAAATATCATCATGCTGCATGTTATCAAACGTATTTTATATCACGCTTAAAAAACACGTGAATTCATTTGTTAATTCAGTAACACCTGAGTCAAGCTCGAGCACCCATCCCCATCAGAAAATAGCCCATAACCTGAGCAAAATCATAATCTGGAAATAGACGTCTCAGCTTACACAGTCTCACCTCATGCAAAGGTGTGTGGTAAGTCCGTTCACCGTATCGTAATTTATTGTGTCAGCGTTAGTGCCGACCAGTGAACGTACCAAATTGTTATTGTAGCAGTCCAAGCTAAACACATGTACATCTTGACGTAACGCATGTGCAGGTAGTGGCCCGAGTCCAGCTTTGCTCGCCTTTACTGCTAGATGGAAGGTGTATGAGTGCTGTACTAGATAACTAGCCTACTCGAGGCGAGGGAGCAGGGGAGAAAGGAGGCAGGGGCGATTTCATCAGATTCACCTTATGCTTACCCCAAGGCGTGGACATGTGGTGTGTAAGCGCAGGTATTTGTTTGAGGTTGATTGTTTATCTCATTGTTAACAAGATGAATCAGCATCTTTCAAGATAGGCGTATCAACTTCACGTGGGACAGCATCGTTCTCAATCAGGTCAATGTACTCAGGTGTATCAGGTGTGGGTGTATAGGGCTGGCTAGGGTGTGGCGCTAGCTCGGCTGCTGCGGTGGTATCTCCCCAGGTATCAATGTTTCCCACGTACTTTTTGAACGCAATAGGCATTTTGGTATAGCCGGCGGGTTGCATGTCGCTGCTGCCAACAAAGGTTGCACCTTCTTCAATATCGAGCGAGGCAGCGTAAATATTACCTGTGAGCTTACCTGTACGCCAGATTTCGACCTTGCCGTGGGCCCAAACGTCTGCGCGCACGGTGCCGATAATTTTCACGACATCCGCATGAATATAGCTACCTTCAATGATTGCTGACTCAGCAATTTCCAAAAGCCCAGCGACCTCGAGGTTGCCGTGTACAGCGCCGTGAATGCGCGCCCGCCCGGGTACCGTTAAATTACCGACGATGAGCGTACCTTTGTGAATAAAGGTAAAGGGTTCAGTGTAGTGAGGTACTTGCTTGTGACCCAAGCGTTGAGGTGCATGATGATGTTTAGTAGGTAATGGCCTGGTAGATGCTGACACCGTCATGGAGGTTGATGTTGGCTGAGCAGCTTGGGCTTTGGTGTGTTGAGATTTGCGTTTGGCTGCGCGCCGTTTCCACATAGTTTGCTAGTTTACCGCCAGTTATGAGCTGAGGATGTTGGCGAGGGACGTGTTGGTACTAACTCAGGGGTCGCGAAAATACAGCCTCGACTAACCTCAAGAACGCTTCTTAAAACGCCATAGATTCACTCTTGGCAAACGCCAAAACGCCGGGTCAAACAGCACAAATAAGAGCACCCGACTAAACGGATGTAGCCCGTCAAAATTCAGCATCGGTCCCACTGTGTTAAGTCCTGGGCCGATGTTCCCAATACATGCAATCGACGCCGTAAACGCGGTGATAAAATCTGCCCCGAACCACACGAGCATGGCCGTGGTGAACGCAAACAAGCCCACATAAAGCGTCACAAATGCGGCTACCGCTCGAAACACTTCTTCGGGTACGCTACGCCCACCAACCCGCAAGGGCAATACTGCGCGTGGTTGTAACGCCCGCCGCACTTCGCGCACGGTGTGCTTGCTAATAATGAGCCAACGCGCCACCTTAATGCCGCCACCTGCACTGCCTGCGCTACCGCCCACAAACATCAGCACAATTAACAGCACTTGCGCTTGTTGTGGCCAAAGGGCAAAATCCGCTGAAGCGTAGCCTGCTGTGGTCATAATGCTGAGCACCTGAAACAGTGCGTGGCGTAGCGCCGCCACAGGCGCGTAGGTTGTGCGCAAGGCAAAGGTAAGTATCACCGTTACCACAGCAATGATAATGAGGTAGGCCCTAAACTCGCTATCTCTTAAAAGGGCTTTGGGTTTGCCGCTCACCACGCGGTACTGCAAGGCGAAGTTCGACCCCGCAAAGACCATAAAAATAATACAAATCCACACCAGTGTGGGACTAAACTCCTCAAAGCTCAATCCCTTGGGACTAAAGCCACCAGCAGAAAGAGTTGTAAACGCATGGGCGATGGCGTCATACAAGCCCATGCCGCCCAATCTATACGCGATGATGCAGAATACGGTAAGCCCTACATAGACCAACAGCACCGCGTTGGAGGTGTTTTTGAGGCGTGGCGTTAAGCGTTCCTCGGTTGGCCCGGGTGCTTCAGCAAAAAAGAGTTGTCGCCCGGCAATGGCCAGTTTGGGAAACACGGCGATGAACAACACAATAATGCCCACACCACCAACCCACTGGGTCAGCGCGCGCCACATAAACAAACTAGGTGAGAGTGCGTCAAAGTCGGTCAGCACAGTTGCCCCGGTGGTCGTAAAGCCGCTCATGGATTCAAACATAGCGTTGATAGGGCTAAACCCAGCGTCTATGGCGTAAGGGAACGCGCCCATAAATGGGATGACAAACCAAAGGGCAATGACCCCTGTAAGTGCTTCACGGCGGGTGGGTTCGCCGTCGCTTGTACCCCACCAAGTGAGCGCCCGTCCAACAGCACCAGAGAGCACTGCAGTAATCAAAAAGCCGCGCCAAGGTTCGCGTTCAAAGCCCGCGTAAATCGTAAAGATGGCCATCACCACAGCCAAACCGAGTAAACCTGTACCTAGAATATAAGGAGCAAAACGACCGCG
Source organism: uncultured bacterium (assembly GCA_964564405.1). Taxonomy (GTDB): domain Bacteria; phylum Deinococcota; class Deinococci; order Deinococcales; family Trueperaceae; genus JBCCBI01. The sequence continues at coordinate 17,969 of CAZMCW010000049.1, forward strand.
CACGGGTTAGTTTATCGTACTTTTTAGGGTGAGTGAGGCTCGAGTAAGAGTCTTGTCAGAGGTCATGTGCTAGCTTGCTTGTATGAACGTATCATTCATAAAACCACGCCTGAAAAAAGCACGTGTCGCAGGTTTGCTAGTTTGTGGACTTTACCTACTACTTTCAACAAGCTTTGCCCAAGTTGTAACCAAGCTAGCTGATACAAACGATGGTATCTGTGACGCAGATTGTAGTTTGCGCGAGGCTATAGATGTTGCTGCAGACGGTGCCACAATTACCTTTCAAAATAGCTTAACTGGCACCATCAATTTAACGAGTGGTGAGGTTGTTATTGATGAAGACAACCTCACCATAGATGCTACTGGTGCAAGTATTGCCGTGGACGGACAAACTAGCTACCGAGTTTTTAACCATACTGCAACAGGCACGTTGACACTCATAAACATTACTGTGCAAAACGGTAATGCAGGAGGAAGAAACGACGGTGGCGGGATTCGTAGCACTGGCAATGTCACCCTCACTAGTAGTACGGTCTCTGGCAATACGGCAGGCTTCAGCGGTGGCGGGATTTACAGCCTTCGTAACGTCACGCTCACCGATAGCACGGTCTTTGACAATATGGCAAGCGACGGCGGCGGGATTCTCAACGAGGGCAATATCACACTTACTAATAGCACAGTCTCTGGCAATACGACAAATAGAGACGGCGGGGGGATTCTCAGCTT
>CAZMCW010000050.1:0-3891 GCA_964564405.1 uncultured bacterium
ATCTCATGCCTTACTTTGAAACAGGTATCTCTACTTTTGCAAGAGGTCTACTAAGTGACGCCACCATATTCATATGGAATGAAGACTGGCTTGTGTAGCTGTAAAAAAACACCTTCTGGATGATTGCCTAGAAGGTGTTTTTGAAGTTTAGTTGCTAAAAAGGTTAGCCTTCGCCGAAAAAGGTGCTCACTTCCTCAACAAGTTGCTCGAGCTGACCTTTTTCCAACATGCCTGTGTCCTGTAAAGTGTTGCGCAACGCTTGTAGTTTGTCACTTAACTCAGGAAAGCCTCGAGCGTGACCCCTGCTGTCGTTGTACTGCTTTAAGAGCTCACTATAAAGTTCGTCTAGGTCACTCAAAAGTACGTCTGTATTTTGTCCTTCAGCTAAGTCGCGGCGCAGTGCTTGCAGTAAGTTTTGGGTATCTTCACCTGTAAACCTATGTAAAACGGCATCACTTGTGTTGAGTGCCTCAGTAAATTCTGCGACAAGTTCGTCGTAAAGCTCGCGGGTGTTAGCACTGCCATTACGCAGAGCATCTTCAAGGTTAAGCAGTCGGCTACTCAGTTGGGAATCCATACTTAAAGCCTGACCAGAACGTGTAAATGCTTCTTCGAACAAGACTTCGCCGTGCTCCAAAATATCAGCAGCAAGGTCGCCTGTATCAAGGTTGCGCTCGAGGCTTTCAACAATTCCGTAAACGCGCATAAACGCGTCGTAGTCGTTGCGGATTTCTGCCAAGCTGAGGTCGAGGGCAACATCCCCAAGTTCAAGAGCAGCACTACCTAGTGCGCTGTTACCCAAAGCGCTATCCCCCAAAAACGTATCGCTTAAGTTTTGGTGACCTAGAGCGGCATTACCTAGTGAGGTTAACGGTTGTTCGAAATTTAAGGGACCAAGGTCAAGCGTCGCCAATTCTTCCAAGCTGGGTAGCGGCGTGACGGTTGCTTCAAACTGATTTGTGGCTTGCCCAAGTGCCAACATAGTTAGCACGACAAGCACGCCTACTGTAACAAAGGTTGACAGCATTTCTGTCCAACGTTGCTTCACAGTGAACTCCTAGAACTTCTCTATATGAACTCGAGCACACAGGGTGCTGCAAGTTTGAACCATTATTCTAACTTAGGACGCCGTTACCATGCTAGCAGCTTGAACATCCTCAGCGTCTGCAGCCTCGCTAGCAAGTTGAGTGCGCGTTGGAAGTAAACCCTCAGCTAACATACCTTCAGCAATTTGCACCGCGTTAAGCGCTGCACCTTTACGAATTTGATCGCCAGAAACGAACAGCACAAGGCCGCCCTCGAGGCTGCTATCTGCTCGAATGCGCCCCACCAGCACGTCATCTTGACCGCTGGCAAGTTGGGGTGTGGGAAAGTGATTATTTGCCCGGTCATCAATAACTTGAACACCCTCAGCACGTGTGAGTACTTCGTGGGCTTCTTGCACACTTACGGGGCGGTTACACTCAACATGAATGGCTTCGCTGTGGGCCCGAAATACGGGTACGCGGATGCAGGTGGCACTTACGCGCAAGTCAGGGCGGGCTAGAATTTTGCGGGATTCGAACAAAAGTTTGCGTTCTTCGGTGTTGTAACCATCATCATACATATCTGAATCGTGACTAAACAAATTGAATGCGATGGGGTGTTGAAATTTGTTAGGAATCAGTTCTTCGCCAGCTAAATAGGCTCGACTTTGGCTGTCCAGTTCGTCAATGCCCGCAGCGCCTGAGCCGGATACAGCTTGATAGGTCGCCACAGTTGCTCGGCGAATGCCAAACGCACGCTCGAGCGGTGCTAGCGCCATGAGCGCAATAATGGTTGAACAGTTAGGATTGGCAATAATGCCGTTGTGGTCACGGGCAGCGTCGAGGTTAACCTCAGGAATAACCAGCGGTGTGCTTTCATCCATCCGCCAGGCTGAGGTGTTGTCAATCACTACGGCACCGCGCGCTGCCCACGCTTTGGCGTGTGCTTTGGAGATGCTCCCACCGGCGGATGAAAAGACAACATCAGCTTCTAAATTGCCGTCTTCTGGTAGTGCCTCAACCGTGTACGTTTGCCCAGCGAAAGTGACCTTCTTCCCGGCTGAGCGCGCCGATGCGTAAGGGCGCAACGTCTGCACAGGAAACTGGCGTTCTTCGAGTAACCGAATGAACTCTTGTCCTACAGCACCAGTAACACCAACGATGGCAACGCGCATGGATACGCCTCCTCATGTGTTGACATAATTCTTGTTGAAGATTGATTTTATGACTTACTTGCAGCCCTGCGGTTTGTCCGCACAGCTTGCGCCAACACATTCAGCGAGTTTAGCAAGAAATGCGCTGACGTGTGTCCTCTGTTGATAGCTTTAGCGTTTCCACGAGTAATTGCTACAGGCAGTTGTGCATGCGACCTAAGGGAGTAGAAATCAACCCCCTCAGTGTGGGGAAACTAATCCTGGAACTACTACTTGTAGAAGTACTACTTGTAGAAGATGGTTTGAGCATATCCAGAACTAGCAAGAAGGCGTGCTCGAGCATCATCCTTAATGGACATGTCAAAAGTAATGCATAACGTCAGAACTTCTGTGAGATAATGATAAATATGTTGATATCGCTGTTGGTGTTTGATATATTCTTAGAGTTTGACATACGTTGTAATTGTTGAATCATAAGTGCTGGTAGGCCGTAAGCAGCATCAATGAAGCATTAACTTAGGTAAACGAGCTTCACAGCAGCACATGATGAAACTGGTGCCCCAACAAAGACACCTAAAAAGTGACAACAAAGCCCAATACATTCAGATATACTTAAACTTAGCCATGATTGAATCCCTCGAGACCCTGCGACAAAAAGTGCGCGCCCTTGGACCAGCGGGTCAAGATCTCCTGCCTGATCTGAAACGCGCCATGAACGAAACAACCCTTGTACAGCGGCGGGTCGATGTGCTCGAGCGCATTGGCCGAATTGGCTCGTCGATGTCGCGCATTGAAACCGAGCAAGATGTTGACAAAGTGCTGTCAGCTATTCTTTCCAATGCTATTGAGCTTAGCAAAGCTGGTCGCGGGTTTATTGTTTTAAGCGATGAAGATGATGACGACGGTTTTGCAATTCGAGCCTCACGCATGGGTGAAGGTGCAGACGAAGATGGTAGCGACAACGACATGCGTATTTCGCGTTCACTCATTAAAACCATCTTGCAAAACGAACAGGGGATTGTCACCACCGACGCGCAACAAGACGAGCGCTTCGAACGCAGTGCTACCATGATGGTTGCCAATATTCGCAGTGTTATGGCAACGCCGATTCGCTTGCACGGCAAAGTAATTGGCGGAATTTACGTCGACAGCCAAATTTCCGACTATCTGTTTGATAACAATGACCTCAAAACCTTGTCTAGCTTTGCAGACAACGCAGCGGTTACGTTCAGTTTGGCAACCTCACTTAAAGCCCGGCGTGATTTTAATGTGCAGTCGGTACGGGCGCTAGTGAACGCCGTAGAAGCTGCAGACGCGTATACAGCGGGTCACTCGAGCCGGGTAGGTTACTACTCAAAGGGTATTGCTACGCAGATGGCCCTTGGCGATGACCACGTTGACAACTTAATGTTTGCAGGCTACTTGCACGATGTTGGCAAAATCGCCTTATCGTTGCCTGTGGGTAAAGAAGGCCCCCTCAACGACGAAGAGTGGGCAGAAATGCGCAAGCATACCTTGTACGGTGTGCGTATTTTAGGAGATTCGCCGGCGCTCGAGCACTTGCTGCCCGCAGTACTTCACCACCACGAAAAGTGGTCAGGCGGCGGTTATCCACATGGCATTGCCGGTAATGAAATACACATGTATGCACGCCTTGTTGCTGTAGCAGATGCGTTTGATGCCATGACCACGGACCGCCCTTACCGTAAAGC
>CAZMCW010000050.1:3932-4985 GCA_964564405.1 uncultured bacterium
AGACTACGCCCTGTCTGAAATTGATAAAGGACAAGGCAAACTTTATTACCCAGATGCAGCTCAAGCGTTTTTAGATGCGTTTCAAGATGAAAAGCTTCTTCTTGCAGCAGGACTTAACCGCAAAGTGCTCGAGGCCCTGGTAACAACTATGCCTAAAGCGTTTTAGTAGCTTGTCTAGGGTGCGCTTAAATTCTCACACAAAGCTACAGTTTGCGTTAGCATAGCCTTTATGACTCACGAACACCCAAGTTCTAAGATGGACGTAGATGAGATGATTAACTGGCAGCTGCTCGAGCAACGCATTGCGCTCGACGACCTACCGAGTTTTCACCGTCAATTTTTGCAAGGCTTACATCCAGACGAAAACTGGCAAGAAGTTACCTTGCGTCAAATTCAAAGCAAGGTACAAGCAAACCTCAAACAACTTGTTAGAGCTGGGAAAATCCAACAACAAGATGATGTTTTGTTAGTACCTAAATCCCTTATTCCAGAGGCATTCTGGCAGTATCTCGAAGAAGCTGAGTAGCAGCTTTCGAAGGTCCTGAGTGATGTGATCAGCTTAGGTTGATAGTGTCCATTTCATAGCTTGATAGGTTATCTCAACTTCAAGGCATTAACACACTCAATAAAGACGCGAACATCAACAAAGGTTTTTGATAAGCGTTACGCTTGGTAAGTGATGCTAAACCAAAAGTGACACAAGGCTGAAGTTAATCATCAACTTGTGCATCACATAGCTCACAAAAATGCACATAAAGAGATAGTCACATGGCAAGACGAATTGTTGTCAAAGTAGGTACGAGCAGCCTCACCGATGAGCGCGGGCGCGTTTATCCGCCGCACTTGTGGGCGATTGCGCGGGGCTTGCAGGTGCTCGAGCAAGCTTGGGACGCGCGCGCCGTTCTAGTGTCATCGGGTGCGGGTGCTGCCGGGCGCGAGCAGTTGGGACTCAACTTGCCACTTACTTTACCCGATAAGCAGGCTGCTGCTGCTGTGGGTCAAGGCTTACTGATGCTCGATTGGGCACGGGCGTTTGCGCCTAAACCTGTTGCG
>CAZMCW010000050.1:4995-18668 GCA_964564405.1 uncultured bacterium
CAACTTTTACTCACCGCCAGTGACATTCAACACCGTGAGCGCTATGTGAACGCTAAAAGTGCGTTAGATGCTAGCCTCAAACACGGTGCTGTGCCCATCATCAACGAAAATGACAGCGTGGCAACCCACGAAATTAAACTAGGCGACAACGACACGCTATCTGCGTGGGCAGCGTATCTTGTAGGTGCCGATACGCTGATTATTCTCACCGATGTAGACGGCCTCTACGACAAAGACCCACGTAAGTTTACAGACGCACGCAAGCTCGAGCAAGTTAAGGACATTAGTACCGTCATGCATTTAGCAGGTAGCGCGGGTACCCAACGGGGTACGGGCGGCATGGTCACAAAACTTCGGGCAGCTAGTATTGCGGCGGCTGCCGGCATTGAAACGCACATTATGGCGGGTGGCGGCCCAGGTTTAGAAGCCCTGGCTGCAGGTGAGGCTTGTGGTACGCGCATTTTAGCCAGTCCGGGCTATTCGGCGCGCAAAGCGTGGCTGGCCCAGCAACCTAGCAAAGGTACTATTTTTGTAGACGCTGGTGCGCAGCGGGCGCTCGAGCACGGCCGCAGTTTACTTCCCAAAGGTGTCACCGGGCTTTCTGGTCAGTTCCAATTTGGGGATGCTGTAGCCGTCTTGCATGACGGCGTCAAGGTTGCCCAAGGCTTAAGCAACTACTCGAGTGACGCCCTTACACGCATTCAAGGACAGCACACCCAAGCCATCAGCACACTTTTAGGCTACAAAGACTACGATGAAGTCATTCACCGCGATAACTTGGTGCTCACGACCCTTTAGGAATCATCCAATTAGGATAACTTAGTGCCACTCGACAGCATGTCATCACCTGGCAAACGTTAAACTAAAGCTAGTGAGATGTACTAGGGTTGAACTTCAAGTTTACCTATGGCCACTATAGATTGTGTCTAAAGCGATATCTTGGCAGTGAATCATCATCTAACAAGATGTTAGCCGTGTACATAAAATTGTCGAGTCAACATTTTAAACCAAGATATTAGACAATAATCAACATCACCCAAAAGGTGTTAAGGAGTAGGTGATAGAAAGTGTCAAAACGGACGTTATTTGGATACTTTGCGGTGCTCATCATCATGGGTATTGGCGTTGTCGGGCTTATTTTTCCGATTGCAATTGGGCATCTTTATGGGCTAGATATTAACCCCGATCATCCTCGAGGCTGGCCTAGTCTGCGGGCTATTTTTGGGGGCGGCCAACTAGCTATTGCTTGTATGATTGGCTACGGCATGATGCGGCGGGCTGACCTCCAAGAGTTGGTGCGTTTTGGTGGCTATATCTGGGCTGCCATGGCGCTTGGGCGCATCGTGACAACAGCTTTTGTGCAACTTGTTGCACCACTCAATTTGCTACTTGTGGGGCTAGATATATTTATTGCTGCAGGAATACTTATGGCAGGTTATGAACCCTTAAACCCCAGAGCAAAAAAGCCAGCCTCAGCGTCTACACTGCCTGTTGTGGAGGGTGAGGTTGTATCTGCTAGCGAGGTACGTGGCTAACAGCCCATATCAAGACACACGCGCCGGGCAAGCAACCTTGTCCGGCATTCTTATGTAAACGGCTAACTACTGGCAGTTTTGCAAGATGCCGTTACAGATAGCAGTTATACAAGATGTTGTTACGGACCTACCAATGCGTGATGTTGTGTTCTAGAAAAGGAAAAGGGGAGCACAGGGCAAAGGGAGATTCCATCAGATAGGACGTACATAGTACATCATCATCTAAGTGTCTCCATGATAACTTTTCGAAATGGAACGTGATTCACTCACGTTCCTTAACCGCTACCGCTATTTGTATCTTGCAGATACAGATAGGAGATACTTAGCTGCTACAAGCATCAACCTTAATCTGGATAACACGTGATGTATCATCGCGCAATTGCTATACAAGCCAATACTACTAGCAGTTCTAGGATAAGTTCCCCCACACTGAGTAGGTCGCTTTCTACTCCTCTAGGTCGCATGCGCAACTGCCACGGGCAGTTACTCGTGGAAACGCTTTATGTTGAATCGTTGTTACAACAATAGAATTTCCATCTGTGACACCACTTTGCTAGGTTGTGGCGGTCAACTAGATGATACCTGCTACATATTCAGGAGACGTTATGGATAGCACCGCCATCTCAACTTCCCCACCGACTGCGCCGCGCCTTGCGCCGCTGACGGGTACTAAAGATAGTTTACCGGCACTCAGTGCAACGCGCTGGCAGGTCATGAGCACCCTGCGGGCGTTGTACAGCAGTTGGGGCTATGCACCTGTTGAGGTTCCGGCTATTGAGCCCTATGACCCAGCGCATCCAGCAGCAGCACGCGCATTTAAGCTGGTAGACGGTAGCGATGTGTTAATGCTACGAGCTGATTTTACGCCTAGTATTAGCCGCTTGATACAAGCTCAGGAAGCTGGTTTACGAGGGCAGCAGCCTGCAGCATCAATACAAACATCGTCAACTAAAACGCTATCAACTAAAACGCCATCAACTAAAACGCCATCAACTGAAGACGCGTTTCACAATAAGGGCAATTCAGCTGTAGACAACTTACAACCTACAAGTGTGTACCGGTATCAATACAGTGGCAGTTTGTGGCAAGCGCATACGCCAACCATTATTAACCCGCGTGAGTTTACCCAGATTGGGCTCGAGCTCATTGGTTCAGCTAGTTACCGCGCAGACGTTGAACTCATCCACCTTGCCAGAGAATCGGTACGGGCAGTGGGGCTAGTGCCTCGAGTTGACCTCGGTAATCCCGGACTTATTCGCAAACTGTTAGACTTGGCAGGAATTCCCAAAGTTGAACAAGAACGTGTGGCAACCACCATTGACCGCAAAGATGTTGCTGGCCTAAGCAGCCTGTTAGAGCCTTACAAGCTAGCGCCAGATTTACGTGACGCACTCCTTGCAACACCAGATTTGTACGGAGGTGTAGATGTCCTTGCCCGTGCACACAAGCTCATGCCTTGGCCAGACGTGGCAAGTGACGTACGCCATTTTGAAGCGGTCATTGCTGAATTTGAAGACGTGCGCGAGTTGCACATTGACCTAGCTATGGCGCGGCGCTTGGACTATTACACAGGCATTACCTTTCGGGCGTATACTACCGAGTCAGCCCAGCCGCTGCTTGGGGGCGGGCGTTATGATGGTGCGCTGCTACCGCACGCAGCCGGGTTTGCCCTTGGGCTCGAGCGTGTTGTAACAGTACTCCCTCATGTATATTCAGAGGCACCTTTGGTTGTCAGTGATGACGACGCTGCTGCACGGTACTTGCGAACTGCGGGCTACAGCGTAAGCCGGGCGCTGGCAACATCACCCACCAGTTTGCGGGCAGAAGCGACGGTTATGGGCGTGCCGTTTGTGTTAATAAAGGGGCAACTCGAGGCTGTCACAGACCTAACGCCAGAACTCGAGAGTCTGCAACGTGCGCTTCAAATAAGCTTGGCTGTATCTGCATCCAATGAAGAGGCATCAGCCTCAATCTAAATACTAAAGACTAGTCAGACTGGTCAGCTTTATAAAAAATACTTTACCTTGACGGACATACATTATGCTTAAAGCCACCAAAAAACTCACCATAGCTTTGCCTAAAGGGCGCGTTCGCGATACCAGCATGGCACTTTTGCAAGAAGCTGGCCTCAATTTGACGTTGGCAAATAACAGTCGCGCCTTACGTCACGAATCTGCCGATGCCACCATGTTTGAACTTCGCAATAGTGACGTACCAACCTACGTGGAACTGGGCATTGCCGATGCGGGCATTGTCGGGAAAGATGTGCTGCTCGAGTCGCAAAGCAACGTCTACGAACCCGTAGATTTGGGCTTTGCACGGTGCCGTATGTCGTTAATTCGCGCGCGTGGCGACAGTGGGCCCATCACTCGAGTGGCGAGCAAATATCCCAATGTTGCAGCTAACTATCTGCAACGCACAGGCAGTACAGCTGAGGTCATTAAACTCGCGGGCAATGTTGAGCTAGCTTGTTTAACGGGTTTGGCAGATGCAGTGGTGGACATTGTTGAAACGGGTAGCACGCTGCGCGCGAATCACCTCGAGGAACTGACGGTTTTGTTTCACTCGAGCGCGCGCTTGATTGTCAACCGCACCTCACTCAAGTTTAAAGATGCCCAATTGCGCCCGCTTATTGCTAACTTGCGTCAAGCTGTTCAAGCTGAAGCCTCCGTTTAAGCGTCTTTACTCTAGCTGTGATGCATGCGCCACAGGACCGCAGCTTGTGTCTAATGAAATTGCCCTATCTCCGTTTGCCCCCTTCTCCCTTTCGCTATCCAAAGCACGCAATATCAACTATGGGTAGCAGCATATTGTAAAACTGCTACTCAACGTTGCGTGACGCTGGCAACAAACGTGCTCAGCACCTGTAACGCCATTTGATTATTGGCACCCGTTGGAATAATCAAATCTGCGTGCTGCTTAGTTGGTTCTACAAACAGGTCGTGCATGGGTTTAACCGTGCGGCGGTATTGTTTGATGACGCTTTCGGCGCTGCGCCCGCGTTCGCTCACGTCCCGCTCGAGGCGGCGAATAAAGCGTTCGTCGGGTGGGGCATCGACAAAAATAGCGAGGTCTAAGCGTTTGCGTAAGTCAGCATCGTGTAAAACAAGCACCCCCTCAACAATGACCACTGCACAGGGTTTCACCCAAACAACGCCGTCTGAACGGTCATAATTAGCAAAGTCATAAATAGGGCGGGGCACATCTTTGCCGCGCAACAAGTCGTCAAGATGGCTGACAAGCAAGTCGTTATCAAAGGCATCTGGCTGGTCGTAGTTAGTAAGCTTGCGCACCTCAAACGGCAAGTCCGGGGTAGCGCGGTAATAGGCATCTTGTGGTAACAGGGCTGCGTGTGCTTCGCCAGCTGCGTTCACAATAGCCTCAGCAACAGTCGTTTTGCCACTGCCCGTACCCCCTGCTAAGCCAATCACAAACGGCCTAGCAAGTGAGGTTGAGTTGCGTGCTGCCTTAGCAGACATAAATAGCAGCTATACGAGGATCTATTACAACTGATTGCTGTTGGATATTGTGTTTGAACAAAGGAGAAGGGGTGAAAGGGCGGTGGGGAGATGTCATTAGATACGTCCTATGCCCACACAGACGTACGTATCGCCACATCGCAGAAACAATTGCTTCCGCTAAGCAAATGTTAGAAATGGCTGCCATCACACTGCATCTTGAATGCTGGCCACAGAAGGTGTTAATTTGCTTGTCTGATACGCTAATGCTGCGGCGATGAAGCCTCGGAACGGTGGACTAGGCCGCGCCAGTCTGGAGCCAAATTCAGGGTGGGACTGCACCCCAACAAAAAACGGGTGATCCGCCAGTTCAATAGCCTCAACTAACCCCACGCCGCGACCTTTCATGCCGGGGGTTGTGCCGGAGATAGTAAGGCCAGCTTGCTCGAGCTGTTGCACATATTTAGGATTAACTTCGTAACGGTGGCGGTGACGCTCGAGGGCGGTGTCATCATTACCTGGTGTATAGAGCTCATACAAGCGCGTACCGCGTTTAATTTTCATTGGCCAATTGCCTAGGCGCATGGTGCCGCCCATGTCAGCTAGCTCGAGCTGTTCCGGCATTAAGTCAATGACCGGGTGGGGCGTGTAGGGATCAAACTCGGTGGAGTTAGCACCAGCTATGCCCGCTACGTGCCGCGCATAATCAATCACCGCCACTTGCATGCCCAAACAAATGCCTAAAAACGGAATGTGCTGCTCGCGGGCAACTTTGGCGGCTTGCACCTTACCTTCAATGCCGCGCACGCCAAACCCACCGGGTACTAAAATGCCATCTAGGTCGCTGAGTTGTGCAAGGCCGTCTTCAATGAGTTCTTCAGCATTGATCCAGCGCAAATTGACCTTGGCATTGTTGACAATACCCGCGTGGGCAAGTGCTTCGGTGAGACTCAAATAGGCGTCTGGCATGGCCACGTACTTGCCGATGATGCCAATCGTGACCTCGGAATCGGGGTGACGGAGCGTATGCACGGCCCGCTGCCAGCCGCCGAGTTCGGGGGTAACTTTGTCTAGCCCAAGGCGTTTTTCAACAAAGCGACCAAGACCTTGTTGCTCGAGCATCTCTGGCACAGCATAAATATGATCGCTGTTGTAGCTGCTAAACACGCCGCTAGGTTCAACGTTGGTAAATAGTGCCAGTTTATCGCGGATGGCTTCTGGTGCTAATCGCTCGGAGCGCAGTACAATGGCATCTGGCTGAATGCCCACACTGCGCAAGGTCGCTACCGAGTGTTGGGTGGGTTTGGTTTTGAGTTCTTGACTGGTGGATAAAAATGGCAACAGCGTTACGTGTAAATACAGCGTGTTGCCAAAGCCTTTGGCAAAGCGCATCTGGCGGATGGCTTCTAAAAACGGCAGAGATTCAATATCCCCCACAGTGCCGCCCACTTCTACTAAAACAACCTCAGCATGTTGACCGTGACTGTCAACACTCGCGCGGTCAATGCGCGCTTGAATTTCATCGGTAACGTGAGGAATAACCTGAACCGTCTGGGCGAGGTACTCGCCGCGCCGCTCTTTGCTAATCACAGCTTGGTAGACCTGCCCCGTGGTGATGTTGTGGGTACGGGATAAATCGCTGTTGAGAAAGCGCTCGTAAGTGCCAATGTCAAGGTCGGTCTCGGCCCCGTCGGCAGTCACAAAGACTTCGCCGTGTTCATAAGGGCGCATAGTGCCCGCATCTACATTGATGTAGGGGTCGATTTTAACGGCTGTCACGCGAATGCCGCGCGCTCGTAAAAGCGCACCGAGGCTCGAGGTCACAATGCCTTTGCCTAAGCTACTGACAACCCCGCCGGTGATGAAGATATACTTTTGTTCCATAAGGTTCACCTTCCGGGATTTTATGGTAACACGTGGCCCGTAAATTGTGATGATGCTAGTGCATCGGGCTATTTAGAAAAAGTTGATAAGCTGGTTGGCGCTACCATCGTAGTGCACTTTATAGTGGCTATTATGGCAAAGATGTTCGAGCTGCGTATTAGCTTTATTGGGATGCTAGTAGTGAGTCTGTGTTTAGCAATCGTTGCAACAAGGCTAAGTTTTCCAGCGTCAACAGACATTACTGTGCTGATTCCAATAGCTGCACTTTTCACATCTGGCTCACCCAATCCACCTGCACTTACATTGGCGTTTTATGCCATGCTCATGGTTATTGGGTTAGTCATATTTATCAGGGCATGGAAGACGAACGGATTAACTACTCAAAAAACAGCGTTAGATGAGTTTGGCAAAACGCCTACTTTAACATCTGCTTTACACCATATTTGGTTTGGATTTGCGGTTTTGCTTCTGGGCTATGCTGCGATCAGTCTAATTTTGTCAGCAGGGTTGATATTGATGTGGTGGCTTTACAGCACGTATGTGTCTTCCAGCAGTTCTGGTGGTACTTCTGCTGCTCTGTTTGTTTATCTAATGATTATTGGAGTTGGTCCCTTTGTGGTTGCAGTGGCCTCTCTATCTTTAAGCTGGCGTATTGTGCGCAACGTTTTACGTCGGCGTTTGGTTACGTCCGTGGGTTCTCGAGCAGCCTGTGGTGTGCTGCTGATAAGCTTTGGTATTGTTCCCGGAGCAATGTAGTCAATGCTTTGGTTAGCAGGTCAGATTTTGCCCGTGTATTTGCCTTAGAATTCTTGAGTGATTTGTAAACAAAGGTTAGCTTTCTTCTTTTGGTACTACTTGTAGTCCCATCAACACAGCCACCTTCCGCAAACGCTTGTCTGTTGCTATTACTGCTTCGGCGTTGACTGCTAGTGCAGAGGCAACATGCAATGCATCTAAACTACGGATGTAAGTAGGTTTTGGTTGACTGTAGGCATAGCTTACCAGTCGTTGTGCGGCAGTAGTGACATCGCGTCCGTTGGGCACAAGGACGATACGCCCGGCAACAGTATCTTCAAGGTAGCGCTTGAACAGGATATCTGCACCACCTTGAATGATGTCACCCACAGCTTCTTTGCGGTAAAGCGTGCACAGTACCTCAGTACTAGTGATGTCTGCTGTGACTGGTGGTGTTTCGGTATCTTTCATGTGGTGCAAGAAAGTAGCTGAGTCGGGCTCGGGCACATAAAGTTTGATGAGCGCTGAGGTATCCCAATAAATCACCGGGTATCCCGGTCATCACTGAGGATGGTGTCAGTGGAAAGCGTAGTGTTGCCTGTGCTTACTTGGGCATGGAGTGCAGTAAGGTCATCTGCCCAAGTAGTGCGGTCGCGCAAGTTGCTGAACGGGACAGCCTGAGTCAACCGTGCTTTAATCCGTCCGTGAACGGTGATGAGCACATCTTCGCCTTTGCTAGCGCGATCAACTAGCTCAGAAAGTGTGGCTTTGCTTTCCTGCAGCGACTTAATCATATATACCAGTATACGTTTAGTTGTTTACGATTCTGGTCGTTTATGGTTAGAGTGTGAGGAATGCTGTGTGTTGGATGCCGCTGCACGGTTCCAGCACCTCAAGCTACCACGACCTCTGTCAACCTAGTAGTGGATATGCATTTAGCGCGTTGCCCAAATAAGTCCCCTTGTCGTCAAGGTTGTTGCTTCAACTACCTCAAAATCGCTGATAACATGCCCGAGTGCTGAATAGAAAATTTTCCCTTCACCCCAGCGCCGTTTCCAAACAACGGGCATGACAGTTCCCTCGAGCCAGGCCATGCGGCTACCATCAAACGTAGTCGCGGCCAGCACTTCATTACCAGGGTCAACATGCATGTAGTATTGCTCGCTGCGCATCGCAAAATCGCTTAGCCCTTCCATAATTGGGTCATCTGGCCGGGTAATGTTGACGGTGTAATCAATAATATCGCCCGGATGAGCAACCCACTGACCGCCGACCATAAATTGATAGTTGGGGTTCGCCCGAAAGCTGTCGCCCATGCCGCCGTGCCAGCCTGCAAAGCCCGTCCCTGCTTGAACTGCAGCGAGTAAGTTTTGCTCACGCTGGTCGGTTATCTCGCTCATGGTCCAGGTTTGGCAGATGAGGTCATAACGTTTGAGGCTGTCGAGGTCGTCGTAAGGTTCAAGTGAATCAACAACGGTGACATCGTAATTGTGGTCTCGTAATTGTTGTGCAAAGTGGGTTGCGCAAGCTTCTGGTTCGTGACCTTCCCAGCCGCCCCACGTGAAAAGGGCGCGTTTCATTGAGATAGTCCTTCAGCATTTATGGTACTGATGCATACAATGGTACTGATGCATACATTAGCAAGATGCTGAGTGCGTGAACTGCTTTTGAGGTGGGTCATAGGCTGTATTCTAAGCCCTAGTGCAGTCCAAAACGCAAACAAGTGCAAAGCCTAATACGTTTGAGATGAATGACTGCGGGTTCTGAAACGATTTGCTGTCTGTGACGCCATATTATTTAGTTATATCTTGGTTCAGCTAGATGCTACTTGTTGGAGCCTCGAGTTGGTATCTTTGCTAACCTCTATAATATTGTGTCAGGCATTAACCTTAATATTTAGACCTGTAGCCGTTGACACACTTGCAAGTTTATGCGTAAAATTGGTTCAACCATTTACTGGCTACACGATCATTTGATTTGGTAAAGCTAATACAAACTTTGTATAGCGTCCCAAAGGTTTACCGTCATAGCTTGTCAAAAAAGGAGAAAGGTCGTCGTTACTTCAGTTGCACCTCAGTCACGAGCGGAGGAAGCTGCCTCGAGCCTCCTAGCTTATTTAGCAGATAGCAAGTTAACAGTTGGCCAGCGCCTTCCTGCTGAACGTGTTTTGGCGGAGCAACTTGGCGTCAGCCGGGGTATTTTACGCGAAGCACTCACGCAATTAGCCACCTTGGGCATTGTAGAGTCGCGCGTTGGCAGCGGCACGTTTTTGTGCAAACGCCCCTCTAGTAATGAACAGCATGTTGTCATGACGCTGAATGCTCAGCGGGACACTTTAGTGCGCTATTTGGAACTACGCCGTGCGCTTGAAACTGAGGTAGTTGCGTTACTCGCCCAGCGTGCTACACCTGCTGATATTGTCTACTTTGAGGAGTTGGTACGTGCTGTCGAAGTGGAGCATCACACGAAAGGTAGCGCGCACGAAAGTGATAAGCGGTTTCACTTAGCGCTTTATGAACGGGTGGATAATCCGCTGTTTTTACAAATTTTGATGCCGCTTTGGAATGTGCTGGAAAGCCTTTGGAATAGCCCTTTAGGCAATACCAAGGTAGGTCAAGGCACGTTGCCGTTACATCGTCAGTTGGTGGACTGTTTAGAGGCAGGTGATGTGGACGGTGCTCGAGCCTCAATAACCGCCATGCTAGACAGTGTTGAACAAGATTTGCGCACAACTGATCTCGACTATCTTGAGCGCCGTGTTGAGTTAACTCATTAGTAATAGCTTTCTTCAAGAGACGTTGATGTCCTTAGCTAACCCAGTTTTCAAGGAGGTGATAGTGGCATAGCACAGCAATGAACACGCACAGCAATGAACACGCACAGTAGTGAAAACGGAACTTATCTTGAACAACTTTAGTTAGTTTTGGTAACAAATTGCTTTGTTTGAAAGGAAGCTATGAAGTTAAATCTAATTGGTGTATTACTTTTTGTAAGTTGGTGTGGGCTCAGCTTGGCTCAAAACACCACTGTTTACGGCACTGAACTCCCTGCTGACGCAGCACCTTACGACCAACAAGTGCTCCGCGTTGGCTGTGATAACACGGCTACAGGCATCACCTTTGACTTTGCTGTGAGCGTTTACCAACGCCACTGTTTAAGCGCGGGTGATCTTGTCGGCAACCAGTTTCAAGATACCTTGGTGGATTTAAACAGCGATTTTGACGTTATTCCCGCGAGTGCTGAGAGTTGGAGTGTGTCTGAAGACGGCCGTACCTGGACGTTTAACTTGCGCGAAGGCCTGATGTGGAGTGACGGCACACCCCTGACTGCCTACGACTACGAAGCAACCTTCCGCTTTAGTGCTGACCCTGAAAACGGTTGGGACTTTGCCTGGTTTTACTCGTTTTTAGGGCCTGGCGGCATTGAAAACTGGAGTGAGGTCGTAGACGGTAGCTTGCCACCTGAAGAACTTGGCGTGCGCGCTGTTGACGATTTAACACTCACCGTCACCACCGTTGAAGCCTTTCCACCACTGCCCAATGTCATGAATTTTTCTTTTGTGATGCAAAAGCAAGCGCTCGAGGAACACGGACCGTTTTACAACAACGACCCCGAGACGTCAGTTTCTGCTGGGCCGTTTATGCTCGTTGAGTTTGATCCCGGCAACCGCATCGTACTAGAAGCTAACCCTATGTATACCGGCTACCGCCCGCCTAACATTCAACGTATCGAAGCTATTTTTATGTCACCAGCGACCTTTTTTGCAGCGCTTGAAAACGACGAAATCGACATCGTTTCGTATCAAATGCTTACCCCAGCAGACTTTGCGCTCATTGAGCGCGACCCTGTATTGAGCGACAACTATTTGCGTCACTATGGTGATTTCCGTACTGACTACCTCCTGTTTGATACCACGCAACCCCCGTTTGACAACCTAGACGTGCGTACAGCCTTTGCCAAGGCCATCAACCGAGAGGCCATTGTGGCTGGCGTCTTTACCGAGATCAAAGCCATGCCAGCTCACTCCATGCTCATGCCTGGGTTCCCCGGTGCCGACGTTGAGGGTAACCTCACTAGCTACCAAGCTTACGACTGCGAGCAAGCGCAAGCCCACTTAGCAGATGCTGGCTATCCGGGCGGTGAGGGTTTCCCGGCGCAAGAGATGTGGTTACGCGGCGAAGCTCCAGCGATGGCTGCGGTTTACCAAGCAGTTGCCGCTTCCATTTCGCAGTGTTTAGATGTTGATATTGCTGTCTCCAACAAAGACGGTAGGGTATATATGGACGCGCTCAACGCACAACCCACCGAACTTACGTTAGGTGCTGTGTCTTATGGCATGGACTTTTTAGATCAAGCCAACTTGCTTGGTATTTGGGTATCAACAGGCCGGCATGCTTGGTTTAACGAAACCTACGACGACCTCGTCTCCCAAGCGAGCACAACCATTGGTGACGATACCTTGCGCGATGAGCTTTTTGCCCAAGCTGAAGAAGTTTTAGTTAGTGATGTTGGCGGTGCGTTTATCGCTCACCGTTGGCAAGGCGATTTATTCCAACCTGATGTTCAGGGTGATTTCCGCATCCCTAACGCTACAGGTATTAGCGGTATTCAGTGGGGAAACAGTTGGGTTATAAGCGACATATACATTGCTGAGACTGAGTAGTACTCGCTAATCGCTTCGTCTTTATAGCATGAGTGCTTAGCTCTAGCTAATACTAAAGTGATGTTTTGATGCCACAAAGCGACATCAAAATCGCTCGTGTTTACGAAGTACAGCGCAGCTTGAGCGTACCCTTAGATGATTCAGACGATGACATTCAAGAGTCAATTTGGTATAGCCTAACTACAGCAGGATGGCGTACTTAGCTGAGTACGCCTCCTGTATATTTTATCAGGGGAATTGTAAAAATCTGCCAATCTGATGATGTCGTCTAAGTGATCTATGAAGTACTGCTATGTTGAGGATGACGTCCCAAGACGGTACAAATATGGGTATTATTTATGGATAGAACAAATATATTAACTAGAAAATGCGTATGCTCGAGTGGCTCGAGGACCCTCTTATGACCCGCTACATCTTTGGGCGTATTTTGTCGCTCACAATGGTTTTATTCATTGTCTCAGTTGTAGTGTTCAGCATGATGCACGCGGTTCCGGGTGGCCCCTTTGACGAAAGCAAAGGACGCTTACCCCCGGCAGCCAAAGAAAACATCCTCCGCAAATACGGCCTCGATAAACCTGTTTGGCGACAATATTTAAACTACATGGGTAACGCGTTACAGGGCGATTTTGGCATCCCGTATCAACAACCCAACACAACCGTGACAGCGCTTATTGGCAAAACATGGCTCGTGACCTTACAAGTTGGCTTGGTCACGATTGCTGTGGCGTTTAGCTTGGGCATTTTAGCGGGTGTATTTGCAGCGCATCATCAGAATTCTTGGGTGGATAATTTACTCACCTTTACCGCAACCCTTGGGGTGACCATTCCCAACTTTGTGATTGCCATGTGGTTTATTTTGTTTTTTGCAGTTGCCCGGCAGTGGTTGCCGATGGGCGGCTGGGGCAGTACAGGTTGTTTAATAGGTAGTTTTTTGTGTGCCGATTGGGTGCTGCCGGTCATTGCGTACGCGCTAGCCCCGATGGCCTTGGTGGCACGGTATACGCGCTCGAGCATCGTAGACGTCAAACGGGCCGACTTTGTGCGTACTGCCGTTGCTAAAGGCGTTAGCCGCGAGCGCGTCATGATGAAACACGTCTTCCGCAACGCCCAAATTCCTATGGTAACAGCCCTTGGTGCCGAAATCCCTAACCTTATCACCGGTAGTATCTTCATTGAGTCTATCTTCCGCATTAACGGCCTCGGCAAGTTTTTTGTAACCAGCACCCTCAACCGCGACTACCCCATGATTATGGCCACGTTTTTGCTCATTGCTGTACTGTGGGGTGTCATGTACATGCTTACCGACATCACCTACACGCTTATTGACCCACGCGTGCGCTTAACAGGAACGGCTCGTGGCTAAACCGTTAGCTGCGCCCATGCTGGGTAAGCAAGCCC
>CAZMCW010000051.1:0-1344 GCA_964564405.1 uncultured bacterium
ACGATAGCCTCAGCTTCAATTTCAACGAGGTAGTCACTGCCAACGAGTTTGGCTTGTACCAGGGTGTTGGCAGGCAAAATGTCTCGAAAGCGTTCCCCGTGGGCTTGGGCAATTGCTTCCCAATTTGCAATGTCATCGACAAAAACGCGCGTACGAATGACATCTTCTAGCGTGCCGCCGAGGGATAGTAAGGCCGCCTCGAGCTTGTCAATAACAAAATGTGTCTGCGCGGCGGCGTCCCGTCCACCAATGACGGTATCGCCATGACTTGCCGTCGTGCCGGACACGTTAATGTGCTCACCCACGCGCACTGCCCGGCAATAGCCTGCAAACGTTTCCCAGGTTGTGCCGCTTAGGACGTAGGTTTTTTGAGGTGTTTGAATGGGTTCAAACGGTGGTGGAAAGCTTTTTAGGTGATGGCTTAAATCACCCGATGCCGTCAAAAAAGGCGGGTTTCGGTATTCGTCGCCGCAGTCACCAGGAATGGGGGAGAGCTTGGCGAGTGCGGCCTCGAGCTGTGCTTTATCCTCATCCGTCAGTGAAAACTCAAATAGTTTAAGCGTATCTTTCAAGTGAGTGCGCTGACCTAATCGCGCTCCGATGATGACTGCTCCGACCGCAGGTTGCTCGAGCACATACCTTGAAGCCACATTTGCCATCGACACGCCGTGACGCGTAGCAATCTCGTGGACTGTATCCAGCACATCTTGAAATACCTGCCAGCCACCTGCTTGCTCAATAAACCGAGCGTACTTCATCTGTGACCAAGTGGCATCATCTTCGCTGGGTTCGGGTTGGCCGTGCCAGCGCTCGGTGAGTAGCCCACCTGCCACTGTGCCGTAAGCAAGCAGGTTGATGCCGTGCTCGAGGCAAACCTTGGTTAAAGCTCCTTGCGCCCGCCTATCAATTAACGAACAACTCACTTGATTGGACACAACCTCAATCCCACTGTGGAGCACCATGTTGAGGTGAGCAGCATCTACGTTGGTAAGTCCCAAGTTAGCAATGAGGCCTTCGTCTTTTAAGTCTTGCAACCAGCCTAGACAGTCTAGCCAGCGTGCATCCGCGTAACGCCACGTGTGAAATTGGAGGAGGTCAAGGCGTTCGCTGTTTAAGCGTGTTAGCGCATGTTCAACAGCGGCTCGAGTAGCCTCCTTGGTCATATCGGTTGGCTCAGGCACCCATTTGGTGAGCATCTGCACGCCGTCATGACCAAACTGTTTGAGATATTGCCCAGCGATGTCCTCAGCAGAGCCGTAATGATCCGCCATGTCGAAGGTGGTTAGACCTGCCTCAACATAGGGCTGCATGGCGTTAGCGAGCGGGGCTAGCTCGAGCTTACTT
>CAZMCW010000051.1:1401-12229 GCA_964564405.1 uncultured bacterium
CTGCAAGCTGCTTACGAGCTACGGTTGGCGTCATGAAACTCCTTGAGGGTAATTGTGGGTGGGAAGTTGCTCAGATGATTTTAGGGGGTGTGCTAATGGTGATGAGCACAGCTTCACTCGCTCCAACGTTGTCGTAGCGGTGGCTGAGTGAACTTGGATAATGGGCGGCGTCACCAACGTCTAAGGTGACATGTTGCTCGAGGTTCAAGGTGAGCTGAACCTGCCCAGCTAATATGTAAATAAACTCCTCACCTGGATGTCCTACAGCGTTGTTGTGGCTGCTACCCGGGGCGAGTTGCATCAAGACAGGTTGAATGCGGCGGTGTAAGTCTTTGGTGAGGAGGTGTGCGCGCACATCGCCATCAAAGCCACGAATGGCCGGCCCCTGCCCGTCTTTAACCACGTGAATAAGTGAGGTTGTGTCTGCTGCGGGTAACAGGTCGGACGCACGCAGTCCAAACAGGTCAGCAATGCGCTCGAGTTTGTTGGCAGAGATGTTGGTGTGGCCGTTCTCGAGCATCGAAATAAACGACTTCGACACACCTGCGAGAGTGGCAAGTTGGGCAATAGTGTAACCCTTAGAACTGCGCATAGCCCGAATGCGTTGCCCGAGTTGCGGTTGACTCACCTGCCACCTCGCTGAGATGGTTGTATCAACGACTTGAGGCTAGGCTGTAGAGTTTGAAGATGAATATTGATGATGACGCTATGCATTGTGATCATCACATCGTGATAGCGGTTAAATGCGCAAGATGAGGAGACTCGAGGCAAGCTCATCATCTCTGGATATATTCTAGTTTGATGCCTCTTGATATGCCATCTTGAGGCAATCACACATGGTAAGTCTACTCGCAATATCATGACGGCAGCTAACCTTGCCTAGGATTAAGGGCATCCCGTAAACCGTCGCCCATAAAGTTAATGGCAAGTACGGTGATGAAGATAGCTGCACCCGGCGGCACCCACAACCACGGTTGCGATTGCAAGACGGTTAAATTGCGTGCGTCTGCCAGCATATTTCCCCACGAGGCAATCGGTTGCTGTACCCCCAAACCTAAAAACGACAACGCTGACTCAGTCAGAATGGCCTCAGCAACGCCGAGGGTGGCTTGCACAATAATGGGTGCAATCGCGTTCGGCATGAGGTGGGCTAGCATAATGCGCACGTTTCCTGCGCCAAGGGCGTGCGCGCCTTCAATAAAATCTACTTGGCGTAAGCGCAAGACCTCAGCACGCATAAGCCTGAAGGTGGGCATCCAACTGAGTAGTCCAATAACTGCCATCACGTTGAATATGGACGGGCGTACAAAGCTCGAGACCGTCAAAATTAAAAACAACGCCGGGAAGGTACTCACCGCATCTGCAAAGCGTGACAAAAGTGCATCGGCGAGTCCGCCGAAATAGCCTGCTAATACGCCTAGTACAGAACCCAATACAATCGCAATTGATGCCGATACCAGCCCAATGGTGAGCGAAATACGTCCGCCGAAAATGAGTCTTGAAAGTACATCTCTACCAATGGCATCTGTCCCGAGCAAAAACGCACGACTGGGCGGCGCTTCAAACTCAAGCAAGCCGTCGTCTGTCATAGCTAAGTCATAGGGGTCGTAGGGTGCAAGGAGCGGTGCAAAAATAGCCGTGAGCATGAGCACAAGCAACACAAGCCCGCTGACAACAGCAAGTTTGTGACTAAAAAAGTTGCGCCACACCCGCCGTTTGACAGGTTGCTCGAGCGTTGTAGGTGAAAGACTTATCGATGCCATAAACGTGTCAAAAGCTAGAGGTAACGAATCCGTGGGTCAGCGAGCGCATAAAGACTATCTGCCAACAAGCTACCCAACAAAACGAGGATGGCTGCAAACAAGTTGATGCCCATCGCCACCGGGTAATCGCGGGCAAAGACCGACTCAACCAGCAACCGTCCCATACCCGGCCAGGCAAAAATAACCTCGACAATGACCGAGCCACTAAAAAAGCGCGGCAACGCTACGCCAAGTAACGTAATAATGGGTAACCAACTGTTGCGCAACGCGTGTAGGGTCAGCACGTGAATGTCTTTAAGGCCTTTGCTTTTGGCAGTGCGAATGTAATCTTGGCGAAGCGACTCACTGACGGCAGAACGTACGTGCCGCACCAGTTCAGCAACGCCGGTGAACGTTAAAACAGTGACGGGTAGAACAAGGTGCCGCACGCGGTTGAGGGCTAACGCCCAGCCTTCAAAGTCTTGTTGATAACTTTCCAGTCCAGAGGTGGGAAGCCAACCTAGTTGCACGGCAAACACATAAATAAGCGTCAGCGCAAAGAAAAAACTGGGAATGGAAATGCCTGCGAAGGCTAAAAACGTGGCGAGATAGTCCACCAGTGAATACGGGTGCGCTGCTGAGACAATGCCAATGAGTAGCGCCAGGACAAGCATCAACGTAAACGCAACTGCCATAAGGCTCACCGTGGGGATGAGGCGGCTACCGATAAGCTCTAAGACACCTTCCCCAGTTTTAATCGAATACCCCAAATTACCGTCCACCACAGCACCTAGCCAGCGTATATATTGCACATGCGCAGGTTGATCCAGGCCCAGCGACGCTTCCGCCTTGGCAAGTTCTGAAGGCGGAATGCGCGGGTCAATAAACGTGCTCATGGCGTTACCTGGTGCCATGGTCATCATCACAAAGCTGATGAAGGTGACGATGAGCAAAATGAACACCGATTGGATGAGGCGGCGGAAGATGAAGGTGGCCATGGGTTAGTGGGGGGGTGATGGGGAAGTGAGCATTTATGAGTAGTTTTGGGAGATGGGGAGAAAGGGGGAAGGGAAGAAGTTTGTAGAGTAGTTGAAAGTGGGAGAGGCTCGAGCTATCTCAACATCATGTGTTAAAGGTAGCCTCGAGCCCATCCTCACATTCAAAAACTAGCGCAACTTACTCCTGAATCCACCAATTTGTCGCATTCACGTTCACGCCGCGAATATCTGGTCCAAACCCTTGTAACCTCGGCCCACTCGCATAAATATCTTGCTGTTGATAGAGCGGAATCCACGGCAAGTCAGCCCGCATCACCTTGGCAAAGTCGTGATAAAGCTCAACCCGTGTGTCGGTGTCAAGCGTGCTTTGGCCACTTCTAAGCAGGGTTTCAACCTCAGCGTCTACATAGCCCGTAAAGTTAAACCCGTTGGGTGGCATGTCACTTTCCACAAAGTAAGACAAATACTCGTTGGGGTCACGCTCAATGCCGTAGCCGAGCAAAAACATATCAAACTCATCTGGGCGCACTTCGCGTGGTGTACCGTCTTCGTCCCTGGGTAGTAAGTAAGTGACTAAGGTAGCAAAGTCCATCGCTTGCAGGTCTACCTCAATGCCAATTTGCCGTAAGTTAGCTTGGATTAACGGCGCACTGCGCTCGCGGACTTGGTTACCGGTTGGGTAAAAGATGCTAAAGCTAAGTGTTTCGCCGTCTTTAGTGCGCACGCCGCCGTCGAGTTCCCAGCCTGCGTCATCCAAAATGGCGTTGGCCATTTCTACGTCGTAGGTGATGGTTTCAACGTCTTGCGGATACGACCAGTGGTTGGGTGGGAAGATGGTGTCTAGTGTACGTCCGTAGCCGCGCACAAGCCCGTCCACCATAGCGTCGCGGTTGAGGGCATGGGCAATAGCCTCACGTACTTCAAATTGCGACAAAATAGGGTGACGGAGGTTAAAGCCAAGGTATTGGAACGACAGCGAATCAACAATCATCACGTCAGCAGCGTCATCATTTTCAACGCTGTCCACGCTGTTGATGGGTACTTGGGTGGCATCAATTTCGCCACTTAGCAGCGCAGCCAGCATGGTGTTTTGGTCGCCAAAACGAATAATGACGCGGTCGAGGCAAGGACGGCCAGCATGATAGTCTTCGTTGGCGACAAGCTCCACCAACTCACCTGAACGGTATTCGACAAACTCAAACGGGCCTGAGCCAAGTGGGTTGCGGTTGGTGGCGTCTTCTTGCCACTCGGACACAGCAACTTGTCCGTAAATATGCTCTGGCAAAATGAACACACCAGCGATAGTCGCTAAAAAAGGCGCAAACGGATCGCTAGTGGTAAACGAAATGGTGAGGTCGTCAATGACATTAATGCCGCTGACGCTATCTGCCTCACCTTGGTTGTAAGCTTCGGCTCCCTCGAGCACCGCCACTTCAGCATAACGTCCACCGTCATAACCGGGGTCGGCCATAGAGGTATAGGTATACGCAACGTCGTTTGCAGTGAGCGGCGTCCCGTCGTGCCAAGTGAGGCCTTCCCTCAGCGTAAAGGTGATGGTGCGCTGATCGTCACTGACTTCCCACGACTCTGCTAAATCAGGGATAAACGACAGGTCTTCTGTGGTGGTGATGAGCGACGAAAAAACCAGTTCTTGAATGTTTTCATCGTAGGTTGTTGGGAAAATAAGTGGGTTGAGGTTGCCGGGTTCGCTCCACTGGGCAATGGTTGCCGTGCCGCCCACCGCTGGGCAGGTTTGGGCAAAACTCCAACCGATGAGGGCTGCCGTTAAAACAGCGGTGAATTTAATATGCCTAAAGCTCATGTAAGCCTCCTAATAGATAGATGATGTTGTCATCCAAAAAGGGTTGATCGTGGGTCAGCATGGGTGTTGAGGTTTTATCAAGGTAATTGATGTGATGCTGCTCTAATGTGCATCATGTTTTACCTTTGATATTGATGCTGTTCAGAAAAATTTGGGTTATTAACTGGGTTATTAACAGAGACTATATAGGTAAATATCCAACGTCAGACCGTCCACAGTGAAGTTTGGCGCTGACTCAACCACTGCGCTCCTTTCTCGGTGATAAGGATGTTTTCTTCGACTAACATAGAGGGTTTGTGTGGGGATTGTAAGATGGTTGGCTCGAGCGTAAACACATTGCCCACTTCTAATAGGATATACGGCGCGTCGCCATAACGTTCCCAGCGAGGTCCAAAAATAGCGCCACCATCATGAATGTGCCGCCCAATTTGGTGGCCAGTAGCATGGGAAATTTCTGGATAGCCGTTGTCTAGGTGATGCTGTCTAGCAACGTTGTCAACTTGCCAACCCTCTAGACCGGGCTTGACAGCCTCAAAGGCTTTGCTGATGGCTTCAAACGCAGATTGAAAGGCACGCCGTTCAGCTTCAGGTGCGTCGTCTTCATCTGGCTTTCTAAAGTAAATGGTGCGCGCTAAATCTGAACAGTAACCCTCAAAATAAAGACCGTGATCGAGGATGACGAGGTCGCCGCCTTGCACGCGGTCATCTCCCGGGGCGCGGTGGGCAAGCCCAACTCGGTTGATGCAAACAAGCGCACCGCCGTAGTCACCAAGTTCCATGTCAAAACCCATGTCAGCAGCAATGGCTAACATTTTGGCTTGAATCTCGTGCTCACTTTGCCCAACTTGTAACGTCGGTACAAGCTTGTCGTAAAGCGTATTACTTGCCTCAATGGCTACTTTTAAGCGACGTACCTCTTCAGGTGTTTTACAACCGCGCACTTTAGCAAGATGGGGTGCGCTAGACGCTAAAGTTGTATTTGGTAAAGCCTCCGCACAGAGTTTTTGGAGACGTAAAAACTGCCCGTGCGTAAGGCCGTCACTTAAGTGATCAGTTTCTGAAAAGTTGATGTAGATGGTTTGAGGATTTAACTGAGCGAGGGATGCTTTGAGCGCGTCCTCGAAAGATTTTTCATAGGATTGAATGTCATTGAACACGCCCAAGCGTTCAACGTGACCTTCGTCGTAGTTGGCAACAATAGCCAGAACGCCTGCTGCTGAGTGGAGCATAAACGCGGCGTTGCCACTTACTGAGGTATCAAAAAGAAGTTTGGTGGCTGGGTCGCTGCCTTCTCTAGTGAGGGTGAGCCACAGACTACCTGCCTCTAACAAGGCTTTAGCTTGTTGAGATTTTTCAATGCCTAGCGTGGACATGTGATGGCATCAGCTTTCTTTAAGGGTGGACTCGAGTGAAAAAAGATGCATCATTGTATGTTGCTAGCTTGCCTCGAGTCAATATATTGAACAAAGTTCAGTAGGGTACTACAAGCCAACACAGGTTGTCTCGCTTAATGCCTGACGCTACTCGAGTTACGTTGCTACCTAAAATAACCAGAGATATTACATTTGTTTGAGGATAACTAAAGTTACATCATCGTAGATGGCTTTGTTACCTACAAAGTGTTCCAAATCTGCTATAACAGCCCACTTGATCTGCTCGGTAGACTTATGCCAAGACCGCTTAATACAATTTATAAGCCGTTGTGAGCCATAGATTTGATGACAGTCATTTTCTGCTTCGGTGATGCCGTCGGTATAAAGCACAACGCCATCACCTACTTGCAAGGTTAAGTGCAATGAGTTGACCCACTGACCAACATCTTCTTCAAGTGCAATAGGAAAACCCAAGTCTATGGTGTCGTGTTCTTCAACTGTGCCATTTGCGCGAAACACAATGAGCGTTTCATGTTGTCCGCAAAACCGCAAATGTCCTTGACCAACTGCGGAAGCATGTCTAATTATGTCTTGTTGAGGTTGATGATCGCTAGGTGCAGGGGGTTGGTAATAATAGTCAAGCAAGCCAAGGGTGAGGCTGCGCTCAGCACCCATGCGCGCAACATTGGCATACAGACTGCGGTTTAAGGTGGTGAGTATTGTTTCGATGTCGCTGATGCCTGCCTCGAGCAAGGTCTTAATGCCCATCTGTGTCATGAGCATAATCATGCCGCTCTCGAGCCCGTGTCCAGTCACATCACCAATACCAATGGTCACATGCTGGTCGCCAATGTGTTGGTTAGGCATTTGGTTAGGTATATTGTCTTCGTAAGTTGAGGTGTTTCTGGTTAGCACGTCGTAATAGTCGCCGCCAACTTCGCTAGCAGGTTGCATGGTGGCTGCAATACTAACGTGGTCAAAGGCAGTTAGTTCAGCTTGCTTGGGCAAAAGCATGTCTTGTAAGCGTCTGGTGGTTTCTAGTTCACGTTCCATACGCGTGTTTTCAGCGTGTAAACGCTTGTTAAGCTCAACAATTTGAGCACTTGCCACTTCAAGCGAAAGGGTGCGCTCGAGTAAATCCGTTTCTAGTTTGGCTGTTCGTTTTGATAACAACAGCGCTTGAGAAAACAAGAATACAAAAAATGCATACTGTGATAAAAGTCGCCCGTACCTATTAATAAACCCATCAGTGAAAGGTAACAGCACACTTACCGCACTTGCCAAAATTGTGATGGTTGCTGTTGCAACAATGCCAAAAAACAAAAGTTTGGCGTTGTCTCGTTTGCGAATGAGTGACACAAAAGCTGCAATACAAAAGTAAAGTAAGGCGGCAAGGAAAAAAGGCGCATTTACTCTCATAATGGGTAGGGCAACGCCAAGGGGTAGTGCCAAACCTGCAACAATAAGAAAACCACCCAATATAGTCACTATACGCAGGATGGGTTTAGGGTATTCGTGCGGGAAAAGTTCGCGTAAGTACAAAAATCCAGCAACTGCTATGGCGGTGCCTATAATTTGATTAATACGCAAGTTCAGCGGCCAAGATGCAACTGACAATAGACCAATAGAATTTTCTACTGAAACAAACACCTCAATGAGAAAAAGCAAGCAAAAGCCGCCAAAAAGTAACATGTCTTTTTTGGCTTGGTTAAACAGCGACATGCCTATACAAAAAATGCCTAGGGTCGCATAAATGCCCAGTGAAATAAATCTGTTGCTCGAGTCCAGTGAAACAAGCGCTTGTACGTCTTCTGTGGATCCAAGTTGTAGTCCTATAGATCTGCCGGACGCTAAACTGGTTTCTGGAAACTCAAAGTTAGCAACGTGAAAAACAACAATGAGGCGGTTACCTATCAAGGTGTCTAGCGTGCCTAGGTCAATGACCTGATGGCGGTACTCGAGCTGACTTTGTGCTGCGGTTTGTCCAACGGTACCGTTTTGAGCAATTAAACGGCCGTTGATATAAAGGTTGTAAGCAATATACCTAGGGGAAATATTAAGAGAGTATTCTTCACTAGATTCAGGCAAAGTAACGACCATGCGGTAGCTGCCGTAACCGTCTTGAGATAAGCCGCTACCACTATCCCAAACCTCACCTGCGTCAAGAAATTGCCCTGCGCGTTGCGTACTTAAAGGGTCAATAAATTCCCTTGGGAAAAATGCCCAACTACCGCTAATGTTGACGATACTATCGCCCGCTAGATCTAAGTTGGAAGCATCTACAAAACCTTCGCTACCCTCGACAACATTTGCATAGCCATGTGAAACAGCTGTTAAAACGAAACAGCACACCCCGTGTAGCAGTAAGTTTTGTAACCTAGATGTGGACATAATTCTGATGTATACTCCTTTGTATATCTGATCTTATAAAGACGACAGTGTACAACTATACTCGAGCCGTATTCATCGAAATAGCTAGTTGAACGATTTCTCGAGTGCAATTTGCTTTTCCCGACAAAATTAATTTATAGCAGGAGATAAACTATGCAATCAGGGCTTTCAGATTGGTACAAAGATGCTGTTTTATACGAACTTTACGTACGCGCTTACCGCGACAGCAATGGCGACGGTCATGGCGACTTACGCGGTGTGATTGAAAAACTGGATTATGTTCAAAGCCTTGGGGTAGATGCTATCTGGTTATTGCCAGTTATGCCTTCACCCTTGCGAGATGATGGCTATGACGTAAGTGATTTTTACGGCATTCACGAAAATTATGGCGACTTAGACGACTTCAAAGTGCTTGTGCAAGAAGCTCACGCGCGCGACCTCAAGGTTATTGCTGAACTCATTATGAACCACACCAGCAGTGAGCACCCGTGGTTTCAAGAAAGCCGCAGCAGCAAAGATAACCTCAAGCGCGACTGGTATGTGTGGAGCGATAGCGACGAAAAATATGCGGGCACGCGGGTTATTTTTATTGATACCGAAGGCTCCAACTGGACTAAAGACGAACTTACCGGTGAGTACTACTGGCACCGGTTTTTTAGCCATCAACCCGATCTAAACTATGACAACCCAGAAGTCCAAGCGGAGATGAAAAAGGTTGTCAAGTTTTGGATTGATTTGGGGGTAGACGGGTTTCGGATGGATGCCATCCCTTACCTTTTTGAACGTGAAGGCAGCAATAACGAAAACATCGCGGAAACGCATGACTTTTTAAAAGAGTTGCGCAGCTACGTTGACAGCCTCAAACCGGATTGTTTTTTGCTGGGCGAGGTGAACCAGTGGCCGGAAGACACGTTGCCTTACTTTGGTGATGGCACCGATGAAATGCCTATGTTGTTTCACTTTCCGGTGATGCCACGGTTGTACAAAGCAGTTGCCGAGGGTAAACGCGATAGCGTTTCGTGGATTATGGCAAACACGCCAGATATTCCCGAAACCTGCCAGTGGGTGGTGTTTTTGCGCAATCACGATGAACTTACGCTCGAGATGGTCACCGAAGAAGAACGCGCGTTCATGTACAAAACTTACGCACCCGATCCCGAGATGAAGAAAAACGTGGGCATCCGCCGCCGCCTAGCGCCGTTACTTGGTAACGACCAACGCAAACTCAAACTGATGAACTCACTGCTGATGACCTTGCCGGGCACGCCCATCATTTACTACGGAGATGAACTTGGCATGGGCGATAATATTGCACTGTACGACCGCAACGGGGTGCGCACGCCTATGCAGTGGGATGATAGCCGCAACGGGGGCTTTAGTGAAGCTGGTAACCTCTATGCGCCGGTTATTGCAGATGCTAACTTTGGCTATGAATGGGTGAACGTCGCTGCCCAGGATCAAGACCCAGAGAGTCTGCTCAATTTTATGCGCGAGCTTATTCAGGTTCGTAAGCAGCACCCAGCACTCGGACGCGGTCACTTTGAAATTTTAGAGCCAGAAAATAAGGCTATTCTGCCTTTTCTAAACACCAGTGATGGCGACGTTGTCATCGCATTACACAATCTGTCGATGGAAGCGCAAACTGTGAGCTTAGATTTAAGCCGTTATGACGGGCAAACTTTGCAAGATTGTTTTAGTGGGGAAGATGCTGGGCAGGCAAGTGCACGTACAGAGGTGACGCTCGAGCCCTACCAGTTTGTGTGGTACAGCATTGGCTAGGCTCGAGCTTATCACCTCAAACTATCATCACCTCAAACTATCATCACCTCAAATTACGATACCTTGTAATAGGCAGTGAGTATTTGCGTAACCACGTCGTCATTGCTAAGGTCGCGTGCTGCAGCATCATCTTGCAACTTAGCAAGAACCTCGTTGGGCAAGCGTAGGATCACGCTGTGCTTGCTGGTGTCTCGTGGTGAGGCTGTGTAAAGCATATTAATGCCCAGCACCCAAGCTATCCCTAGGGCTATACCAGCAGCAATATCCGACGGGTAGTGGACTTGCAAATAAAGCCTCGAGGCACTCACCAATACCGCAAAAAAGATTCCCAAACCTGCAACAACACCTTGCCAACGCGGTACAAGGTGGCGCACGACAAAAAACAAGGTTACTGCTAGCGCCGTGCTGCCTGTAGCGTGACCACTCGGAAACGACGGTGAGGCCGTTTGCCAGTAGTCAACATTGGGGAAAAGCTCGGGGCGGGGGCGCGACAAAATCACTTTGGTAAGTCCCATAATGATCGACGCCCCGCCCATGCTGCTCAAAAAGAAAACGGCTTGCTTGCGGTTTACAAACCACAGTGCCAAGGTGATAGCGGCAGAAACCCCGATCATAGCCGTTAAACCGCCGATAGTACTGAGTGCCAAAGCAAAACGTGTGCGCAGTGGGGTGACCAACCCGTAAAACCATGTGAGGATGGGCTCATCAAAAAAGAAGCCTTGG
>CAZMCW010000051.1:12239-17171 GCA_964564405.1 uncultured bacterium
ATGGTAAGCCCAGCAACAAGAATGAGCCAGTAGATAGCTAAGCGCCAAGATATACGTAGTCGGGCGAGAAGGGCGCGAAAAATGTCCATCTTTCTACTGTAATGCGCCGTGACGGTACAACAATGTTATGCGTAATCTAAGGGGCTCTGTTACTCAGCCCTAAAGCTAAAGCAACTTGTGGCTGTCGTTGCTAACATCGTTTGCTGGTTATGCTGTAGTTACTCAGTTGTTGCTGCGTTTGCCAGATTGGCAAGTGCATTGGCAATATTTCCCAAGCGCATGTCTTGACCGGTAAGCCCGTGGCGAGCGGCGAGGTACATAGGGTCGTTGTAGCCTAGGTAAACTTGACCGTCTTCAGCTTCCCAAATGAGCATTTTTTGGGGTAAGTCGATGGCGATGCTCTGGGCACCTTGCATAAGCGGCGTGCCGACATTAGGGTTGCCAAATAAAAACAGGCGCGTGGGGCGTAAGTCTAAATCTACTCGCTCGGCGTTGGCGGCGTGGTCAAGCATAAAGACTAAGTTGAGCCCGGTTTCGCTGATGGCTAGCTCGAGCCGTGCTTGGGTTTCATCCATATCAAACGCACTTGCAACGCTGACCAGTCCTGCTGGCGTTTCCACCATCATGTCACTCGTCATGTCGCTGCTTGTGTCTTGGGCGCTAGCTGTGCTTACAACGAAACTAAGTAGTAAAGCTGTGAGTAACGTGCGCAAAATCATAGTTATCCCCTTAAATTTTCTGCAGATTTGAGGCAAGCTTAACCCAACCTGCTACAAGATGTTGTGGTGGTTGCCTATGGCGTCACCTTAGAGGTTTAGCTGGGGTGTGTATGTTGGCTAGTGTACGGCAAGTATTATGTTGATGTTTTGGTAATGCTGGCAAACTACAATTTAGATGGACTGAAAACCCACAACCTGAAACCCAGCCGTTACCAAAACATGACAAGCTTGCTCGAGCCTCTCCTCATTCACCAGCACATAGTCCGTATCAAACGTAGACATTGCAAAAATGCTGATGCCAGCGTCTGCCAGCGGCTCGGCAATGCGCAGTAAAATCCCGGTGAGTTCAAAGTCGAGGGGTCCTTGCACTTTGAGCGCACGCCAAGGTTGCGAGATGCGCACGTTACTAGCCTCAGTTAACCTTTTGGGGGCAATGTTCACATCACAAACAATAGATACCTCTTCGGGCGTGGTGGTGATGCCCAAAAGTGCGCGAGTATCATCGTCTTTGGGTGAATCTTGCAAATGGCTAATAAGCCAACTTGGCAAGGCTTGTGGTGGATAGCGCAAAATTGCAAAACTGGTGGTGAGAGGTCCTAAAACAAGTTCCTGCACGCTAAGACGTGACCGCTAAATCGCGTTGCCTAAACTGCTTGTCGTATAGCTCGCGGTAAAGCCCACCTTTGGCAAGGAGTGAATCGTGCGTGCCAACTTGGACAATTTCGCCGTCATCCAATACCACAATACGGTCAGCGTTTTGGATGGTGGAGAGGCGGTGGGCAATCACAAAAGTGGTGCGCCCTTGCATGAGGTGCTCCAAAGCATCTTGCACAAGTGCTTCAGATTCATTGTCGAGTGCGCTGGTCGCTTCATCCAAAATAAGAATGCGTGGGTCTTTCAGGATGGCTCTGGCAATGGCAACACGCTGGCGCTGCCCGCCGGAAAGTTTGACGCCACGTTCTCCAACCAGTGTGTCATAACCATCTGGAAAACTGCTGATGAAGTCATGGGCGTTGGCCGCTCGAGCGGCCGCGATCACATCCTCATCACTTGCATCTGGCCGGCCATACAAGATGTTTTCAGCAATGCTACCCGAAAAAAGTTGCGTTTCTTGCGGCACAATGCCAATGGCTTGGCGGAGGTTATTAAGGTCCAGCTCGCGCAAGTCCTGACCATCTAACAGAATGCGTCCTTCAGTAGGATCATAAAACCTAGGTAGTAATGTCACCAAGGTCGTTTTACCTGCACCACTAGGGCCAACCAGGGCCGTAACTTCACCGGGTTGCGCGTCTAGGTTGATGTTGTGTAACACGGGCGTGTCACCACGATCACCGTAGTTGAATGACATCCTTTCAAACCGAACCTGTCCGCGAATGGTGGCTAATGTCGTTGGTTGCTCAGCCATCGGTAAGTCAGAGTGTTCATCTAACAGGTCAAAAATACGCTTAGAAGCGCCTAAAGCTTCTTGAAACTGGCTGTAGAGGCCTACAAATGAGCCTACCGAGCCAGCCACAAAAATGGTGAGCATTAAAAACGCAATCAGGTCACCTGCGGGCAGCCCACCTGAAAAGACCAAGCGCCCGCCGTACCACAGCACAATAGTGATGCTACTAAACATGCCAAGTAGCACGCAAGGCACAAAGATGGCGCGCACCCGGGCTCGTTTTAGGGCGACGCTGTAAGATGCGTCGATAAGGGTGTCGTAGCGGTCACGCTCGAGCCCCTCCGCTGTAAACGATTGGCATCTGCCACGCGGTCCTGAAATTCGGTGCTGAGTTTTTTGAGTTTGCGCCCAAAGTAGGCGGTTGCTAAAATAACCGGCGGAACAACCGACAACATCACCAAGGTGAGGCGGCTGTTGAGCACAAACAAAAACACTACGCCACCCAGCAAAATAATAATTTGGTTGATGAGTTGCGCTAGCGATCCCGACACAACCCCGCGTAAGGTGGCAATGTCACTGGTGAGTCTCGAGGTAATTTCCCCTGTTTTACGGGCTTCAAAAAACCGCACGGGTAAGTCGATTAAGTGCCCAAACAGCGCCCGCCGCAAGTCTGCTACGACGCCCTCACCAACGAGTGCCAAAAAGAACACGCGCAGATAGTTAAAGCCTGCTTGTACTAAAAAGATGGCAAAAATACCTAGCGCAATCTCATTAAGTTGAGTGACGCTGGCATTTTCGTTGATAAACGCAATATTAAATAGACGGCGGGTGAATAACGGTAAGGCTAGTCCAAGGATGCTCGAGACCGTCACTGCCGCCATCCCCGTCCAAAAGGGCCGTAAGTAAGGGCGAACATAGCTAACTAGCCGTAAGAGTTGAGCAAGCTCGGCTTTATCTCGCCGGAAAAGTTTTGCAATCATGAAATCCCAATCATGGCATTCAGTTTACGCGCATTTTGTGAACGCACTTGTGAGGGTAATAGCCTTTGCCTTAAGCTTTCGCAGGTTGCATAACGTGAGTTTGTTTGCGTCTCCCCAAAATGTAATGCGCAACCAGTAAAATAAGATTGAGGCCGTAGACAACCCCAAGTGCCCAAAAACCACCCCAAACCCCCAAGTTGAGAATATCGGGAAGGTTGTAAATTTGCCTCAACACGCTTGTTCCCACAACAACCCAAGCTAGCATCAGCACAATACCGTAACCACGTGAAGCTAGTGCACTGCCTGGAATAAGAAGTGAAAAGAGCCCGTACAGCGGCGTACCTTTGGGCGTTTGTGCACGTTCTGGTCGGGGTAAAACTAACCCAACGAGGTGAATGCTGGTCGCGACAAAAAAGACACCTAGAGCAATTTGCCATACAAGTGCGGATAGTTGCGGCGGTAGAGCACCTGCAAGTGCCCGCCACGGGTTACGACTCGTTTGCTGTAACGCGGTAACAAGTGATGTGGCAAACGCACCATCTTCCCAATGGGCTAGGGTGGCTAGCAACAGCGCGACGATAAACAGCCCTAACAAGGTTAATTTCTCAGCGGTGTTGAAATAGCGCATAATGTTTAAACGTGCCAGTTTAGGGACGGTTTTGTGTTCGCGCCAGTAGGCTTCAATGTCTTCGCTTTGGGAAACCCAGTACTTACAAAGTAGGGTAAGGCGTAACCCGATAATCGCCAGGATAACGGCGAAGGTTAAGTACCAGCTCGAGCGTCCTAGCGCAATTAACCAAGCAGGCGGTGGCGTTCTGACAACAGGTGCTGGTGTCTCAATAGCTGGTGTCTCAATAGCTGGTGTCTCAATAGCTTCAGCCTCGTCAGGTGCTACTTCAACTGGCAAGGGTTCAGGTGTTGGTGTCTCAGTCGTTATAATTTCAGAATTTGGTACTTCCGTAGGTGAAGGTTCTTCGGTTGAGGCTGCTTCAGTTGGTATCATTTCGGCTGAAGTTTCTTCTACAGGAATTTCTTCTGCGGATGTTTCAGTAGCTAGTGATGTGTCATCGGGTGACGTTTCGTTTGCTAGAGGTGAGCTTGGCTCGAGCACCTCAACATCTGTCGGAGCGTCAGCTGGTTCAGGTGCAGATAGTTCATTAGCAATGTCTAAAACAGGTGTGCCAAGGGGTGCTATTTCAAGTGATGAAATGGTAGATGATGATCTTTCTAGGTTGGTCACGTCATCAGATTCGGGTGCAGATTCTGGTAACACGATGGGTTGCTCAGCAAGCTCGAGCCTAGCTGGCTCCCCCTCCCAAACAAGGCGAGTCTCTCCGTTAAGTCCGGCAACCTGCCAGTCCACCTGCCAACTGTCAGCCTCAGCAAAAACATACTGAACTGAATTGACCTCACCCGCTGCGGACGTTACAAAGACATAACTAAATGCATCCCCCAAATCATTGGTAAGGGTGAAGGTGCCGGTTTGGTTGACAGGTAAATTTTTACCAAACAACCGGAACTGTGAGGGGGCGTCTAAACGTTCAACCTCGAGCATAGGAAGTTGCGACACGGGGCTAGGGGCTAGCTCGGGTAGGTCTCGAGCCTCACCTGATGCTGATATTTGAAAACTAAGCAGTGCGCTCACAACAACACACAAAATGGCTATCATGCTTTTTAGTATAGAGGCTTTGTCTTACTTGCTGACGTTGTGCTTAGCATTTTTCCCTAGCAATTTCAGATAGCAAGCTAGGCAAGCTTACACAAGCCCGCTTAGCGTGGGGCAACTTATCCTAGAACTGCTAGCTGATAGCGCGTCTAAACGTGGGCAGGTTGTGCATCTGCCAGATCA
>CAZMCW010000051.1:17237-18570 GCA_964564405.1 uncultured bacterium
TAAAATAGGCCCGTAACTGCCAAAAGCGTCTCGCCCTAACGCAAAAATAAGCGGTCCAAGCGCGGTGCCAGCGACCATCACGGTGGTCACAAAGCCTTTGATCTCGCCGATGTGACGCCGGCCAAAATAGTGCGCAAACACGCTACCGTTAATGGCTCCGAACATCCCTTGACTGACCCCAAACGACACCCCATAAATAGCGATGAGTACGCTGCTGGCGACCCGTGGTGCCAGTAGTAGGTTAATGCCCAAAAGTACTAGTGGCAATGCCAACACAAAGCGCGGCGGAATACGGTCGAGTAGCACACCCGTAGAAAAGTTGGCGACGCCGGACACCAAGCCTAAATAGCCAAAAATGATGGCGGCATCTAAACGACTTAAGCCTGAACTTGCCACAATGTCGTAGTGATGAAAGATAAGCCCTGTCCCCAAGCAAGCAACCGTAAACCCAGCAGCTAAAAAGAGCCAAAAAATAGAGGTCCTGCGCGCGTCGCGGAGGCTGTAATTTATTTCTTGAATATTGGTTTTGTTGGTTTCAGTGTGGGCATTACCATCTGGCACGAGACCGTAAGCTTCAGGGTGGGTTCTAAACAAAAGTGCAGCAATGGGAATCATAATGACAGCGATACCTAAACCAAGTAACATGTAAGCGCTACGCCAGCCAAAGTTGGTAATGAGTGGCTCGAGCACAAACCTTGGAAATATGGCGCTGGTAAGTGCAAACCCTAGTCCTGCCACACCTACAGCAAAGCCGCGTTTACGCACAAACCACAAATTGATGATATGAAAACTCACCAGCGTCAACGCGCCTTGACCAAAGCCGCGAATGAGTACAAAGCCAACCACAAGCATAATGACGTTTTGAACTGAGCCAAGCAGTACACACGCAAGTGCAAACACGGTGGCAATAATCGTCGCAGCAAGGCGCGGACCGCGGCGGTCTAAAAAACGCCCAATAAACGGCAGCAAAAATGAGCCGCCTAGCGTCCCCAAGGTGTACATGAGCGCAACGGTTGACCGTGAAATGCCAAGGTCAGCAATAATGTTATCTAAAAACGCCGACACGCCAATGGTCTGTCCAGGTAACGTAAGCGCCACGCCAAGCGTGCCAGCAATCAAAATAACCCAACCATAGTAAACAGGTGAGGCTGCCATGACACGGCTGTGTTGTAGTCCACTAGTAGAGCTAGCAGAAGGTACAAGGGAAGGAATCGATTTCACGGAAAACACCTTCTTAGGTCTGCTTTGGTCACATATGTATAACTAGCGTCTCCACGAGTAACTGCCACAGGCAGTTGCGCGTGCAACCTAGGGGAGTAGAAATCAACCCACT
>CAZMCW010000052.1:0-1683 GCA_964564405.1 uncultured bacterium
GCTATGACTGAACTGCTTGAAAAAGCAATTGCTGAGGTTCGAGGTTTACCTGAAGTTGACCAAGATGCTATTGCTCAGTTTATTTTAGAAGAACTCAAAGATGAGCGTCAGTGGGACGAGGCGTTTGCTCATGACAAATCTCCTGCCTTGCTCGAGAAACTCCTTACTGAAGCTGAAGCTGAAGAACAAGCTGGTTTTGCTCACGACTGCGACTGATAACACTAGCTCGTGAAATCGCGAACTAGTAAAATGTTTCGTAAACTTCTCGCCGAGCTTCCTCAAAATGTTCAAGACCAAGCTATTAAACAATATCAGCTTTTCAAGCAAGACCCTTGGCACAAAAGTCTGCAGTTCAAGCACGTTCATCCAACACTACCTATTTACTCTGCAAGGGTAAGCAAAGGGTATCGTGCAATATGCAGAAGAGACAAATCAGGAGCATATTGGTTTTGGATTGGGACACACGCTGACTATGACAAACTCCTAAGACAGGTATAGCCGCACCTTAACTACGCGCTGTAACGTAACAACACCACGCTGCTACGTCCGGAATTGCAAACGGCAGCATTAACGCAATATCAAAAATGTCGCTGCTACGAATAATGGCCTCATAAAAGTAGGTTTTTAAATTAATAGGTTATCTGCTTTAGGTTTTTCTTTTGCTTTATATTACCCGAAGGCAGAGTTGTTGCAACATTTTGTACACATAAAGCATGTTCCACACCCAACCCACGTCATCAAGTAACGCTTACCGTTACTCAAGTACAGCTCTATTGTCGTAGGACACTATTTTGATACTTTTACGTGATAAGATGCAGGTAATCACGTCTAGCACTAGACACCAAATTTGTATGACTGGTGCCACAATCACGAACCTATGCTAGCGCCTCTCTTGACCATCAGGTGAGCTGAGTACGCTTGTACTAAACCGTGTTCTACTGTTGCTACATTTTGTCAACAGTAGA
This sequence comes from uncultured bacterium, assembly GCA_964564405.1. Lineage (GTDB taxonomy): Bacteria > Deinococcota > Deinococci > Deinococcales > Trueperaceae > JBCCBI01. The sequence continues at coordinate 966 of CAZMCW010000052.1, forward strand.
CGGTGTTATGCTAGTAGGGTTCACGTAACGTGTTAGACAATTTAAATGGAGGTAGATAATGACATCTCGCTTGAGTAGGCGCGTTCTACACATCATACTTGTGCTTAGTTTGCTGATTGTTGCTAGTAGCGCATTCGCGCAAGACTTTGATTGGCGTCAATTTGAAGGCACAGAAATTCGCTTTTTGATGAACCGCCACCCGTTTACTAACTTTTTGGAGCCTTACGTTGGTGAGTTTGAAGAACTTACTGGTATTGATGTGACGCTCGAGATTTTCCCCGAAGATCAGTTTAGACAGCGTAGGTTATTAGAGGCCAGTAGTGATGCAGACACCCTCGACGGCTACATGCTCGCTCCCGGCCAAGTGGGCGCGCAGTACTTGGGCGCAGGTTGGGTGCGCTACATCGACGACCTCATCGACAACCCTAGTGTCACCAGTCCAGACGTTGACCTAGACGACTTTTTTGAGGGTGCCATTGGCAGCTTCCGCGAAGACGGACAAACTTTTGGATTACCACTCCAGATTGAGTCCAGTTTGCTGTTTTATCGCAAAGACCTATTCGAGGCTGCTGGTTTAGAAGGCCCACCCACCACCATGGACGAACTACGCGAATACGCAGAAATCCTCAACACGGATGGGCGTGCCGGTCTTGCTATGCGCGGACGTGGGGCAGCCGCTACCAGTCAAATTGTCAACTTTTTATACACCTTTGGCGGA
>CAZMCW010000052.1:1730-9783 GCA_964564405.1 uncultured bacterium
CAGTGGCTAGATGACGAAGGTAACTCCGCTTTAGCTGGCGAAGGTAGCGCTGCAGCACTCGACTTTTACGCCCAACTGCTGCGCGACTTTGGCCCGCCTGGACCTGCCAACATGCACTGGGCAGAAGTCACCAGCCTCTACGCCCAAGATCAAGCTGCCATGATGTTTGACGCCAACGTATTCCGCGCCATCATGGAAGATCCCGAGCAAGCTGTGGACGTTGTCCGCGAAAACACGGGCTACGCCCCCCTACCAGAAGGTCCAGCCGGGCGCGTGCCTGCGGTTATCACGTGGGGACTTAGCGTCAACGCTGCCTCCCAAAACCCCGAAGCTGCTTGGTATTTCATCCAGTGGGCACTCTCCAAAGAAAACCAGCGTTTAGCTGCGCTAGACGGCATCCCTGCTGCACGCGGTTCAGCTTGGGAAGATGAAGAGTTCAAAGCCACCGCTCCCGCCGACTGGATTGACGCATCTCAGCGTTCATTTGATGCTGGGCAACCCAACTGGAACCCGCCAGTCATACCTGTTGCCGAAGTTCGTGATGCTTACGGACAAGCCATTGTAGCTGCACTCAATGGTAGCGATGTCAATCAATCGCTCGAGCGTGCTGCCCAAGAAATGGACCGCATCATCGCGCGTACTCAGTAATTACCAAGTAACATTAATTTAGTAATATAAGTTCAATTAGGCGAGGGTTGTTCGACAACTCTCGCTTATTACATGCTTTGTTACTATATGCTTTGCCACACCAACCTCACAACACGGTCAAACAGCAAGCCATTTTTATCAGATAGTGTTGTGTGCATTTAGCAGTGATAAGCTTATTAACGCACGTCAACGCTAGCTACCTACAACACACCTACGGAGGTCATTGATGAGCCGGACAGCTCAGTTCATCCACAAACACTCACCTTGGCTCTTTCCCTTGCCTGCCATTCTCGCCATTTTTGTGTTGATTGTTTTACCAGTTATCGCCAACTTTATCTTGTCACTCTACAGTTGGTTTGTGGGCGGCGCGCCGTCGTTTGTGGGGCTTGCCAACTTTAGCCAAGCGCTGAGGGACTGGCGCTTTTGGAACGGCGTGCGCAATACGTTTTATTTTACGCTGGTAGCCGTGCCAATTCAGCTTGTCCTAGGTCTGGCTATAGCGGTGCTGTTTAACCGCAAATTTCCGGGTAAGGGACTCGCTCGCACGGTTATTTTGTTACCGATGGTGACAACGCCGGTGGCTATTGCACTTATTTGGGCGCTTATGTTTAACCCCAGTTTGGGCGTGCTCAACTACTTTTTAGAAAGTTTGAGCTTACCACGTTCGTTGTGGGTCGCTCAATCTAATTTGGCTATTCCGTCCCTTATTTTGGTGGATGTCTGGCAGTGGTCACCGATGATTGCACTTATTTTGCTAGCAGCCTTACAAGGCGTTCCGCTCGATCACTACGAAGCTGCCAGAATTGATGGTGCCAACAGTTGGCAGTCTTTTTGGCGCATTACCTTACCCGCGATTCGCTCTGCTATTGTGGTCGCGGTCATCTTGCGATCAATTGACGCCCTCAAAACCTTTGACATTATCTATGTGATTACCGAGGGCGGCCCAGGAACAGCCTCAGAAACCCTCAACGTCTACGCATTTAAGACAGGCTTTGCATTTTTTCGGGCAGGCTACGCGGCCACACTGCTTATCTTTTTGATGTTTGTGGTGCTGGGTGTAGCCATGTTGCTTAACCTACTGCGGAGGAACGCATGAGCCAGCGCCCCTTATCTGCGCCTATGCGCTTACCCCAAACAGATGCTACCCGCCGCATTAAACGCATGAAACGTAACCAGCGGCTACAAACAATAGGTATCTATCTGTTAATTGCGTTTGTGCTGGTCGTTATGCTCTTCCCATTTTATTGGATGCTCTTAACCAGCTTTCGCAACCAAGTAGACAACGTAAGTCCCACGCCTGTGTGGTGGTTTAGACCGACGCTCGAGAACTACCAAAACGTCATCCGCCGCAATAACTTTTTTACCTTTACGTGGAACTCTTTTGTCATTGCTGCCCTATCAACCCTTATTGGGCTGGTGTTAGGGCTTCCTGCTGCTTACTCGATTGCACGTTTCAAACAAAACGGACTGGCACTCGCCATTTTAGTCGCACGCTTAACGCCCTACATCACCTATCTTGTGCCGTGGTACTTGGCGTTTCGGGCACTTGGGTTAATTGACACGTTTGTAGCGCTTACCCTCACCCATTTGATTGTGGGCTTGCCGCTCATCATCTGGATTATGATTAGTTTTTTTGAAGGTGTACCGGTTGAGCTGGAAGAAGCCGCGTTTGTAGACGGTGCAACCCGCATTGGTGCATTTTTGCGGGTGATTATTCCACTATCTACTCCAGGCATTGTGGCAGCTAGCATTTTGGCGTTTATTTTTAGTTGGAATCAGTTTTTGTTTAGCTTGGTACTGTCCGGCCCGCGCACGCAACCTGTGCCAGTTGCAGTGTTTAACTTCATCAGTTACGGGCAGATTGACTTTGGCGGACTTGGTGCGGCGGCGGTGCTGATTACCTTACCCGTTATTATTTTGACGTTAATTATTCAGCGCTGGATCGTGTCTGGGTTGACGATGGGGGCAGTGAAGGGTTAATGGCGTTCTTTTGCTGCACACGCTCAAGTATTGACTAGCACTAAATCAAACACACCTTCAGGCATAACCTCACTAAAATAATACGCTTCTGCTTCAGACCAACGCGCTTCCCAATCTGCTTGATACGCTTCACCTTCACGGCGTTGTAAGCGCGCACGGCGTAGTTTGTCTGGGGATGTCACCAACACACGCAGGTTAGTAACGTCTGCAAGTTCAGGTCTAGCACTGTAGGCACCCTCGAGGAGGATGATGTCAGTCGCAGTAGTGCGAATGGGCGCAAGCTTGAGCGGTACTGGCTCAGCGTCCCAAGTCTCACTTCCCCAATCGAATGCCTGCCAAGATGCTACGCCCTGTTCACGAAGAGCCGTTAGTAGCTCATATTGACGCCGCCAATCAATCACATTCGCAGCTTTTTCTTGGGCTGATCTAGCATCCCAAGTGCTATCACTCCCGCCTGCATAAAACTGATCCCCTTCAATGACCGTGACCATTGGCGCATCTGGATGGTTAGCGTTCAACACATCTGCAACTAGTCTTGCAAGAGTTGACTTACCTGAACCACTGCGCCCGTCTAAGGCAACAATCATAGGTGATGGCAAAAGTTTGTGTTGCTCACGCAAAAACTGAACAAATTGTTGCACATTGTGATGGTCTATCGGTGAGGTCATAGCTGTATGCCAGACAAACACTAGCAGTGATGCTGTTCTAGCCACGCCAGCACATCTGCTGCATTTTGGTCAGGTGGAAACACCGGGTAAAACACCTTGACAATCCGGGCACTGTGCGCAATCAGCGTAAGCCGTTTGTAGAGTTCCATATCCTCGACTGCAAACGTTGGGAGAGACAACGCGTGTTTAAGCTGCATCTGCGTATCACTCAATAGTTCATAAGGCAAGTGCAAACGCGCTTTTGCTTCTTGTTGATACGCTGTTGACTGTGTGCTGAGGCCGACAACCTGCGCGCCGTGCTGCTGCAAGTCAGCGTAATGATCACGAAAACTGCACGACTGCGGCGTACATCCACGTGCGCCCGGAATGGCTTCCCAACCGTCTGGCAGGGAAACATCTGGTCTGCCCGTCATAGGATAAACGTAGATAACCAGATACCCCTCGAATGCACTGAGGTGATGCGGCTTGTTATCTGTTCCAGGTAGTGAGATGTCTGGCAAGGTCATGCCTAGCAGATGGTCAGCAGCGCCATCGTCTTGGGGGACGGGAAGATTTTTGGGAAGATTAGTTAATGACATAGGTTATATATTATCATGATGACAATTAAAACACTTTATTCAAATTTACAGTTAAAATTACATATGCACAGTTCAAAGCTTTTCGTGTAAAGAAGAGGGTAATTTTTGCTTTTCGTCATCACTAAATTCAGGGACCGTGAAATAGTACTTAAAATCTTCAAAAGGACCTTGCAGTAGCCCAAACTTTCCGTTCTCTACAAAGAAAAGTGGATTAACATCTCTTCTGACAATGTCGGCGAACCAATTTGCAGCTTTAGTAGCCTCCGTGACCCAGTAGTAACATTGATCTAACCATGCTTCATATAATTTCACATCTCTATCATAGTTCTCGTTGAAGCCGTATTCCTTATAAAATTGAACTACATGAAGACAATCACCATCTCTTTTACAATGCTTAAGAAATTCTTCAGCTGCAAGATGCAATAATATTGCCAAAGTCAAACTGGCATTTTTTAATTCTTCAAGCTCATCTGGCCAAATCGCTGCTCTAACTTTTTGCAAATGCTCAAAAAGCTGAAGTGGAAAGTCGGCATCCCATTGTGGAACAGAAGATAAGGCCCAACTCGTCCAATCTTTCCATGTAGAAAATTTGCAGATTTCAACAGTAGCGTCAATAATATGGGTAACAATCAACTTATTTGCTTGACCCTGTAAGTCTTCTCTGGTGCTTAAAGTTTCTCGAACCCATAGTTCATGTTCAGACTTTAATTGATGAAGCTTTTCAATTGGCTAGTCTGCTTCATTTTTGTCAATAATAGTATGATCTGTTGGGCAGAGTAAAATCAAATTATGGTAGCTATTTCGTTCATCAGATGAAAGAACACTTGTCCCTCTTGGAGCATCTTCTTTTTCACCCACTATATGCGCCATTTCGCCAAGAGTAAACTCACTATTCAATGCTGAGCTATTTTGTGTGAGTTCTGTTTTACAGATCGAACATCTGTTACCTGATCGTCCCCAAAGAAGTTTTATGTCTTTCTGACTGATTGCCATAAAAGCAGGCTAACCTTTCTAAAACCCACCATGCTCATTCACAAAAGCAAGCACTTCTTCCTCATACCCCATAAAATTAGCACAGCCATGCCGCGTTACCACAATTGCCCCACAGGCATTGCCCATGCGCGCACTTTTGTAGTAGTCCCAGCCTTTTAAGCGCCCATAAATGAACCCTGCTGCAAAGGCATCTCCTGCACCGAGGATGTTGTAGACCTCTACCGGGAAGCCAGGTACGGTGATAACCTCACCTGAACGCAGATGCACGGTTGCACCTTGACTGCCGCGTTTCACAACAAGTGCTTCTGGCCCGTTAGGAACAGCCAAAATAGCGGCGATATTAGCTGCTAAGTTGCCGCGAATGGTGGGCGCGCTAATCTGTTGGTCACGAATTTCAATGTCTTCTGGACTTACGAGCATGGCGGCGTTGATTTCTTCTTCGGTACCTAGGGCAATGTCTACCATCGGTAAGAGCGCCCGCACGTTCACGCCAAACGCACGCGGGTCGTGCCACTGGTCAGCGCGAAAGTCAAAGTCGAAAAAGACAGTTGTGTTACTGGCTCGAGCTTGTTCAACAGCAAAAAAAGACGCACTGCGGCTGGGTTCTAGAGCTAGGTTCGTACCTGCTAGCTCGAGCGCCCTCGCGTCAGCAATTGGAGTAGCGAGCACGTCATCAATGGTCAGTTGCATGTCAGCCGCAGCATGGCGGTAGTAAACCAAGGGAAAGGTATCTGGCGGTTCAATACCCAGCACCACAGCGCTACTGCGCGCGTCTGGCTTAACCGGAATATAGTCGGTGATGATACCCTCAGTATCTAAAAAAGCTTTGATGAAGTCACCAACTTTGTCCTGACCAATCGCCGTGAGCAAAGCGGTATTCAGCCCCAAGCGGCGCGCACCTACGGCAATGTTGGTAGGGCTGCCGCCTACATACGCCGCAAAACTGGTGATGTCTTCAAACGGGCTACCAACATCGTTACTGTACAAATCAATAGAAGAACGGCCCATGGTGATGAGGTCAAGGTTCTGGGCAGCAGATTGAGCAGTAGCTTGAGACATGAGTGGCTCCTTATGACATCATCTTGACAACCTTAGTTTGACACTAGTGTAACGCCAGTGGGCTCAAATTGTACATTTTGGGTTTGCCAACAGTCAGTCTAGGTGATGTAAGTTTAGGTGATGTGCTCAAATATATGCTCACCTTAGCATATTTAACTTGTCAGCACATTTAACCTAAGTGACACTAGCGGTAAATTTCGTTGTAGTTTGCTGATGTCATCATCTTGACATACTAGGCTTAGTACAAGATACTTTGACTTTACATGCTCGTTTGGCTCGAGCTTGATTGTGGTGGGAGTGCCGTCACCTGCTTGCTTGGGGCAGTGGGTGGTGAGCTTTGGTCACTTGCTGCAGAACCAAAGTGTTGCATCTGATAAATAGCACCACCCGTGGCAACGCAGATTACTAGCGCACTTAAACCTATGCGAAGATGTAAGGGTATACGCGCTTCTACAAGCAGCAAATCCAGCGGACTTTCCAAATAGCCCCACAAAAACGCTGGAAACGACACAGCTGCCAACGCACCAGCTAGCGCACTTGCAACAATCACAAGAGGCCGGGCAAGCACCGTAAACGCAATTCCGCAAGCAAGTGCCAACAGTCCGACCGATACCCAAGCGGTTTCAAACAACCGATAAGCCCACCAAACGCCTAGCGTGGTGCCAGCCGTAAACAAGGTAACACCATATAAAAGCCAACTTGCCAATGCAAATAAAGACGCCGCACACAATCCTGAAAGCACGGACCATTGATCATGCGGCGCACTGACAAACCAGTTAGATAACACTTGGCTGTAAAGGGTAAACCCCCACTGAAACCCTAAAAATGCACTTGCACCTAGTAGCACAACCTTGGTGAGCGGGTAGCCTACAAACACCATCGTGACACCAAGCATGCTGACGAGCCACAGCAGTAAGTCTTGATTCACAGGTAACATCTTGGTGGGTTTGAACGAGCACGTTTGGAATACATGTGTACCGTTATTTTAGAAGCTATTGGTGAACTGTGAGGGCTCGAGTGCAACAGCTCATGACCTAGCTCACAATTTGTCAGATCAACAGCCGTTAGTAGAACCAACATTCAAAATCGACCTTGGTTTGTGAGCGGTAATGACGACATGACAACGGCGGAGGATAGCTTTTAGCTTCTCAGGTGTATCAATGAGTTCATCAGGGATTATTTTATGTAAAAACTCGAGAAAGCTAGGATGATACAGAAGCTTCGGTTACATTAACCGTTGCATCAATACCTGCTTGGGCTAAGCTGCGACGGATACCTTTAGCATCAATGCCAAACTCGCTGTACTGAGCAGCTGGGTTGCCGTGTGGAATGACGCTATCTGGTAACCCTAAGCGCACCAAGGGAACCTCGAGCCCCAAGTCTTTAAGCGTCTCTGCTACGGCTGAACCTAAGCCGCCGTGCCGCACGTGATCTTCCACGGTTATCAGCAAACGGCTTTGTGCTAGATCAGTTAACATCGCTTCATCCAAGGGTTTAATGAAACGCGCGTTGACCACTCCTACGTTAGGCAAACCCTGAGCTGCCGCTAGCGCGTGTTCAATCGTTGGACCAATGGCTAAGATAGTTGCTTCTGTACCTTCTTTAAGAACTTCCCAACTCCCCCAAGCTACATTGTCCCAAGTGTCTACAGTGCGGGCTTTGGGCGCTGCTGTTTTACCACGCGGCCAACGGATAGCTTTGGGGCCAGGCTGGCTAAGTGCTGTTTTGAGTAGAGCTTGCAATTCGTTTGTATCTTTGGGCATGGCGATGGACATGTTGGGCAACGCACGCAAATAAGCCATGTCAAAAATACCTTGATGGGTAGCACCATCGCCGCCAACCAAGCCGGCGCGGTCAATGGCAAAAAGTACGTCGAGGTTCTCGAGGCAAACATCATGAATTACTTGATCATAAGCGCGTTGCAAAAAGGTGCTGTAAATTGCGACTACTGGCTTTTCGCCGCGTAGCGCCAAGCCTGCTGCGGTTGTGACCGAGACATCCTCAGCGATACCTACGTCTAAATAGCGCTTAGGGTGAGTTTTGCTATACCCTACCAAACCGCTCCCTTCGCGCATCGCCGGGGTAATGACCCAAACGCGGTCGTCTTGCGTTGCCAACTCGGTGATA
>CAZMCW010000052.1:9793-11991 GCA_964564405.1 uncultured bacterium
CCCCAAACGCATTTGACCAAGTGTAGCCTTTACCCGTTTTGACGGGTTTGTCAGCGTCAAACTTGGGGGGGCCGTGCCAGTAGATGGGATCGGACTCGGCGATTTTGTAGCCTTTGCCTTTAGTAGTTACAATATGGAGCATGGTTGGCCCTGTAAGTTGTCGAGCGTGGCTTAAATAGTACAAAAGTTGATCAATGTCGTGTCCGTCAATAGGTCCTACGTAACGTATGCCCATAGCGTGAAACGGGTTGGCACTAGCAGGGTCTAAAAAGCGCCGCGTAGCTTGCTTAGCACGGCTGGTAATTTCTACTAGCGGGTGCCAAATGCGCTCGAGCAAAGCCTTCCCTCGAGCTTCAGCATCGCGGTACCAGGGTTGCACTTGCAAGGTATTTAAGTAGTGGTTGAGCGCGCCCACGTTTTCACTAATCGACATTTCATTATCGTTTAACACAATGGTCATGTTGGGTTTAACGTGCCCAATTTGGTTGAGCGCAGCTAGCGCCAGTCCGCCTGTCAACGCGCCATCGCCTATGACGGCCACAACATCGTAGTCGTCTTGGCGGGCGTCGCGGGCAAGGGCCATGCCAAACGCTGCCGCCAAACTGGTACTTGCGTGTCCAACGGTTAACGCGTCATCTGGAGATTCACTGGTGGCGGTAAACCCAGCGAGCCCACCCGGTTTACGAATGCTGTCAATAAGGTGCCTGCGGCCGGTAATCATCTTATGACCGTAGGTTTGATGCCCTACGTCCCAGACGAGGCGGTCGCGACTGCTCTCATAGAGGCTGTGCAACGCTACAGTTAATTCAACTGCACCCAAGCTCGAGGCCAAATGCCCACCTCCAAGCGCACACACCCGAATGATCTCGCTGCGCAGTTCGTCAGCTAGTTGATGGAGTTCAGTGCGCGATAACTTACTAACATCTGCTGAACTGTTGACGCGCTCGAGCACTGACTCACCGCGTGGCGCTCGAGGTGTTTCTCGAGGTGTTTCCTGTTGCAAACCAGCATGAGACAAAGGCGTTGGGGGGCTCGTTATGGTGTCTTGGGTGATATCTAAGTTAGGCTGCTCTGGTGAGGACATCTTGACAGAATCATTCATAAAATGACCCCATTGTACCCCTTGTGGTGTGTTTTCTGTACCAAGCAGTAAGGTAGTTTGCGAATCTGGTTACGTCTAACTTGAGCATAAATCAGTTTACGCAAGGCGTTTTGAACGTCTCTGTAGGACTCAGTGCTGTTTTCTGAGTTTTAGATTCATCTTGCGTTCATATCTTGTTGAGGTTGGCTCGAGTCGCTCAACAAGATATTTTTTGGACATTACACTCACATGCGTCATAACTTCTATAAGCGTGAGTAACTACAAGCATTAACAAATCAACCACGCGCATAATTTTAGACACCATTAGCAGCTCCAGGGTTGGTTCCCCACACTAAGCGGGTCGATTTCTACTCCCCTAGGTCGCACGTGCAACTGCCTGTAGCAGTTACTTGTGGAAACGCTACATGTAAGCATGCTACCAACAACATTCCTTCGATCAAGAACAGTCTTACGGTTAGAACAGCGATACGGTACGTAAATCAAAGTTGGTGTCGGTTAGAACAAAGCCAACATCGTTGCGAACTTCACCGACGTAAGGTGCAAACCAGATTTCTTGCTCGAGCACTTCTAGGGCGTTACCCTCATCATCAAAGCTGCGGCTTTCAAAGTCGATCACAAACACATCAAACGTACCTGCTTCAACCGTCACTTGGCGCAGGTCGATCACATTGTATTGATAGTCGATAAGTAGCGTGCGAAACTGATCTTCGGGACGCGCTTCAGGAAAAAACACCGTTGCTTGGGTAGACCCACCCCACGACGCACCTAGGTTAAGCGCCCCTTCAGCCGGTAGTTCTTGCACCGGAGGATTAAACGAAATAACCGCACCAGGACGCGTTTCACGGTAGGTGAATACGCCGTCTGGACGGTAGTCTTTGTAGGCCAACGCATCGATACCGCGGCCAACTAAACGCCAAGCAATGAGCCGCCGCCCGTCAACCAGACTGGGCCCTTCCACCCGCAACACAGCTGGCATGCTATCCACCCGCTCACCAGCAGGCAAATACTGCCACAACGCACCTGTTTCACGCGGATAAAAACTGGTCTCGGCGGCAAGTTGCTCAATTCGAACGCGGTCTGGGTTAGAACTTGGTGC
>CAZMCW010000052.1:12001-18372 GCA_964564405.1 uncultured bacterium
GCACAAGCAGCTAAAGCTAAGCACAGCAGCAAGTATAACCCCGCTGCGCTAACTCGCTGACGGCTACGCCGACTCGTTACAGTAGGTAATATTAGCTTTGAGGTCATTACGTTCAATCATAAGGCAGGGGACTTCAACGCGCTTGTGATTTTTATTGCTTAACTTGTGGGTTGGTCTCAAACGTTAAACCCAATCATCAAGAAACATCGTCAAGAAACACTAGAGCATGTCGCCAAGTATTGCTTATTTGCTAGACGAGCGTTTGCTGGTGACAGCTCGAGCATTCCGCCCTGTCTTATAAGAACTCATCTGAACATCATCATCTAAACTCGGTAACGCCGCGTAAACATCTTCTAGCGCGTCAAGTTCAAACATCACATCTTGTAAGTCTCTGGCGTTAGACACACCAACGTCGATACGAGCGGCATCACCAAGGACCTGATAACTTTTGTGCCGCAAGGTGACAAGCTGGGTCAGAAGATCACGCAACTCGGTTTCGATGTCGTTAGCTTGGCGTTGTAAGTTCGCCGTTGTCTGATCATCTGTAGCGCTTGAAACAGCCCCTTCTTGACGGTCAATTTGCTGCAAATAAGCAATCAACTGGCTGCCGTGCCTAGCTCTGGGCAATGCCCGCTCGAGAATAACCTCAACCCGTGCAGCCATGTCTGCTAAATTGCGGCGTAAAGACGGTGGTGCATTGCCTAGTTGACTGCGAATATCGTTTAAACAGCCGAGCGCTTCGTACAGAATACTTCGGTAGGGGTCAGCCAACGCTGAAAGTACTTGGGCAGATAACTTTGAGCGCGTCATAGCAGTCTCGCGGCTACGTTTTAAGCCGCTCCCAATTGCCCACACCCCCAAGCTGATGAGTCCTATGAGCAGCAAGAAAAATACTCCAATTGGCACGCTGCTATCCTAGCATGAACGCGTTTGCATGCAGGACCTTACATTGCATCACTACACAGCTGTTATGTCACCACACAGCACATCGGTATAGCGCGTCCGTATATAGATCTCACCTCAACTTTGGCATTAGCTGTAAGTGTATAGCTAGTCCCATGGTTACTGAGCCAAGCGAGTATTAATAGACCTACGCAACTTATAGCTCAATGTTGATGCACATTGCTATAGGTTGTATAAGATGTTGCCTCAAACGCGCAAAAAGAAACCCTCTAGCAACGTACTAGAGGGAAATTGGCTCGGCGGGTAGGATTCGAACCTACGACCAATCGGTTAACAGCCGACCGCTCTACCACTGAGCTACCGCCGATTACAGGCTCACCGAAGCCAACAGGGAGTTTAACAGATATTTGCGCGTTTGACAACCCCCTGTTGGGTAAGACGAGCAAGCGTGTGCATCTTCTTAACGTTTCCACGAGATAATTATGAGTAATTGCCACAGGCAGTTGCACGTGCGACCTAGGGGAGTAGACATCGACCCACTCAGTGCGGGGTAACTGATCCTGGAACTGCTACTCTCTACTACTGTTGATTGGAACACGAAATATCGCTTCTCACCAAGAGGGAATTGTTAGAGGAAATTCCTAAGCTGATGCATCGACATTTTTAACCCCTATCTGTCGGGAAAACTTGGTCGATTGTAGCAATGCGGTTTTTACCTGCACCTTTGGCTCTGTAAAGGAATTTGTCAGCATGGCTTAACATCTCTTCGTGATTGTTCACGTTGAGGTCGTCGCTGATACCTTGACTGAGGGTTACGTGCAAGCCTCGAGCCAACTTATGCCAAGGGTAATCTGCAACTAATTTTCTAATCTTCTCGCAAGCTTGAAGTGCGTCACCACGGGGCGTTGCAGGAAATACAACCACAAATTCTTCACCGCCGTAGCGGGCGACCAAATCTATGTCGCGCGTATTTTGCTGCATGATGGTGGCTACCTGCTGCAGTACATCGTCACCAATAGCATGCGAAAAGTTGTCGTTAACTTGTTTGAAATTGTCGATATCGCACAACATGACGCTCAGTGGTGTGTTGTAGCGCACGGCTCTAGCAAACTCTTTACTGAGTTGCGTTTCAAGATGACGGCGGTTGTAGATACCAGTGAGTGCGTCCCGAATGCTTAGCGTCACAAGGCGTTTGTTTTTGAGTTCAAGTTGCGCTTTGGTGTCCTCGAGCTGGCGGTTAGCATCTTGTACGTCGCGGTTAATACGGCGTTGTACTTCTAAAAGCCGCAAATTACTCACAGCACTAGCAATCTGCCCAGCTACCGTCTGCGCAAGTTCCATCTCACCATCTGTAAACGCACGTCCACTAGCAAGTGCCAACCGCAAAATACCAATAGGTGCATGTTGGGCATGTAAGGGCAATGTCAATAAGTTGTAGCCTTGCGACTTGTTGAGTGACTGACTCGCATTAGGTACGCTAGGTACATTATCGCTGGATATACTGTCATTACCTACAGAATCTTGGCCCACAACATCTCGACTTCCAGCGTCTCGACTTCCAGAGTCCCGACTTCCAGAGTCCCGACTTCCAGCGTCTCGACTTCTAGCGTCCCGGCCTACAAAAGAAGATGATGCTATTGAAGATGTTAATGTTGCTGGCACAGCTCTATTAGAAGCTGCCTGCCAACCATCATCTGGTGCAGCTGAGGCTACCACTAGTTCAGACGCACTGTCATTCTGTTGCTCGCAAAACGCAGCGGGGTCAATAGCCGTGACGTTAGGCGTATAAATAGGCGTGTTGTCACGAATTGCTAAACGTGCCGCCCGGTCTTCATCTAGACGCCACAAGTTTTCATCCGTATCAAAACAGGTAACCTGCCCTTGCTCGTAGCGCACCAACTCGTGTAAATAGGTTATTGTGTCATCTGCTAGATGGTTAGCCATTGGGTTATTAGTCATTAGGTTGTTAGTCACCAAGCCCTGACCCATTAGATCATCATCTACTAAGTCAAGGCTATCTTCCAAAGCAAAGCCGTCCTTAAGATTATGAGCACTTATAGGCTGGCTAGAATTTTGAGCATTCTGAATGTCTTCAATATCTTGGGGATCCTGAACGTTTTGAGCATCTTGGGTGTCCTGAACATCTTGGGTGTCCTGAACATCTTGGGTGTCCTGAATATCTTGGACATCTAGGGTCCCTTGAGTGTCCTGAGTCCGTTGAGCATCAGTAGGCTGTACTTGCTCAGCTTTTGGTGAACTAGCTTCTAGTAAGCTAATTAAAACACTGTCTGAATTGAGTAAACTTGCGATCATCGGCGCAGCCAACTGAAGGGCTTGCATGACGGTTGTTGCCGTTGTAAGCGTGCGCATCATCGTGTTTAAAGCAGCTAGTTCACTCACGTGCTGGTTAAGTTCACGGTTACTCGCTGTCAATGCTAGTTCCATGTGTTTGCGTTCGCTGATGTCTGTTGCATAAATCGCTAGGCCACTGCGCGTTGGGTAGATACGCATCTCCAGCCAAACATAGCGGTCGCGCCAGTAGAGTTCTAATTGTTTGGGAGTTTGCTGCTCGAGTGTTTGTGCAAATACAGTTTCTAGATCGTGCTCTTTCACAAAAGAAAAAACATCAAAATAAGACGCACTTAACGCTTGCTCAGCACTGTCGAAAGGTGTGTATGAAAGGGCGCGTTTGTTGATGTAGCTAAGTTGCCAAGTATTTGTTACAGACACAAAACTGTCGGTGATACTTTCTAAGATGGCGTTGTTTTCAGCTAGGGCGCGCTCGAGCTCTCCTTTCGCAGATTCCAAAGCCCGCTCAGCTAGTTTTTGCTCAGTAATGTCTTGGTTGGCACCGTAAAGTGTCGTGATCATGGCTCCGCTAGCGTCAAAAACAGCCCTTGAAAAGTCACGTATCCATTTAACATTGCCACTTTTGGTAATGATGCGGTATTCCACAACCGCCCGTTCACGCCTCGAGGGGTGTGACAGATAATTGACCTTGGCAATATCTTCTGGGTGGACAATACTCGGCCAACCGCCCATAGCATCTATTTCTTCGGTGTTGTAGCCGGTGAGTTTAACCTCACCTAGCCCGCTGTTCCAGTCGCGACTAAAACTACCTTGCTCGTTGCGTTTGTAGGCATAGAGCACGTCTGTCATAACATCGCTAATGATGCGGTAGCGAGTTTCACTTTCAAGGACAGCTTGCTCAGCTGCTTTTTGCGGACTAATATCACGCACAATGGCAATGGTTTCAACGTCTGAACTAGCTTGTTCTGCGTCAGTAGCACCCTCTTTTGTCCGTACAGTTGGTGTCCGTACAGTTGGTGTCCGTACAGTTGGTGTCAGTGCATCTGTTGCCACAACACGCACTTCACGATACTGCCGCTTACCTTGAAATATAAAACTGTATTCCGTGCGTTGCATCTGGCCAGTTTGACGGGCTTTGTCGTGTGCTTCTTGAAATGCCCGCATGGCCTCACTGTTGTCATCATTCATAAAGGTTTCTAGTGGTTTGTGAAGGAGTTCAGCTGGTGAATATGCTGCTGCATAGTTCATGCCAGGTCGTATATCCAGATAGCGCCCGGCAGCATCATGGCGGCTGATGGTATCTGGTAAAGCTTCTAACAACGCTCGGTTGCGCACTTCGCGCTCGCGCAATTCTGTCTCGAGTTGCAACCTGCGCAAATAGACCCCAATTTGTCCGGCGAAGATTTCAGCCATCTCGAGGGCGTCATCTGTAAATGCTTGATCGTCTTCAAAATTGTCTATGAATAAGACACCTTTTTGATTTTTACCGGCACTAACCGGTGTCGACAAACTTACCCGAATGTCACGTACGCGCCCAACTTCTCTAAAATGCTTGTAATCCTCTGGCCCAAGCGACTTAAGCTTGTCTTCAAAGTCGGTACGGAAAAAGCGTGACGCGCGTTCATTTGGCAATACGGCTAAGTCTTGCTCGCGTAGTAACCAAGACTTGAGCGTATCTAAGTTGTAGCCTTCGGCTGCTACAAAGCGGTAATTGCCGGCAGCATCACCCACAACGATGCTTCCTGCTTGCGCGTTGGGAATTGTAGCAATAGCTTGTTGCAAAATATGCTGATATAAACTCTCGTCAAGGTCACGCTGCAGAATATCTCGGCTTATCTCGATGAGCTTGCGGCGAAATTCAGCTAGCCGAGTTAGTTTGTCCGTCACTTGTTGTTCACGGCTCACATTTTGAACAAGTCCAGTAATTCCCACAACATGACCTTCAGCAGTTGTCAGCGGCACATTGTACCACTCGCAGGTAATTGTCTTGTCGGTTTTGGTGAGATTTGTATTGATGCTGTGGGTAACAACTTTGCTTAAGAGCGCTTTTTGTAACACAGTTTCAACTTGCTTCCGCAAATCTGGAGGCACAAGCAAACTGCAAGACCGGCCCAACATGTCATCTTCGGTATAGCCAAAGATAGCTTCGGCCGCTGGGTTCCACGTCAAAATACGAAAATTAGTGTCCCATTCAATAATGCCTAAAGGGCTGCGCTGACGTAGTAGCTCGAGCCGCTCACGAGACTCCCCAAGGGCTTTTTCGGCTTTGCGCTGCGCACTAACATCGTGGGCATATACCAACAACCTATCATTGCGAGGATACACACGAACGCTCAGCCAACTACCTATGAACTGCTTAGATAAAACCTCAAACATGACACTCTCACCAGACGCCAAGGCGTTCAAAAAGTGAGGTTCAAACGCAGGATAGTCGTGCGCAAAAACCACTTGACAAGCTTGTCCAACGAGAGCTTGGACCGGCTTACCAGCAGCATCAGCGATACTTTGACTCACCGCTTGAATGCACCCGTCACGATCAAGCTAGCACAGCGTTGTAACGCTGCTGCAAGCGCTCGAGCTGAGCCTCATATTGCTCAGCCAAACTGGCTTCAGGTTGATCTATAGAACTTGGGTCGCGGCTTTTTGGTTCCTGCTCAAGTACTTGACCGTCTTGTGCAGCAGTCTTTTGAGCAGGGTGCGTACTAGTACGATCATGCTCACCCTCACTGCTACTATTTGAACTGCTGCTTGGTGCCCGTTTGTCATTCATAAGCTAAGGTGCCTCGAGCATATCATTAGTACAATGTGTCAAAACAGGTTTCTTCAAACAATATACTGAGACTTTTATTGCAAAGATTTAAACTGTATCCGAGTATATCTGTTGACCTACAGAATTTAAGTGTCTCTATAATAACTTCGTGACGTGAAACGTGAATGAATCACGTTCCTTGAACGCTACTGCTATCTGTATCTTGCAAATAACAAATACTTAGAACCTACAGCATTTAGAACCCATAGCCTCTAGGGTGGTGTAAAACTCAACCTCAACGCTATATCATCACCTATTCACGTCTGTTTACGTCGTCTGTTCAGGTATCAACATCGACTTAGATATCAACATCGACTTAGATATCAACATCGACTTAGATATCAACATC
>CAZMCW010000053.1:0-18288 GCA_964564405.1 uncultured bacterium
CACTGAGTGGGTCGATTTCTACTCCCCTAGGTCGCACGCGTAATTGCCACAGGCAATTACGCGTGGAAACGCTAGATAGTGCTAACAGGTAACGCCAAGGCCATACTATTTCTCAAAGCTGAAGGCTATCTGAATAGACATTTATTAGAATGTACACGTATTTGTAACCGACCCACCTCAACACTAGCCTGGCGCAGGTCTAGTCAATGGCTCTTAAAGCAAGTAACTTGCGTACGCGACGGGAAAAGTGGCCGTAGCCGTGTTGCTCGAGCCACATCTTCACAGTCTGCGCGCGCGTACTATTTCCTTCAAGATAAGCTTGCACATAGGCAACTTGTTGAGCATATAGCGGATCGAGAACGTCCTCAGCTAAACGACTAGCTTGCGCTAAACAAGTTTCAATCTCACTGGGGCTGTCAAACGCATACGCTTGCGCGAGCAGTATGTAGCCATCGATGGCTTCGCGAACGTCTTGCAGCACGCGCAGAGTTTCGGTGGCTTCTTCAAGAATATCTACGGCGAGGTCTGTTTGTTGTTGCCACAACCAGTACTCAGCTAACACCAGTTCAAAGCGGGCCCGTTGCTGCGGTTGTGAGGTGTGTTGCAAGTGAATGTTTAGCCCGTCTAGACCAGTATAAGCATCTTCAAGGTGGCCTTGCCTAATATAGCCTAGCAAGACGTTAAGTTGCACGTGGTTGTGGTACTGACTGTAGTTAAGTTTTTGAAACAACTTACTCGCGTAGTGTAATTTTTGTAACGCTGTATCAAGTTCACCTCGAGCAAGTAGCTCTTCGCCTTGGTTGGCAACTGCTATGGCTTCATGCTTTTTATCGCCAATGCGTTTAGCCCGTGCTGCTAGGCTTCGATCGGCAGTAAACGCAGCTTCGCGCGCGCCCTTGTCAGCAAGTAAATTGGACCGGTTGAGTTGCACGCTGAGGCTGCGCTCGAGGTCGCCAATTTCTTCGTATAGTGTTTCAGCGTGGTGGTAGTGTGTTTCGGCGTCATCAAGTTGCTCGAGCAACCTACACGTAACCCCTAACAAGTTGTGAATTTTGGCGTGCAAATGGCGGTACTGAGGGGGGCAACGTTGGGCTAGCGCCAAAGAAGTTTGTGCGCTCGCTTTGTCACCACAGTGAATTGCCAATTCAGCAAGGTCAATATGCGCTTGGGCGATTGCTTTTGCTTGCTTGTCAGCGTCAGGTGTTAGTGCTTCAGCAGCCCGTAAATTGCGAATGAGCACCCTTTTGGCGGCGTCAAATTCACCTTTTAGGGTGAGCGTGCGGCCTAGATCGCTGTTAACAGCCTGCTTGTGAGGACTTAGCCGTAGCGCTTGGCGCAAGTAGCGTTCACTGCTTAGCAAATGACCGCGGGTTTGCTCGAGCCGCCCGAGAGCGTGTAAAGCTTGCGGTTTAAGCTCGGTAGCAAGTAAGTGCTGGTAGTGCTTGCCCGCTTCTTGCCATTTGCCAGTGCGCTCGAGCACAGCTGCTAGTGCTAAACGCGTTTGCAACGCTTGCGGTGACGCTGGCGGTAAAAGGTCTAGGGCAAAACGGTAGTGGGCTTCGCTTTGGTCGTTGGCAAATAGGGTTTCGGCGCGGCGAGCAGCTGCTAGCGCGTGGGCGGCTGCGTGATAGGGCAAGTTAGCTTCTGCGTAGTGCCACGCGAGCACGTCAGGCGCGGGATTACCCCGTTGGCTGAGGACCTCGGCTAGATGTTCGTGATAGCGCTGTCTGCGGCTCGGCTCGAGGTCAGCGTGCAACAACTGTTGCACTTGAGGCTGGGCAAAACGGTAGCCGCTCGAGGTTTCTTGAATAAAATCTGCTTGCACCAGCACAGTGAGATCATCTAGTAGTGCGTTGCGCAAAGTCTGGCTTAAGTTGCGCGTGTTGAGATGGGCTTGTGACCTTGAGATCTCAGCTGAATGAGCTTCGCGCTTGGTACAACTGCCGTCACCCTTATCTGTGTGAGGAGTACTAGCTGCACGAATATCATCACCTGTATAAGTATCATTACCTGCACAAGTATCATTATCTAAGCAGGCACTAGTATCTATACGAGTGTGGCTGTCTACGTCATCCGTAGCTGCATCGTTAGCTACATCGCTGGCTGCTGCATCGTGTACAGGGGGCACAAGTTGATGACCCGTTGCTTGGCGCGGTGTGCTGTCAGCAACTTTGGGAACATGAGAAGGTGAGTTTGCCGTAGAGGCTGCGTTGGTTTCTGAAAGTGCGTGTGCTGATGATGATGTTTGGGACGCTTGAATTGGTAACAACTGAGATTGGTTAGGCTGGGGTTGGTCAGGCTGGGGCTGGTTAACTTGTACCTGTTGAAGAACGTCGTAGAGATACAAATCTTGTAAGCTTGCAAACTCGAAGGTAAGACCGAGCGTACTTGCTGCATTAAGCGTTGCCCGCACCCGACGAGGAAGTTGCTTGAGGCGTTCTTGCAACACGTCTTGAGCAGAACTAGGAAGTTGACTCGCTTGGGCGTTCCAAACCCACTGCACACGTTGCTCATCTTGTTGAGCTTGCTTGCTGAGTTTGTTACCGCCAAGTAAGGTACGCAGTAACACCTCAGCCGCGCGCGGACTACCTGCTGCTTGATGACACACATACGCTGCCAAAGAAGCTTCTAAAGGTGCACCCAAACGGGCCTCGAGCAATTGCTGCATGGCGTCATCTGACAGGGGTTCAAGCGCTACGTAGCTCGAGCGCGCTGACGGCATGAGCGCAGCTGAGTTACCCACACGCGTGTGCTGACGACTAACTTGCTTCAAAAAGTCACCCAGTGGATTTACAACTTGGTCACAGCGTCCAGCAAGCACCACCAAAGACGCATCTAGCGCTTTTGTCTCGAGCAGGTGGCACAGCAAATGGCTGCTAGCTTCATCAGCATTGTTGAGGTTATCTACCAACACCACACAAGGATGCTGGACAAACAACTGGCTCACAGCCTCAAGCAGGTCTTGTTGCAACTTTGCTTGGCTTAACCCGGTTTGGCTTAACCCGGTTTGACTTAACCCGGTTTGGCTTAGCTCGGTTTGGTTTAAGCCGGTTTGGCTTGAAGACACATCTTCAGGTAACCTATTAAATGCGTCCGCAGGTTCAACCAGGTTGGCGCTTAACTGACTACTCTGACCTGCGAGCACCTTTTGAAGACGCGGCTCGAGCTGCAAATAAGCACCCTTTGCATCGACGTGTTGCGCGTAGCGCCGCAGTGATTTGAGCCACGCGCCCAGCAAATTTTGCCCGTCGTGACGCACAATCACAACAGGCAACGCACGCGCGCGGCTGTGTCGATACAACTCTTTTAGTAAGCGAGTTGCCCCGCGCCCTGGTTCAGCGTTATCAATGATCACCAGATGACCGCGCTCAGGAAACGCAGCTAGTTTGCCCGCTAACCTTTGCCACGTGGTTGCGCGTCCTAACAGAGGTGCATGAAGCAAACGTTGCCGAGGCGATGGTGGTAGCGCAGTTGCAAAAGACGCATGTGCTGAGGACGTAGGTGCTGAGGACGTAGGTGCTGAGGACGTAGGTGTTGAGGACGTAGGTGCTAAGGACGTAGGTGCTAAGGACGTGGGTGCTAAGGACGTGGGTGCTAAAGGTGCCGTCGTTAAAGGCTTAGGTGTTAAAGACGATACTGTTGATGCAGACACATGACGTTGTTGAGAGATTGATGGGGTAGTTGGGTTAGCAGATAAATCTAGAGATACCTTTGTGACACCTGCTAATGTGTCTAACGTGCTGTCGGTAACATCCTCGAGCTCAAAAGCAAGTTGACGCAGGTCGACTAACACTTGGCTAGCACTGCTGTAACGAGCTTCAGGTGCTTTAGCAAGAAGCTTCAAAATGATGGTATCTAACGCTGCTGGCGTGAGTGGGTTGTAGCTCGAGGGCGCTAGGGGTGTTTGCTGAACATGGGCATTAACCAAAGCTACCAACGCTGACCCTGCAAACGGCGCTTGCCCAGTTACTAACCAATACAACAAGCAGCCAAACGCGTAAAGGTCGCTGCGACTATCTAGCAGTTGTCCTTGAATTTGCTCAGGGCTCATGTAGGCAGCAGTGCCTGTTACGTCGTCAATGTGCGTGAGCAAATTGCTTTGAGCATCTTGCGTTTTAGCAAGTCCAAAATCCATGAGAAAACAGTGAGTGCCCTCGAGCATAATGTTACTCGGTGTAATATCGCGGTGAATTACCCCTTGACGATGAATATAGGCTAGTGCGCTAGCTATCTGACAACTTAGCCCGAGGCGAACGCGCAACTTGGTAAGGTCAGGTGGAGCTTGTGGATACTGTTCAGCAAGCGTTTTACCCGCCACATAAGCCATAACCAAAAACGGCAAGTCGTCGTGCTCACCGCTGTCGAGTACTTCAATCACATGTGGGTGACGCAACTGTGACATCAAGCGAACTTCGCGTTGGAAACGGACTTTGTAGTCGTCTGGTGGTAAGGTTAAAACTTTAATAGCAACATCGCGCTGCTCACTTAAGTCGGTAGCAAGATAAACCGCGCCCATAGCACCTCGACCAATACGGCGTACAATTTCATAGCGATCCGCTAGTTGTTCATGAGGATCAAGCACAAGCTGCCCACCTTAAATGGGATGGTACTATACTCGTGATTTTAAACAATCCATGTTGATACAATTTCAGTATTGAGCGTCGTAGCAATAGCATTTCCACGAGTAACTGCTGTGGCAGTTGCGCGTGCGACCTAGAGGAGTAGAAATCGACCCACTTAGTGCTGAGGAACTAATCCCAGAACTGCCACAAGTATTGTTAAAGCTTTGCAAACACAGAAGTACAGTGTCATCCAGTTTGTATGGCAGGTTTAACAGGTAAGGGGGACGGGGAGCAAGGGGGACGGGGAGCTTTCATCAGATGACATCTATTAATATCTACCGCTCATCTATTGTTTAGCTTCTGCAAGAATCAATCTCAATCTGTATGACTTATGATGTACCGATTCATTGTGCAACTGCCATGCCTACGCACTTTCTTGAAGGTATCAGACTAAGTCCAGGTCACATCACCAAACCACCATCTACCGTAAGCGTTTGCCCAGTAATGTACGCTGCGGTGTCACTGGCTAAAAAAGCTACGGCATTGGCGACGTCCTCAGCAGCACCAAAGCGGCCCATGGGAATTTGCTCGAGGTAGCTTTCGCGCAAGGTGTCGTCTAGTTGATCCGTCATGTCAGAGACAATAAACCCTGGCGCTACCGCGTTAACGGTGATGTTTTTGGTCGCGTATTCTTTGGCAAGCGTTTTAGTAAGACCAATGAGCCCGGCTTTAGCAGCCACATAGTTAGCCTGTCCAGGATTACCAGTAAGCCCTACCACGCTGGCGATGTTTACGATGCGCCCCCACTTGGCACTCATCATGGGGCGTAACGCTGCTTTGCTGATAAAAAACGCACTGGATAAGTTGGTGTCGATGACATCTTGCCACGCGTCAACCTTCATGCGTAAGGTGAGGCCGTCTTTGGTAATGCCCGCATTGTTGACGACAATGTCTAACCCATCAAAGGCTTTTTGGACATCTTTGACGAGCTTTTCACAGGCTTTGGGGTCAGCAACGTCTGCTTGAAAAGCTTGGGCTGTGCCGCCTGCTTGCTGAATGTCTGCTACCAGTGCCTCAGCAGGTTCAGCTGAGCGCACGTAGTGAACAGCAACAGTGTGACCGCGGCGGGCAAATTCTGCGGCAATAGCTTTACCGAGGCCGCGGCTCGAGCCCGTTACCAATACCCGTTTGCTTTCTGATTCAGCCATTAGTGTGCCTCCGCAGGTAGTACAAGGGTGGCAAGTTGCTCGAGTGCGCTATCTAAACTTTTCATATCGTTAATTGCAAACGCGTTAACCCCTTTACCTTTGGGGACAATGCGCCTAACTAAATTAGTGAGCACCGCACCCGACCCAAATTCTAAAAATACCTTCGTACCCATATCCACAAGGGTTTCAATAGAAGCCGTCCAATAGACAGATTGGGTGACTTGCTTGGTCAGTAAGTCAACACTGGTATCACTTGTAATAATTGCTGTGGCGTCTACATTGCTCACCACCGGAATGCTGAGGTTTTGCCAGTTTACAGCTGCTAAGTCTTGTTTGAATGCAGTAGCAGCAGGTGCCATGAGCGAGCAGTGAAATGGTGCTGACACAGCTAGTGGCACAACGCGCCCGCCTACTTCTTTAAGGGTTGTACTAGCTGCCTCCACAGCAGCAACCTCACCTGAAATGACCGTTTGCTGAGGGGAGTTATAGTTGGCTACCTCAACCACGCCGGGGGTGGTTTTGCAGATCTCAGTAACTTGCGCAGCGCCTAACTTTAAGACGGCCGCCATCGTACCCGTGCCTGCCGGTACAGCGTCTTGCATGTGACTAGCCCTAGCACGCACCAGCTTTAAGGCCGTGTCAAGAGAAAATGCCCGCGTGCTGTAGTAAGCGCTAAATTCACCCAAGCTGTGCCCCGCTACTGCGGTGAAGTTTGGACCTGTCGCATCATGGTATGCAGCAAGTGCCGCAGCACTAGCAGCAAGTAGGGCAGGTTGCTGGTTGGTCGTAAGGGTGAGTGTTTCTTCGGGACCTTGCCACATGACCTCGAGCAGGCCGGGTAGCACCGCTTCAGCTTGATCAAGGATTTTTTTGGCGGCTGGACTGCCTTCATAAAAATCCTGTGCCATACCAATTTTTTGAGCGCCCTGCCCGGGAAACAGTCCAGCGATCATGCTGCATCCCCTTTGTAGCAGTGAAACCCGCCCCAAGTGAGCACACTCGCCGCCCAGGTAAGGCCGCCACCAAACGCTACGAGTAACAAGTTATCGCCTTCTTGAATGCGCTTGTCGTCAAGGGCGTGAGCAAGTGCTAGGGGAATACTGGCAGTGGAGTTGTTGCCGTATTCGTAAACTGTCACCACAACCCGCTCTGGGGGAAGCTCGAGCCGCTCGCGTGCCGCTTCAATAATACGCAAGTTGGCTTGGTGGGGTACAAATAAGCTGATGTCGTCACTAGCCAAGCCCGCTTGGTTAACAGCCTCAATTGTGGCTGTGTTCATGACCCGAACAGCAAACTTAAAAACTTCGCGTCCGTTCATCTCGAGCTTGTCACTTAACGGCTTGCCACTGGGTAGACAGCGCCCTACGGAGCGAATGTGCAAGTGATCTGCGCCGCCACCATCTGAGCCAAGCACAAACGACTTAAAGCCAAACTCTGCTGGCACAGCTTCAATAATGGCTGCACCTGCGCCATCTCCAAACAACACCGCCGTGCTGCGGTCTTCCCAGTTGATGAGCTTGGTAAGGGCCTCAGAACCAATAGCCAGCACCTTTTTACAGGTTCCGGAATCAACATAGGCCCTAGCAACCGACAGCGCATAAAGCCAACCCGAGCATGCCGACAGCAAATCAAACGCGCCCGCATTAAGTTTAAAATGATCTTGAACCAGTGCCGCCGTGGCTGGAAAAAGTGCGTCTGGCGTATTGGTTGCCACAATCACCATGTCCACACCAGCAAGAATCTGTTCACCGTGGCGGGCGACCATGTCGTCAACAGCGCGTATGGCCATGTGCGAGGTAAATTCGTCATCAGCAGACATGTGTCTGCGTTTAATGCCCGTGCGGGTGGTGATCCATTCGTCGCTGGTGTCCATAATGGCTTCAAAGTCAGCGTTGGTCATCACCTTGGCAGGTGCATAAGCCCCCAAAGCAGCAATCCCTGCACGGGTTGTATGAGAAAGAGTCACAAGGTATCACGTCCTTCTATGTTAACGCGCCATTCTAACCTACTGTTCTAGCTCGCCGTGCAACAAAAAAGACTGCTCGAGGCAGCCTTCAATGAGCTACAAGTTGTAATTTGGAACTATTAGCGTTTCCACGAGTAACTGCCACAGGCAGTTGCGCGTGCGACCTAGGGGAATAGAAATCGACTCACGTAGTGTGAGGAAGCTAGTCTTGAAACTGCTATATAAACCTATACTGATGAGCCCAAGACCTATGGACTCAAAACCTATGAACCCAAAACCTATGAACCCAAAACCTATGGATTACACTAGTCTAGTTGACAAGTTGGGACAACTAACAACTTATCAGCAACGTTTGTACCGTCACCAATATAACGTCAACGATGCTGGTGACGTCTGCGCGTAACCTTTTTAAAATGATGCACAATCTCTTGATAGAGATGCTTGAATTAGTAATCCACCTCGAGCACTTGTTTACCTTTGTAGGTACCACACTCACTGCACACGGTGTGGGCCAAGGTTCTACTGCCACACTCTGGGCACGTTGTGAGGGTGGGTGCACGCAACGCGTCGTGGGAACGGCGGTTATTACGGCGTGAACGAGATACACGCTTTTTGGGTACGGGGTGTTTTGCCATGATGTCTCTCCTCTAAGATAAACTACGTTTTCTAATATGAATTTACGTCTTCATTAGCATAACGGCATGATTGAACCGTAGAAAAATAGCTGTCAATATCAATGTCCACCTGTGTGGAACGTAATGCTTACACGTATGTAAGCTGCGTGCGTCGTTCAAGCTGTAGACATGTCAAAACGCACTGGATTGGGATACTCTCACATTATAAGGTTGAGGTTGTTAGAAATAGCTTCGTCAAACAGACCCAACACACAAGCTTTTATTCTACAGGTCTAAATCTTTAAGCACTGCAAACGGCGATGCATTATCGCTTGATTCGTCATCGTTTGTAGATGAAACTACGCTAGCAGCCTCGGGATGATCGTTGAGATTTATGCCTTCTGGCGATAGCCCCTTGCAATCAGGGCGACACAATACGGTGAGGGGTAGCTCGAGCGCAAAGACCTCGAGTAATAACTCGCTCAGGTCAATTTGTGGGCGTTCAATGACCAGCACATCTTCGCCGTCGTCATCGCGTAAACTCAAGCCCCCTGCAGTAGGGCGCGAACTTGGTGCGTAGTCCATGCTGTAAAGCAATTTTGTTGTAAGCGGTACATCTACCTCATCTAGACAGCGGCGGCAAGGCATTTTGGCAGTCCCGGAAAGTTTACCCTCGAGCAAGTAAGCGTCGTCACTGCCGCCTACGCGCTGGACGCGCACACGCCACTCGAGCGGGCCTACTAGGGTTAAATCAAGAGGCACTAAGCGCTCAGGGTCGGGCGCAAGTAGCCCCTCGGTAGTTAGATCGTCGCGTTGGTAGCCTAACAAACTGGCTAAATTAAGGGTGGCGTCTGGCTCAGCAAGCATCCCTGTAGTCTAAGAAGCTGCTGGGCAGCTGTCAATTCTTGATGTCACATCGCCTTAACTAATATTGGGTTTAATAAAATTCTTGAAATTTTATTTTGTCGATCAATACACGTACCAAGATTCATCTTTTTACCACAAGCTTTTGTTATCCGAAAAGATAGGTTTTGTATTTAATCGCAGCGTACTGTATCAGTTAAAAAGCAAATCGTTAAAAAATCGACCGGATGGTTTTGAGAAGCACTTTAGGTTGCGATTTAAATTTTACGCTATGATTGCAAAATTTAAACAACTTTCAAAACGCTTTCTCTTTCGATCAGTTCAGGTATGATAATCCGCTGGTGTATAGCTGGTGGCACATCACCCAAGAGGGCTATAAGATACTCAACAGATTGTTGTCCCACAGCCGTAAAATCTTGTTTTATTGTGGTGAGGGGTGGGGTGAAATAAGCGGCTTCTGGAATGTCATCAAACCCGATAAATGAAATATCTTTAGGCACCTGCAAATTAGCATCTTTCGCAGCTCGAATAGCACCTAATGCCATCTGATCATTGTGAGCAAAAATAGCTGTAGGTAATCTGCTCGAGCTAAGCATAGTTTGCATGGCTTTATATCCCCCTGAACTGCTCCAATTCCCTTCTTCATTAGCTAGAACATCAATGTTGTGTTCCTTTAATGATGCTATGAAGACATCATGACGTAATTTGCCGTCCATCCCTGACAAAGGACCATAAATTTGTGCAATGTTACGGTGCCCCTGTGCAATGAGATACTCAGCTGCGAGTTGAGCTCCCTTGCGTTGATCGATATTGATAGAAGGAACGTTGCTGTCAGGCTGTATATCAACAAGGACAAAAGGAATGCCTGCACAAGCCTGTTCAACGCGGTGCATATCAAGTTCAATAAGAGGTACAAATAAAATTAGCCCGTCAACAGCAAGCGATACCATCTCACGAAGGCCTTGCTCGAGCGCGTCAATCGTAAACGCTTTCATACTACTCATCACTAGTGCATAACCCTGGCGTTTGGCTTCGCGTTCAATACTGTCAACAATCTGCGCAGGAGCGTAAAGCCCAACCCCAAATCCCAACAGACCTAAGGTGCTCGTACGGTTTGTTATGAGACTACGTGCAGCATTGTTGGGTTGGTAGCCCAATTTAGATACTGCTGCAAGAACACGGTCCCGAGTTGCCGGAGCCACATGCGGTTGATTATTGATAACGCGTGAAACAGTTTGGAATGACACGCCGGACTCTTTGGCAACATCGACGATCGTTACTCTTTTGGCAGAATTTATCACAGATCAACCCTTACTGAGACATTGGGAATATGGAGAATATGGCATTATCAAAAGACTGCCCAAAGATATCAGCTCTTGCAAGTATCTGGACTATGCACAATTGCTTTACAAGCCAATTTAAGCTCAGTCTACAACAACCTGTTTGAGAATAGACTGAGAACCTTCTTGGAATTTTAGGAGATCTTAGTACTGAGGATGCATATCAACCTTCTCAAAAGCATAGTCTCTCCGTTTTAAATAGCTCCGAAAGATTCCTCAGATGGTACCTGCGCAAGCCAAAACCATGAAAAATCTTGTTTAAAGCTGCTTTATGCATTTTTATGTTACACATGCTGCTTGGATAATCTAAGGTCATATAATTAGTTTAATCCAAACTTGACAGACTGAGATGCAAACGACTATGCTGAGAACGTTCTCAGATAAAATGCCGCTTTGATTTAAATTGAAGTTGCCAAACAGTGTCAAGGGTTAGTGACAATCAAGCATTAACCTAAGATAGCAATTTTATATCAAGCCTTGGTGGTGAAAGCCTCCACAAGCGAAAGGATCAGTATGAAGAAATACTTTTCAGCTCTTTTGTTAGGGTTGTTGTTGCTCAACCTAGCGAATGCCCAAGATGTCGTAGAGCTTGACTTCTGGCATGGCTGGGCAGGCGATCAATATCGCCCGGTAGCAGAAGGATTAATCGAGCAGTTCAATGAAGAACACCCTGGCATTAGGATTAACCCACGTGCCATTGAAAACGAACAATTCTTTACTGTTCTTCGCACAGCTTTCACCAGCGGTAATCCACCTGACATCTTTACCCACGAAGCCAACAACAACTTGTATCAGTTCGTTGTACCCGGCGAGATTGAAGATATTAGCGATTGGTTTGCAGAATCTGGCCGCGTTGAGCGTTTTTCACCTGGGACCCTGGGCGCGGTAAGTTACGAAGGTAGCTATTACGGCATGCCACTTAACATGCATACAGCCACCCAAATTTATTACAACGTAGCTATTTTGGAAGAAAATGGGATCGATCCTACAACCATTAATACCTATGCAGGTCTGCTCGGCGCGTTCGATACTTTAAAAGAGGTAGGCGTTACCCCTATAGCCTTTGGTAACAAGTTTGGTTGGCCCGGTTCACAATGGTTTTACGCTTTTTTAGCTCGCATAGTAGGAGCCGAAAAAACCAACCAACTGCTAGCCCGCAACTGTGACTACAGTTGGACTGATTCAGACGTTGTTGCAGCAGCACAAAGTTATATTGACCTTGCAGATAATGGCTACTTCTCGAGTGGTATGGCAAGTGACGACTACCCTACAGCAACAGCTTTATTTTTTGCAGGACGCGCAGGTTTCTTTCACACGGGCTCTTGGTTCATTTCAGAAACCATTGGAGGCGCAC
This sequence comes from uncultured bacterium, assembly GCA_964564405.1. Taxonomy (GTDB): domain Bacteria; phylum Deinococcota; class Deinococci; order Deinococcales; family Trueperaceae; genus JBCCBI01. Next base: position 11,909 of record CAZMCW010000053.1, read on the forward strand.
CACCCAATTTTGAGTTAGGCATTTTAAAATTACCCGCTATTGAAAATGGCTTGGGCACTGATACGGATAGCGTTCTCGCAGTACTTGGCGGGCTATCCCTTTCAGCGCGAGGAGCCGAAGACCCAGCAAAGCGCGAAGCTGCCCTCAGCTTCATGGATTGGTGGACAGACTTGCCTCAGCAAATCTACTGGGTTGAGACAATTGGCGAGATCAGTACAACTGCAGGGGCCGTTTCTTCAGAAACGGCTAGTCCGCTCATCATGCAAATTGTAAATGAGCAAGTTGAGGGCAATACCGGCGCTATTCCTTTTATTGAACACGTGACCGACCCAAGTGTAGGTGAAGACAGAATCTGGATGGGCGGTGTTGGTGTACTCACAGGTCAACTGAATGCTGAAGCTTGGATGGCAAGTGTGGAAGAAGCAGCAGCTAATAGCGAGCCGATCCTGGTACTTGATCCTGTCTGTACAGAATAAAGTCTATTTGCACAGAAGCAAAATCTGGTTTTAGGTTTTGGTGCGTAAGAACTTAACTTGCGCACCCATAAAGCCCACATTATAAAAGAAATAAGGACAAATGTGACACACGCAACCGTCCAGAGAGCTTCTAACCAAGCGGACAGCACCTTGACGCGTAGCAAGACAATAACAAGCTGGATGCCTTACCTTTTTGTCTTGCCAGCATTTCTCTTTTACTTCGTATTCCTGGCGCTACCTATTGTTGGTACAGTCTTCATCAGCTTTTTTGATTGGTCGGGTGTTAGTCTGAATGATTTGGACTTTATAGGCCTCTCAAATTATGCTGAACTGTTAACAGATGATGTGTTTTGGAAGTCGCTCAAACACAACCTTTATTTCATTGCTGGTGGGATGACGTCAGTTGTTATCCTTGGCCTACTACTAGCCGTACTTTTGGAACAAAATCTGCCTGGCTCGAGCTTTTTCCGCGGTGTCTTTTTTATACCAACCATCATGTCACTTGTGGTTGTTGGCATTATCTTTTCGTTGCTGCTAAGCCCAGAGTTTGGGTTGGTGAACCCGCTGCTCGAGCAGCTAGGTTTGGGACGCTTCGCTACAGCTTGGCTTGGTAACCCTGCTACGGCGCTTCCTACCATCATTGTTGCCAACACATGGCAGAGTTTTGGGCTAGGTATGTTTTTATTTGTTGCGGGGCTTAAAAGCATTGATGCAGAACTTTATGAAGCAGCACGTATTGACGGTGCAACACCCCTACAATCTTTTTGGCGTATCACCATGCCACTGCTCTGGCCGGTCACCACACTGGTTATTATTCTGACCAGCATCAACACACTAAAACTGTTTGACCTTGTTTATGTCATGACGAGTGGCGGCCCTAACTACGCGTCAGAAGTTTTGACAACATTTATGTACTCACAAGGATTTGAGTTTAACCGCATGGGCTATGGTTCTGCACTTGCCGTCGTGATTTTGCTCATCACCCTTTTATTCACATTAGTACAAGTCAAGGTGTTCAACCGTGGCGATGATACTAGAAACAGTGATGCTAAAGACGTTGCTATCGCAGAAGGTATTGCCCAAGAGGTAGAGGCATGAACAACCAAACCGTAATGCAGCGCATATTGTCTCACACGGCGACTTATCTCATATTTTTGATCGTTTTTATTATGGTCGCCTATCCCCTATTTTGGATGTTTGCCACGTCATTAAGGGAGCAGTGGCAAATATTCGACTTGCCGTTTGCACTGCCAGAAAGTTTTAATTTGTCTAACTACGTTAAAGCTTGGACGCAGGGTAACTTTAGCCGTTACTTCCTCAACAGTGTACTCGTGACGTTACCGTCGGTTGTTGGCGTTGTTTTTGTATCAGCACTAGCTGGCTACGCGTTTGCCCGGCTCGAGTTCCGTGGTAAACGCGTACTCTTTTTCTTTTTCCTTATTGGCATTATGGTGCCACCGCAAGCGGTTGTCATTCCGGCATTTTTAATTGTGTCTAGGCTGGGCCTACTCAACACCTACGCCAGTTTAATTGTGACATATCTCAGTTGGTGTCCGGTAGGCATCTTCATTTTGACAACCTTTTTCCGCTCTTTGCCAATCAGTATTGAAGATGCCGCTAAAGTTGACGGGGCAAACCCCTTTGACATCTTTTGGCGCATCGCCCTACCGCTTGCTAAACCCGCTTTAGCGACAGTTGCCATCTTTTATTTTGTATGGGTTTGGAATGACTTTTTATACCCACTACTTTATTTACAAGACGAAGCGCGCAGCACAGTCCCAGTAGGACTATTGCAATTTAACGGACGCTACCGCGTAGATTGGGGAATGCAAAACGCAGCACTGAGTATCGCTGTGCTCGTTCCTCTAACGTTCTACATGATTTTTCAAGACAAATTTGTCAAAGGATTAACCGCTGGTGCGGTCAAAGGCTAAGGTCATGTCTAGTAAGCCGCTAGGAAGGTAGTGTATGTCTCAACATGTAACACGCAAAGACTACGACGCTTGGATAGCAGAATGCGCTGCACTTGCAGTAGCTTGTGGTTATCCAGTCCAACCCCCTATGCTAAATGACAATACAGGTCTCATACTCGGTGAAAGCCAAAACGCTGCTTTTGTTAACGGTATGTGGTCGCGCGAACCTTTTGAGTTGTTCGCTATTTTTGAAGCAGTCAATGAACCAGCTGTCATAGGACTCCCGCAAGACGGTATTACTTGGGCTGAGTTTGGCGGACTATGCGACAAACTCATGATTGTCCACCCAGGTAAATTCTGCTCACCTCACTTGCACATGCGCAAGACTGAGTACTACGAGGTAGTGCTTGGTGAAATGGATTTATTTTATGCTGCTGAGATTTTTGATGACCCTGCTATAGGCATTGACACCTCAACACTGCTCACTCATGAAATGCCAAAAGGTGATTCCTGGCCTGCCGATATTGTTTTACCCGAGGGACGTAAGTTCACCTACGAAAAGCTCACAGAATACAAACGACTCAAACAAGGTGATCCTAAATTTGTGATGCACCGCAAACACCTACATGCATTTGGTTGCCCCAAAGATGCACTTACGCCTGCTGTCATTAGAGAAAACTCGACATATAGCCATGAACCTACCGAGACAGGTAAAGACGGGCTCTTCAAAGCTTGGCAAGATATCAACGACAACGTTTTTTTATTTCCAGAGGCAAACGCGGGCCGGCTAAAAAACAACATCGTATAAAAACATTGTAAACGTAGCACCCTAACCTAAAAACTAGATATTTCAACCCAGAAGGCAGATATTTCACCAATTGGAACGGAGACCCTATGCGGCTCGAGCTAGACCTAGACTTTAAAAAGCACTTTGACGAAAAAGACTTTTTCTTTGGCGTTGCCAACGCGCCTTACCTTTGCGAAGGCGGTTACAACTACCCAGACGGCATGAAAAACAGTTACGGTGTGCTCGAGCTAAGTGACAAAATTCAGCGTAGTAAAGAAACTATCCGTTTTTGGACAAACTACGAAGAACAAATTAGGCTTGCTGCATCACTAGGACTTAACGCTTTTCGCATGGGAGTTGATTGGTCACGAATTCAGCCGTCAACATCTCAAGAACCACACGATTCACCACCGTGGGACAAAACGGCACTGGATCACTACGCTGACATTATTGAAATGGTGATCAACCACGATATGCAGCCTATTATCACCCTTCATCACTTTACCCATCCAGGCTGGGTGCCACTTGATATGTGGTTAAGTGACGAGGGTCCCACAATGCTCATAAACTACGAACAACGTGTGGTAGACGAAATTAACACTCGCTTGAAAGCACGCGGTTCTGACATTATGCGGCACTTCCTCGTTTACAATGAGCCTAATCTTATCCCTCTTATTTATCATCACAGTGGCTTGTTTCCAATTCAAGAGCAAGGCGACAAGTACTTGTTGCCCGCTTACGACACAATGTTGTCGCATTATGTAAAAGCCTATGACAAGATATATGACTTATTTGAAGAAAAAGGTTGGGGTGAGCCGCATGTCGGTTTCACGATCGCCAATCTATGTGCGTATGAAATGGATAAGCAACTTGATGATCTTGTGCGTCTACGTACTTGGGGTGTAACCCGTGAAGACGCCCCCGCCAAAATTGCAGAGTGCCGTGAGGCGTGGCTCAAACACCTTGACCCCTTAGCACGCTCTCAACATACCGATGAGCAGTACACCCGCTACCTCGATATGATCAAGATGACATCAGAACGCTTAGCGCCAGAAAAGTTTGTGAAGACATTAGACGCACTCTATGCGTCACCCCGAACCAAAAAACTCGATTACCTATCCGTCAATGTCTATGATCCTTTTGGCATGCCTCGCAATGGTGATGACCAAATGGGCACGCCATGGGATGAGTTTCCTATGGACGGAGAAGTTTATCGTACCTTTATCTTGGCAACCAACGATTTTAATGATGAAGGCTTACCCGTTTATATGGGAGAAAACTCATTAGCTAACCTACAGCCTATTGGCGAAAAAGCAAAACCCCGCCCAGATGGCTGGACCCGCGAGCGCTACCTAAAAACTTATTTGATGGAGATGATTCGCTGCATGAAGGAAGGTGTGCCTATAAAGGGTTATCTTTACTGGTCACTGGTAGACGATTTTGAGTGGCAAGCAGGCTTTCCACCCCGACTGGGGCTTTACAACTACGACTATGTAAACCACAAAATTCGCGATACAGATGGGTTTGGCGAGCCCTCCGGTGAAATATACAAACACTTAGTTGCATCTTTGCGAAGCGGTGAGAAAAGTAAGGTTCAGATGGCATTTTCTCGTAAGTTTAAACTGCGCTAGTATTATAAGTCCTTGCTTCTTGTAGCGTAGACACACAAAGTAAGCAGATGTATCTGCATTTTCTATGCTAAGGACAATTGTTCAATCGAACACCTCGTTTGCTTGCAACGAGATCGTTTACTTCTGTTAGCGTTTCCACGAGTAACTGCCTGTAGCAGTTACTCGTGCGACCTAGGGGAGTAGACATCGACCCACTTAGTATGGGGGAACTAATCCTGGAACTGCTATATATATTAATTGCCACACGTCAAGTGATTGACACTAGCTTACGAACATAGATCACCATAATAAAGTAGTTAGAAGCTGCACGTGCTAGTACGTTTAGCCTCGAGGTAGTCTTTTAACCGGGTGTCATAACGTACAGGTGTCATAACATATAGGAGATAACGTCGTGGATGATTTTTTGGTTCGGTCTGTTGTATTGGGTGTGCTATTACCCGCTGTGGTCAGTGGGATCATCACCTTGCTGGGTCGGCGCGTCCTAGGAACCTGGGCGAGCACGTTAGGGATTAGCTTGGGATTTATAGCTGGTTACGTTGGTGTGCAAGGACTACCGTCTACACCTCTAACTGTTACAGAGTTACTGCCCGTCATTGCAGGTGTGACGCTCATCTGGGTGTGGTTTGAACGCTTTTGGAACGTCACAAGCTGGCTGACATGGCTGTTGCGATTACTTCCTTTGGCAGCTTTAGGTATCTTTTTGCGGCAGCGTTTGTTTATCGGCCGAATCACCTCACGCTTTGGTGCGTGGGAACCTTCAGAGACGGCGTTCAACATTGTCATTCCGCTTGTTACCATAGCGCTGTTGTGGATTTTCCTGATTTTGGTTAGTAAGAATTCTCCTCAGCACGTCAATTCCGCAGATCAACATGATGCATCTAACGCCACGGTGACACGTCACACGGCCATTTTGCCGACTGCGTTAGTCATGCTTACTACGGGTGCAGCGGTAGCGTTGATAGCTGCCGGCAGTGCCATTATGGCCCAACTTATGGGTGTGCTCACAGCGACTATTGGCGCAGTGATGGTGCTTGCTTGGCTGTGGCCGGGCGCTTACTTGGGAACGAACAGTGTTGCTGTTGTTGCGTTTGTGTTAGGTAGTGGGGTGGCCCTAGGCGGGTTTTTTGCAGCCACCTTGCCGTGGTACGCGGCCCTGCTCATTGCCATTGCACCTGCGCTATTGCTGGTTACCAAGCGCAGTCAACTTGCCCTTGTGCCACGTACTGCTTTGGCACTTGGGCTGGTAGCAGTACCGGTGATTATTAGCATCGTCGCAGCAGTTCAAACACACTAAAACGCTTGTCAGACAAGCTATTGTCGGTCTAACCAGTGTTGATGGCGTTGTACGCGTTCGTTGCGAATACGGCGCAACAGTAGGTCTTTGTTACTAGGGGGGTTCTCGGAGGCTCGAGCCTCCCTTTTTTCAGCCTTTCTAGCACGCCGTTTGGCTTTTTTCTTACTCTTTTTACTCATCTATTCAATGTAATACCATTTCCGGTTATTTTGGTAACAAAGTAGCCCGAGCGGCTCCGAGCGTTGCGCGAGACAACTCGCGAGCAGAAACAGATACCAA
>CAZMCW010000054.1:0-6662 GCA_964564405.1 uncultured bacterium
CCCCTGGGTCGCACGCGCAACTGCCTGTGGCAGTTACTCGTGGAAACGCTATTTACAAGAGGATGTCTTTACTAACGAACGCCTACGCTGAAGGTGGCGTTGAGTTCAGGCTGAGTGACACCACGACGGTAGCAGACGCTTGGTTCAAAGCTGGTTGACGAGATAATACCTCCGGCTCAAGGCTGGTTGACGAGATGATACCTCCGGCTCAGGGCTGGTTGACGAGATGATACCTCCGGCTCAGGGCTGGTTGACAAGATGATACCTCCGGCTCAGGGCTGTTAAACATAGATATCAAAGCGGGTTTGTTTGCCTTTAAAGGTCACGTTGGGTTTAGGTGTGGCAGGTGCATGTTTGGGACGTTTGACGACAACTCTCATTTCTTTAAGTGCTAAAGCTTGCTCGAGCAACTTCGTCACCTCATCTGCACCTAGTAGATTTCGTAGTACCTGCATCTCTTTTTTAGGCAGTGCTCCCTTGGTTGTTGCTGGGTACATAGGGTCGAGGTAAATTACATCGGGGTGACAACTATTATGACGACTATTATCAGGACCACAGTCATCTGGATACGTTAGTGGGTTTGCGGTTTGGGTGTGGTCTGAACGATTTAGTTTGCTAAGAACGTCACAAGCATCTGCCTGCACAAGTGATAGACGAGTTGCAACTGTTGCAACTTGAGGCGTTTGACGGCCCCTAGCTAGAGCGTCAGTCAGTAACGCAGCAATAAGCGGATGGCGTTCTACCATCTGCACCTGACAGCCTAAGTGCGCAAGTACAAAGCTATCGCGTCCAAGCCCGGCAGTGGCATCTAGGACATAGGGGAGAGGTTGACCGCTACGAATACCTACGGCTTTGGCGAGGTCTTGGGATTTGCCGCTAGCTAGCCTGCGCATAACGTCGGGACTTATGAGGTCACAGCGGAGAACAGTTGATGTTTGGCGGGCGTTGTCTTGGGAGTGATGATGAAGCTCGAGCCCGTCTGCTGTAAGCATCAACACAAAAGGATGAAACGTAGGTTTAGGAACAGCCAGAGGTAGCTCGAGCTGTTGTGCTATTTCCTCAGCACGCGCTCGCTGAGCATCACCCTGGTAACTGACAACATAACTTGGGTTAATGCTGTTTGTATTACTAGCTGAGAAGTCATCGTGTGCCATTTAGGTGTGAATGGTTGTGCCTTGCTGACCGTTTAAGCTTGCCTCGAGCGTGTCTGGCCTGCGGCCGTCAGCAATGACGGCAAACGCAGCACCCTGTTTGAGCGCAGCTAAGGCGGCTTCAACTTTGGGAATCATACCGCCGGCAATGCGGCCATCGGCAACGCGGGTGTGAATATCTGCTGCTGTTAGGTGAGGTAGGAGGCTCGAGCTATCCTTTGGGTCATCTAGCACACCCAACACATCGCTCAAAAAGATCACAGGCGCAGTCAACGCGCCCGCAACAGCCCCGGCTACGCTATCAGCGTTGACGTTTAAGATTCCCTCGTTGCCACCTTCAGGTGCAGCTAAGCAAGCAAGCACAGGTGTTAGCTGATGTTCTAATAATAATTTGAGGATGCTACCTTTGACGTGCGTTACCTCGCCAACAAAGCCCAAGTCGGTCATTGTACGCGCTTGCAAGATGTTGGCATCTCGCCCAGTTAGACCGATGGCATTTTCTAACGCTTGACTAAGCTGTTTGTTAAGGTGGGTAAGGGTTGCCTCTACAATAGGCAAGCTTATTTCATCGGTAACCCGTAAGCCACGCACAAATTGACTTTGGATACCAACTTTGTCTAAAGCAGCTTGAATAAACGGACCGCCACCGTGAACAACAATTGGTGCGTACATTTCTAAATTACGAATGCACGTTGCCATCTGCTGGCGCGTGTCTAAATTGGTCATAACGCTGCCGCCGTACTTAATGACAAGCGGCGGGCGCGAATTGGATTGGATCATAACTATCCTTTGGAGGGGTTATTAAAAGATTGGAATGAGGCTGCTCGCGCAAGCTTAAGACTTGTGTAAAAGACATCAGTGTAAAAGACATCAGGTTAGAAAGACGACAGATTACAGTACTAAGAGGTTAAAGTACTAAGAGGTTAAAGTACTTAAGTTGTGTTGCTGTGCTAGGTTAAACACTAAAACGCATCACCGTTTTTCTCGGCTGATACCAAGTCCGACAAAACACATCATAAACTCCTACGGAGTTCATTACGTTCTAGTCGGACTTGGTATCTGTTTCTGCTCGCGAGTTGTCTCGCGCAACGCTCGGAGCCGCTGGGTTACTTTGTTACCAAAATAATCGGAAAGGGTATGAGACAGTATTTGTTATAACCTGATCAAAGCGAAATACCTGCGGTGTAGCATGAATAATCCTGTTCAATGGAGCTAATATCTATGCTCAAAATAAACACAGTCTTGCTCGTTTGCTCGCTGCTAGGCCAGTACACAAGCTGGCTATTGGCAAGTAGCTCACCTTATACTAAGGTACTTTTTATGTGGCACAACTTGTGTGGCACAATGTGCCATGCAAAAAACGCGTGAGCATGTATCCTTAGGCGATTCAGATTATGACATCCTCGAGTCAGTTTAGTATTGGCTTAACAATGTGAATCTTAATCTGCCTGTGAGCTAGCTTAGCGTGGTAAGCTTTAAAGGCTATGGACGCGCTGTTTGAGACGCTCCAACGCCATACTGGCTATTTGGGTAGCAAAGACAAAATGCGTCTTGCTGCTGCCTACAACTTGGCCGAGCAAGCCCACCGGGGGGTGCTGCGCAAATCGGGTGAACCATTTGTAAGCCACCCCGTAGCAGTCGCCAACATTCTAGCCGAGATGCATATGGACGCCGACGCCTTGATTGCCGGCTTACTGCACGATACGGTTGAAGATACAGATGTCACCTTTGAACAAATAGAGAGCGGGTTTGGCGATATCGTTCGGCGCATTGTCGAAGGCGAAACTAAAATTAGCAAGTTATCTGTACGGGTTTACGAAGACGAACAATCTGAAAACTTGCGGCAGATGTTGCTAGCTATGGTGGGTGATGTACGCATTATTCTAGTCAAGTTAGCTGACCGCCTTCACAACATGCGTACCTTGGGTAGCATGCCGCCCCACAAACAACTCAAAATTGCCCGCGAAACACTGGAAATTTTTGCGCCACTGGCTCACCGTTTGGGCATTAATCACATCAAAACAGAACTCGAGGAACTCAGCTTTAGCTACTTAGAGCCAGATGTCTACCAATCACTGCGGCGACGAGTGCGCACGCATCATGCCGAGCGTGAAGCTTACGTAGCCCGTTCGATGAGCCGCCTTGAAGAACGCATGAACGCTGATGGGTTCAACGTTGAAATTTCTGGGCGCAGCAAAAACCTCTACAGCGTGCAACGCAAAATGCAGCGTGACGGTAAGACCATCGATCAAATTTTTGACCTCATGGCTATCCGCACCATCATTGACGCTGACGACGCCCAAGGTGAAGCTTTGTGTTACCGCTTGCTAGGCTTAGTCCACAGTTTGTGGACGCCCATACCAGGGCGGTTTAAAGACTATATTGCGGCGCCTAAGCACAACGGCTATCAGTCACTTCACACAACGGTCATTGGCTTTATGGGGCAACCTATCGAGGTGCAAATCCGTACCCGTAGCATGCATGAAATTGCCGAATACGGAGTAGCTGCTCACTGGGCTTACAAACAGGGTCTACAAGACGTTAAAGAAGTTGAAAAGCGCGTTGAGTGGATGAAGCAACTGCTCGAGGTTGACGACACAACCGAAACCGCAGGCGCGTTTGTCGAGACGGTCAAAGAAGACTTTTTATCCGAGCGGGTGTTTGTGTTTACACCTGCTGGTGATGTCATCAATTTGCCGCACGGGGCAACGCCTATTGATTTTGCGTATCACGTGCACACTCAAGTTGGGCACCGCTGCATTGGCGCGCGTGTTAATGGTGAGATTGTGCCGTTTGACTACGCGCTCAATAATGGCGACCGGGTTGAGATTATAACTAATCGGTCTAATCAGTACGGTCCTAGTACCGGTTGGTTGCAGATTGCTACAACTCGTAGTGCCAAACAAAAAATACGTCATTATTTCCGGCAAAAAGAGCGTGAGGGTATTTTAGGTACAAGTCGCCGGAGTCTCGAGCGGGCGTTGCGGCGCAAGCAATTACCCGTTAAAGAAAGCCTCACCAAACCTAAGCTCGAGGCTGCTGCACAGATGCTTCTCATGGCAGATTCAGCGGACGATCTACTGCTGGCACTGCACAGCAAACGCTTAACTCTCAAACAAGTTATTGAAACACTTTGTCCACAAACAAGTACCCAAAAACCTGAAACGCGCCTCAAAACACCGCTGACCAGCAAGCAAAGTCGCGCGAGTATTTATCTGGATGACCTTGATGTACCGTCTAAACTGGCTCTGTGCTGCTCACCTGTGCGCGGCGATGAAGTCATTGGCTACATTACCCGGGGGCGCGGTGTGAGCGTTCATAGGATCGACTGTCCCAACGCGCGCAGGCTCATGCAAAAAGAAGCTGAGCGCATTGTCACGGTATTTTGGGATGCATCTGTAGACGAGGTTTACCCCGTGGATTTTGAGATTGTCGGCGTTGACCGACCTGCGTTACTGCAAGATATTTTGGCGGTTATTGCCCGTATGAACAAGTCTGCTATGCGCGTGACTGCTGGCGTACGCGACAACACCCAAGCGCGGATTCACTTTCGGGTAGATGTTAAAAATCAGCAGGAAATTGAACACATTAAAGACAGCGTCGGCAAAATTGAGGATGTTACCCAAGTGTACCGCGCGCGGCCCGGTCTCAAGACTTAAGGTCTCAAGACTTCAAGGTCTCAAGACTTCAAGGTCTCAAGACTTCAAGGTCTAAAAATGAGAAATCTTAAAGCTCGAGGTCTCGAAACCTGAATCCTTAAAACTCAAGATCATAAAACCTAACTGAATCACCTTTACACCCGTTTGTGACTGCCCACTACACAAGTTACAAACACATAAATACTGTCTTGAAGGATGTCTTTGCAAGTGCTTAAGACAACTAGCGACGCACTACCAAACTTATCTCACTGTGAAGACAATTCTCAGAAAACGCGTTAGAAAGTGTCTCAGGTCACGGGTACAGCGACATATTTGAGTCACATTTAGCTTGGTTTTGCAATGTAGAGCAGTTCCAGAATTAGTTCTTCCCGCACTGAGTGAATTGATTCCTACTCCCCTAGGCCGCACGCGCAACTATTTGTGGCAGTTACTCGTGGAAACGCTAGTAATACTAAAGTGATGTTTTAATGCCACAATGCGGCATCAAAATTGCTCGTGTTTACGAAGTACAGCGCAGCTCGAGCGTACCCTTAGATGATTCAGACGATGACATTCAAGAGTCAATTTGGTATTAGAAGGTATAGAAGCAGCATCCGCTGTAGATGGGAACGGTACAAAGCCTGTAGAGGTCTGTACAGCATTTGATCAGCATCGGTATGAATCTGCTTAACTTAGCTCATCTTGCAAGCAGGTCAAGCGCAAAGGGTATAAGCTAAACCCTATGACGCGTAGCCTCGACGCACTAGACGAAACGCAGCTTAAACACTTACTTACCCTGCTAGAAGCTACTAGCGACTTTCTCTGTTTACTAGACACCCAAGCTAACGTGCGCTATGTTAACCCAGCTGGGCTCGAGCTACTTGGCGAACCTGCAAACGCCGATTACAGCGTGAGCGAGGTTATCAAGCGTAACGTTGAAAGCAGTTTGATGCCTCACTTAGCAGCTGCTACAAAAGCGGGTAGGTGGCACGGTGAAACAACTTTTTGCCACGCAGACGGTCACAAGTTTCCTGTAGCACAAACGCTTATTGCCCTTTACAATGACGATGCTGGCGACGCCAACGCCACTACCGCCAACGCCACTACCGCCAAAACCACTACCGCCAAAACCACTACCGCCAACGCCACTACTGCCAACACCGTCCAGTTAACCGGGTTTAGTGTCAGCGTTCGTGACATGAGCGCACACAAGCAGCTCGAGCAACAACGCCGTTTGCTCGACGACGTCATCAACCATTTACCCAATGCTGTTTGTGTTATTGAGCTAGAAACTGACCGCTACTTACTGACTAACCAAGTTCATGCAGGTCGTTTAGGCCTTCGCCCGCAAGATTTTATAGGTAAACAACAACGTGAACTTGCAGGTCCAGAACTTGCTGACAGATGGCGCGTTAGCACTGAGCACGTTGCTACTACCCGCGACGTGTTTACCTTTGAAGATAACGTTCCTGACATAGATGGTACGACGCATCAATATTTAGCTACAAAATTTCCCATCATTGACCAGCAAGACAACGTCTATGCCATAGGTGTTGTCTCCAACAATGTCACCCAAATTAAACGCACTGAGACAGCCTTGCGCGCGCGTACTGAACAACTTAACCTGCTCAACGCGACAACTCGCAAACTCAATGCAGCTACTGACTATGCCGCTATTCTCGAGGGTACAGTGAGTATGCTGAGTCACCTCGAGCTCTTTGCAGCCAACCTATTTATCATCGACAACGACGCGCAAGATACCCCCACCTATTCTACTAAAGTTGCCGCTTGGCACAATTACGGTGGCGTTCACGGTGAGGCTATTGGCAGCCGCCTTAGAATAGCCGATTATCCCACCATGGCTGCAACCTTT
>CAZMCW010000054.1:6775-13090 GCA_964564405.1 uncultured bacterium
GCAACCTTTGAAAACTCCCAAACAACACACATTCGCCACTTGCGCCAGCTCGATAAAGACCTAAAATTTCGTTGGCAACGGGCAGGTATTGGCACGTTGGTAATTGTGCCCATTGCGCCCACGGGCATCTGGTTAGGTAAGCTTATTTTGTACTGGCGTAACGAGCGTACATTTACCGATAGCGATATCGAAATTTTAAACGCACTAGCCGATATTTTGGCACCTGTTGTTGCTAACCGCCACTTGTTAAGTGAGCTCGAGCAAACTGTCCAGCAGCGCAACTACGAACTCGAGCGGAGTCAAGCGCTATTACAAGGTTTTTTGGACAATGTCCCCGCGATCATGTACGTTAAAGACACAGACTTGCGCTTTATGATGGCCAATGACGGCATCGCCCAAGTGTTTGGTACAACCAGTCAAGATATTATTGGGACAAATGACTTTGACTTTTTTAGCCACGACGTTGCAACTCAGTTCAGTCAAGTTGAACAAAACGTGTTGGACACGGGTAAGTCGTTACTTTTAGAAGAAGATACCCCCGGCGTAAACGGACTCAAACATTTCATCACCACCAAATTTCCTATTAAAGATCAGCAAGGCACGATTCAAGCGCTGGGCGGGTTTTCATTTGACATTACCGAGCGCAAGCAAGCTGAGCAAGCTTTGCAAGATTCACGTGAGCAACTTGCCAAAGCTTCTGTTGAACTGAACATTACCAAGCGCATTCAGGAATTACTCTTGCCTTCTGCAAGTGAGCTCGAGGTCGTCAGCGACCTTGATATTGCTGGCGTCATGCGCCCGGCTGAACACGTGGGTGGTGACTACTACGACGTGCTCGTTCACGATCAAGGCGTCATGTTAGGTATTGGCGACGTGACCGATCACGGGCTCGAGAGCGGTTTGCTCATGCTCATGACCCAAACAGCCGTGCGCACCCTGCTCGAAGCAGGCGTTCACGATACCCCCGCTTTTTTTGACATTTTGAACCGCGCCCTCTACGACAATTTGGCACGCATGAAAGCTGATAAAAGTTTGACGCTGTTACGGTTAGATTACAATGCTACATCCACGAACAACCTCCGCCTAAGCGGGCAACATGAGCATGTGTTGGTTGTGCGCACCAATGGCGAGGTTGAACCTGTTGATACGCTGGATTTGGGAATTCCCTTGGGGCTCGAGCGCAGCATTGCGCACTTTATCGCGGAAACTCAGTTGCAACTTGCGCCTGGCGAAGGCGTTGTACTCTACACAGATGGTATTACCGAGGCTGAAAACGACCGCCTCGAGCAATACGGCTTAGACCGTTTGTGTACCACCGTAAGCCGCCACTGGCGCGCCAGTCCTCACGACATTTGCCAGTTTGTGTTGCACAACGTCGATACCTTTATTGATGGACACACTGTCCACGACGACATCACCCTTGTTGTCGCCAAGCGCCATCCAGAAGCTTCGTAGCAGTATCAAGGGCACAGCATCAACAACGGCACAGCATCATCTACTAGCGTTTCCACGAGTAATTGCCACAGGCAATTGCGCGTGCGACCTAGGGGAGTAGAAATCGACCCACTCAGTGTGGGGGAACCAATCTTGGAACTGCTACACATAGCAACATCAACAACAAAAATTAAGGATGACATCATCGTAACTTAAAAGTTGATGTCATCCTTGAGAGTGCTTTAGCGTGGTGACTTTAGCGTGATGCTATTAACTCAGCCAAATCTAACTCAGCCGGATTCGAGGGTTTAGATACGCATAAAGCAGGTCAGCAGCTAAGTTGGCTGTTGCAAAGCCAAACACAGTCACCAAGCTAATCGCCTGCAATAGCGGCACGTCGCGGCGGTCAATGGCAAAGGTCAGTAAACGCCCAAAACCGGGATAGTTAAAAACATTTTCCACCACAATAAGCCCGCTGATGAGCCAACCTACGCTGATTGCCAGCACTGTCACAGTGGGCAGCAGGGCGTTGCGCAACACGTGGTTGCGAATCACCCGACCACGCGGGATGCCTTTAAGGGCTGCCGTTCGCACGTAAGGTTTGCGTAATTCTTCAATGACACTTGCGCGGGTAAGCCGAGTCACGTAAGCAAGGAGCACGAGCGTAGCCGTCAAGGCTGGCAAGATAAGCATCGGTAGTGCCTCTATAAAACTGGCTCCTGTTTCAATGGACGAATTAGCCGGTAACAGGCGCAAGCGAAATGCAAACAGTTGAATCAGCAGTAGCCCCGTCACAAACTCAGGCAAACCAACTACCGACAGTGAGCCAATGCTGATGGTGTGATCAAGGATGCTGTCCTCACGTAACCCCGCCACCACGCCAAGCGCAACTGATATGGGAACAGCAATCACCAAGGTAACGGCTGCTAACATGAGGGAGTTACCAAGACGCTCGAGCACCAACGGACGAATGGCTTGGCCCGTACCATACGACTCACCCCAGTCGCCCACAATAAACCCACCCAACCACGTGATGTACTGAATGGACGCGGGTCTATTCAGACCCAATTCTGCACGCAGGGCAGCAATGGCGGTGTCGCTAGCTTCACGCCCTAAAATGATGCGCGCAATGTCGCCGGGCAAAAGTTGGGTGACCGTAAAAATGATAATGGACGTTAGTAAGAGTGTGAGCAGCAAAAATCCTAGACGGCGCACAATATAACGACTCATGAGGCCACCTCATTAGTTTGGGGTGTTGTTTGAGTTGTCGGAGAGGTAATGACCTCAGGTGGTAAGACTAAGTTAGTTTGCATAGTTGTTAGTTCATCGGCCGGAATATGGCAATGGATGCGTTTACCGTCCACCTCTTGCCACGGTGGGGTGGTTGTTTTGCAGACGTCACCGAGCATACGTGGACAGCGGCTGTGGAAACGGCAACCTTTGGGAATGTTTAAGGGACTAGGCACGTCGCCCTCGAGCCGAATCATCTCAGGCTCGTCTACCTCGAGGGCATCTTGTTCTGTTTCTAAACGCGGTACTGCCGAGAGTAACGCTTCAGTGTAGGGGTGATAGGGTGGTTTAAGCACAGCGGCGGTCTCACCAACCTCCATCAAATGCCCTAAATACATGACCGCTACTTTGTCTGCCAAGTAACTCACCACCGACAAATCATGGGAGATAAACAAATAGGCTTTGTCGTACTGCAAGTCGTTGAGCAAGTTGACAATGGCGGCTTGCACGGAGACATCTAACCCCGAAACCGACTCATCAAAAATAACCACTTCGGGGTCAGCAGCGAGCGCTCTGGCAATGGCCACACGTTGTTTTTCACCGCCAGACAATTGCTGGGGTAAGCGGTCTAGGTAGCTTGCGGGTAGTTTGACGGCATTTAACAAGGTCTGTAAGCGGGCGTCTAGGGCCTCACCACGGTAGCCAGCTAGGCGTTTGAGCGGACGGCGCAGTGCCTCACCCACGGTCATGTACGGGTTGAGGGCTTCATCTGAACTTTGAAAGACCATCTGCAAGCGCTTAAGCGTGTCTTGAGTACGACCAGCAGCACGCTCTGCTAGCGGCACACTAGCCAAGGTCATGACCCCGTCCATAGGACCAGAATTTGGGTCGTACAAGCCCATCAGACAACGTGCCAGGGTGGACTTGCCACTACCACTTTCGCCTACCAGTCCTAGCGTTTCACCTGTTGCTAACTCGAGGCTTACGTCATCTACGGCGTGAACTTGTTTGGGAGGTTGTCTTTGGAGACGCTCGAGCCAACTGCGCGGCATGCTAAAGCGTTTGTCGAGGTTGTCAACGTCCAAAATTTCAGTCACTTGACTTGGCGCAGTTGCAGCAACATCTGCTTCTGCCTGACGGCTACTGACCTCACCCGTGGCAATCTCGTGAGCGCGTACACAGCGGCTTAAGCGCACACTTGTATCAGGTGATGCCTCGACCTGAATCAGCTCAGGATGCGTTTCACAGGCAGGTACCGCTAAAGGACAACGCGCTTGAAACAAACAGCCGTTTGGCAAGTCAGTTAACCCAGGTAAGCGCCCGCGAATAGGGCGTAGCGGCGCGTGGCGTTTGTCCTGCCCCAGACTTGGCACGCTATCGAGCAACGCTTGCGTGTAAGGGTGATAGGGCTTAGCATACAGGTCGTGACTGGCAGCATCTTCAACCAGTTCACCGGCGTACATAACAGCTACGCGGTCACACAAGCTCGCGACAACCGCCAAACTGTGCGACACATAGAGCACCGCCGTGTTGCGCGTTTGGGTTAGGTCACGCACCAAGTCCAGAATGGTTGCTTCGGTGGTGACGTCTAAGTTGGTCGTGGGTTCGTCCATCACCAGCAAATCTGGCTCACCTGCGAGCGCCATAGCGATCATCACCCGCTGCTGCATACCGCCAGAGAGTTGGTGGGGGTATGTAGCAGCCACCCGTCTTGGGTCAGCGAGGTTGACTTGGGCAAGTAGCTCGAGCACCCTGTCTTTAGCTTGCTTGGTCGCTCGATTGTAAGTGGGAGGAAGTGCCTCGAGCATCTGCCCCATCACCGTTAACGATGGATTCATGGACGGTAGCGGATTTTGCGGAACTAACTTGACCCGATCGAGCCAATACTGCCTAAGCTCCTGCAGGCTTGCGTGGGTGATGTCTTTGCCCGCGACTTGAATACTGCCCGACGTAATCCGTGCGTTATCACTCAAGTAGCGCATAAGCGCAAGTGCCAAGGTAGACTTGCCGCTACCACTTTCCCCAACCAGACCGTAAGTTTGCCCGTAATCAATGCTGAGGTTAATATCGCGCAGTGCAGGCAAATCCTGCCCAGCTTGGCGGTAAACGACGCTTAAGTCGCGAATTTCAACAAGAGATTGCGTATCTTGTTGCGTATTTTGGGCGTGTTGATCTGACATTAACGCGCTCCTTGCAATACGCGCTTGAGGCCGTCTGCCATCAAGTTCATGGCAATTACGAGAAGGGAAATAGCAAATGCTGGAAAGTACAACGCCCACGGCGTAAGTGCAGCAAAATTTCGTGCCTCACTTACCATAAGTCCCCAGTCTGGGCTTGGGGGTTGCACGCCTACGCCTAAAAATCCAAGTGAGGCCACTAAAAAGATGGCATACGAAAAACGCAAAGCAGCTTCGACAGCAAGCGCGGGCAAAACTGAAGGTAAAACTTGCCGCCCCACGATATACCACGCGGGTTCACCTTGGGTGCGGGCAGCTGCAATGTACTCTTTGGTTTTGGTGTCTAGCACGACACTGCGCACTACCCTTGCCACAATTGGCACGTAGCTAATGGCGATGACAATGAGCACACTCGTGCGGGACGGCCCTAAGGTTCCTAGTAGAAGTAAGGCGAGGAGCAACGCCGGCATAGCCAGCAAACTGTCGAAAATGCGGAAGGTAACTTCCTCGAGCCAGCCCCCTATGTAACTTGTCACAAGCCCCAACGACGTACCGATAAATACAGCTAACGCCGTACCTAACCCGGCCAGCAGCAAAATATCGCGGCTGCCCACAACTACACGGCTAAATACATCTCGCCCAAGGTGATCCGTGCCAAACCAGTGCGTTGGCGATGGCGCTTGCCTACGGGCTGCTAAAATTTGCTCGGTGGGTTCAAAGGGAACAAGCCAGGTACCAAAAATGGCAAGTAAAACAAACACAATAACAATAGTTGTGCCAACGCCAGCCGCT
The DNA here is from genome assembly GCA_964564405.1 of uncultured bacterium. GTDB lineage: Bacteria > Deinococcota > Deinococci > Deinococcales > Trueperaceae > JBCCBI01. Next base: position 12,409 of record CAZMCW010000054.1, read on the forward strand.
GGGTAGCGGTAGAGGCGGCGTAAAAAACGAAAAACCGCGCGCAGTCCCCTAGCTGGGGAAGCTGCGGCGGCTTGACGCTGAGACTGACGAGGTCCAGCAGAATGAGGTGATTGCATTAGGAAATTTTTAGGTAACGTTACTGCAGGCTAATGGCTGCAAAGTTGGTACGCCCGACAAAGGCTTGCAAGTCAAAGCCAACCACGTTGTCGGCGTGAGCAGCCGTTTCAGCGAAGAAGTAAGGAATGACAAAAGGTGCACTCTCGAGCAAAATTGCTTGAATTTGCTGATAGGCGTCTACCCGTGCTGCTTCGTCCAAAGTTGTACCCGCCGTGTTGGCAAGGGCGTCAACCTCTTCATTACAGTACTTGGCTTCGTTCCAACGGGCACCACAGATGACCATCACATCTAAGTAAAACTGCGGCAGTGGCCGTGAGCCCCAACCGGTAATACCCAAGTCAACCTCGAGCCAACCATTTTCACCGTAATAAACACTCTCGGGCTCTACCGAAATGTCAATGACAAAACCAGCTTCTTCAAGTTGCTGCTGGAGTACTACAGCTAGGTCAGGACGGTCACCAGAATCTGGCGTGTGTAAGGTAAGTTCTAAACCGTCAGCATAACCAGCCTCAGCTAAGAGTTCACGGGCCCGGGCAGGATCACGCGGTGCAGGCGTTAACTCTGA
>CAZMCW010000054.1:13100-18236 GCA_964564405.1 uncultured bacterium
TGTCATACAAGGGACCAATGGGGCTGTCTTGCCCAAGCGCGCCGATGCCGTTTTTCACCAGTTCAAAAATGGCCTCACGGTCAACGGCAAGCTTAAAGGCCTCAATCACCCGGGGGTCATTACCGGGTGCGCGGTCAGCTCGGAGGCGCACTAAATCAAATCCATTGGAAGGTACGGACACCGCCGTGATACCGGGAATAACGTCCAAGGTTTCGTACAGCGCAAGTGGCATATTTAAGACAATGTCCACCTGACCGCCACGGAGCGCGTCTACGCTGGCTGCTTGGTCACTAAAGAAAATAAACTCGAGCGCGTCCACACCGGGCTTACCTTCAATAAAATAACTTTCGTTGGCAGTTAGCGACATGCGGTTTTCAGGGCTGTAGTCACTTACAACAAACGGGCCACTGCCGTTAAAGTCAGCAGCAGGGTCAGCCGTGTCCGCTTTAACAATAAACGCATGGTTATCCGACAGGTCATACAAGAAAAACGGATTGGTTTCGCTTAGGGTAAACTGCACCGTGGTGTTGTCTACGGCGTCAATACTGGTAATATTCGCGTACAGGTCTGCAGTGGGTAGCTCGAGGGCAGGATCGCGCAAACGGTCATAGGTCCAAACAACATCGGTTGCGGTGAGCGGGCTTCCATCGTGGAACATAACGCCTTCTGCTAGGTTGAACGTGTAGCTGAGGCCGTCATCACTTACCTCCCACGAGGTTGCTAGGCGTGGAGCAATGTTGTTACTGCTGTCAATGTCTACAAGGTAGTCATAAATTGTGTTCAAGACGGCAATTTCAGCATCGGACGAGGCAAAAGCTGGGTCAAGCTGCACAGGCACGTCGCTGGCAATGCGCAGCGTATCCTGCGCCACCCCAAACCCGGCAGAGACCAAAAAAATTGCGGCCGCGATGTGTACGCCGAGCGTACGACAAAATCTTTGATGGAAAAGCATAAGTTCCTCCCTCGAGGTCTCCTTGCAGGTGACACCATGCACACACTCAACAAATACCAACACCATAAATACCAACACCATCACTTTTGATAGCCAACAAACCTAAGGTGATGCCTACAAGCAGGTGATGCTAGGTTTAAGCGTCATACGTTCAAGCGTCATACGTTTAAGCGTCACACGCTAAAGAGCCTAAACAAGCCCAAATACCTTCATTTTTAAGGCTTGCAGCCCAAGTGTACCTAGGCTTCCAACAAACTCATGCAAGCAAGATTACGGAAACTGATGCTGTTTTGGCGCAAGGCTAGCTTAAATTTGCTGACAAAACCATGAAGTCACCTTAAACACGGCACATGGTGACACGTAATGGGCTTTAATGACATCGTTTAAGGCTTCATGTGTTGAGGTTGGATCGCTGCAAGGGCCGGACATGATGAGGGCTAATGACATCTACATCTTTTTTTCTAGAACATAGGTTTAACGAGGACATCTTGAAGGTAGGAAGGCTCGAGCATCACATTCACTGCATGAACTCGAGGCTGCTAGCTTCACACGCTATTCACATAACGATAGATTGCACTTCACATAGCCCCGGCTATGCTGGCGTCAGTTCAAGGAATTACTCAGATTTCACCGCCATCTATCTGTCATCTATCTGTGAAGCGTGTTTATATTGACCCCGTCACTATTTTTGTAGGTTCCCACACCACCTCAACCCCAGCTCACCCCAAAGGATGATGACGGCTCACCCACAAGCTCTCTATGCTATTGACAACATCGCCAATGACAACATTGCTAATGACAACATTCCCAAGTCAGCCTGACCCTAAGCGTTAGGCAAGCCCGCAACTCGCTCCAGAGATGATCCAGAGATAAAGAAAGGTAAGGCAAGGTCGTACCAAGTCCGACAAAACACATCATAAACTCCTGCGGAGTTCATTACGTTTTAGTCAGACTTGGTATCTGTTTCTGCTCGCGAGTTGTCTCGCGCAACGCTCGGAGCCGCTCGGGTTACTTTGTTACCAAAATAACCGGAAAGGGTATCATGCAAACCATTCACCGTAAACAGCTCCACAGCCTCTGGCAAACAGGTGAGGTTACCTTGCTCATGACCGAATCTCCTGACCATTACAGATGCGGTCACATTCCTGGGTCACGCACCTTTTCGTCAAGTGTCACGAAAACCTTACCCATACTTTCATCACCGGATATGACAAAGGCTATGACAGTCAAGACACCCGTCACCATCGTCCTTTACAGCTGCGCGCGGCCATCACTGGTCACGCACTGGGCGTACAAGCTTTTACGTGAACAGCACGACAATGTCTTTGTTTATGAAGTCTTTGTTTATGAAGTCTTTGTTTACGAAGGGGGTTTACAAGATTGGCTCGAGGCTGGTTATCCCATAAGCTTTGCAGATGCCATCACAGAAGCTACTACCTCTTTAACACCTGAGACCACAACTCGTAATCAGCACGTTTTATCCTCTCAAACTGAGGACAACATCAGCAGCGCAACCACAGCAGCCTCAACACCTCAACCTACATCCTCAACGAGGTCTGTACTTATACCGAAAGGAGAGCAACCATGATTTATCTTTCACTGCTTTTATACCGAGGTATCAAGTACCTCATCAGCAAATTTGCCCATTACCAAGCGGCTCGTCAGCTTGTAGGCAGTTCCTCGAGCAAAACAGTAGCAAACCTACACAGACCCGTTGTTCATCCTTCTGTGTTTAACGGTCAACTTGTGACAACCCACTCAGTAAAATCTCAGCACATGCATTCGCAACGCCATTCGTAAGGGCAATTGCGTTATTTTGGGCAGCTTATTGTGATGCTCTGGATATTGTGATGCTCTGAATGCTAGCTACTACGGTTGCAACTCCCAAAGCCATTCCCTTAGCGTGATGCCACGCGTCTGAAGTTGCGCCGCCAACTCGCGCCCAACATAGCGGTAATGCCAAGGTTCGTAAATATAGCAAGTAATCTCTTGGGTATTTTTAGGGTAGCTGAGCACAAACCCGTAACGCCACGCGTTGGCAACCGTCCACGCACCCGCAGGCGTGTCTGCCCAATCTGCTAAATCCCAGGCAGGCGGTCCGTCGGCGCTGCGAAAATCTACCGCTGTCCCTAGTTGATGCTCAGAATGTCCCGGCCGCGCACTACTTAAAAGTGCTGCTTGCCGACCTTGTAAGTTAACCCAGTAGTCAAACGTACGGTCTTGATAGCTGTAGCTCCGGTACGCAGATTGCACCGCAAGTGGGTGCCCAGCAGCAAGGGCTGCTTCTCTAAGCGCGCGTAAATCTTCCATCACAAAACTACGCATGAGCAAGTCACTGTTAAACCCAGCTTGTCGTACGGGGACTAAATCGGTGGGTGCATAGTCGGCAGGTAGTTTGTAAAGCGTATCTAGCAAGGTCACTTGCCAATCGTCATAGCTGGTAAACGCCGTTGCCCGGTCTTCGTAACCGCAAGCAGGTAAATCTTCACCTGCTAGGTTGGTGACTTGTCCACTAGCTAGCGATAAGCTAATGAAGCTCAGGATTATGAGAGATATTTTTACAAGATGCTGCTCAAGATGCTGTTGTTCAAGACGATGTGATTTCACAAGCACTTAGTTTACTTGATTAACACGCCACTAGTCAGAGGGCAAAAAGTCATCTGGATTAGGTAGGGCTTCACTAATGTCTACCGCTTGAATGCTAATGGTCAAAGTTTCTGGTAAATCGCTCCCCAGATTAGCTTGTATAAAGTCAAGGTCGATAGCCGCTAAGCCAAACCTGCCAAAACGCTGCGTGTAAACGAAAAAGTACCGTCTTTGCGGTAGATGCGTATTTCAAATCTTATGTCGCGGTGTGCAACCGCATCTAGTTCTCCCGGATTGTACGAAGGTGTAGCAACAAACATAGCACCTTCTTTCGGGTAATCAAAGTTAATGCTCTCCATAGGAATATCCGCTTTGATTAAAGGTCCTATATATCTAATTTGCTCTGTAGGATAAAAACCCTCAAATCCCGGCGTGTTTGGGTAATCTTTGGAAATATTGTCAGTGACAGTGAGTTGAACATTAACTTCTTGTTCAAGCGCATTTTTACGTATAGATAACATGACTGCACCACTTTGAGGAAGGCGACGATCATCGTCGTCCTCGTAAAGGAATGTAATTAACCTACCACCGTCAGTCCCAATCACCTGCTCAAGGACAATATCTCCATCATCAGGCACTTGGGCAAGTACTACGCCCTCAACTTGCCCAGTTGCACCAGATACCATCTCTATACTTAACATATCGACAAGGGCTAGGGTAGTCACGATTAGTAGCGCATGTCTCATGGCACCATCATAGCGGCAAACGGGCTAGCTTGGTTACTAACGGTCAGGAGTAAACGTTTTATTCTAAGGTGCGCCTCAACGTTTCAAAAATCCCCCCAAAACGCCTCAAAACCCATCGTCGCAATTGCCAACGGTCACAGTAATTTAACGCCGTGTAACAACGGCCTCAACGAGCTTACTGAGGCTGCTTTTGGCTCGGTTAAAAGTGGTGGCGGGATGCCGCAAACCTTTGGCACCATCACCATTAGCGATGGTATTTCCATGGGCACCGAGGGTATGAAGTGCTCACTGGTAAGCCGCGAGGTCATTGCCGATTCCATTGAGACAGTTTGCCGCGGCCAAAGTATGGACGGCCTTGTGGCGATTGGTGGCTGCGACAAAAACATGCCCGGCTGCGTGATGGCGCTGGGCCGGCTCGACCGCCCTGGTTTGGTCGTCTACGGCGGCACCATCCGCCCCGGCTGCCACCGCGACGGGCGCGCGCTCGACGTGGTGAGCGCCTTCCAGAGCTACGGCGAACTGCTGGCCGGGAAGATCGACGAGGAGGAGCGGCGGCACATCCTGCGCAACTCGTGCCCCGGAGCGGGCGCGTGCGGCGGCATGTACACGGCCAACACGATGGGCGCGGCTATCGAGGCGATGGGCCTGAGCCTCCCCCTCTCCAGCAGCCTCCCAGCCGAGGACGAGCGCAAGGTCGACGAATGCCGCCGCACCGGGGAGGCCGTGCGCAGGCTCCTGGAGATGAACCTGACGCCGCGCCAGATCGTCACGCGCGAGGCGCTCTTGAACGCCGCTACCGTCATCATGGCCCTCGGCGGATCAACCAACGCCGTGCTCCACTTCCTCGCCATC
>CAZMCW010000055.1:0-13287 GCA_964564405.1 uncultured bacterium
TAACGCTGCGTCATCTAGTGGTTTGAGGACAAAAAGTTGTAACCTCGAGCGCAACGCACTATTAACTTCAAACGACGGATTTTCGGTCGTGGCACCAACCAAGAGTAAGGTGCCATCTTCCACAAACGGCAACAAAATGTCCTGTTGAGCTTTGTTAAAACGGTGCACCTCATCCAAAAATAAAAGCGTGCTAACACTTTGCTGGATGTGTTGTTGCTGGCGTTTATGGGCTTCTTGTGCAACTTGACGAATTTCTTTAACCCCGGCAGATACTGCTGAAAGTCCTACAAAATGCGCGTCTAAATACTGCGCCATCAGCCGAGCAAGCGTGGTCTTGCCTGTTCCCGGTGGTCCCCAAAGTAAGCACGACGAAAGCTGACCGCGGGTTAGGGCGCGCTCGAGCGGCTTACCTTCGGCAAGTAGGTGCCGCTGCCCCACAACGTCCTCGAGCCGCGTGGGGCGTAACCTTTCAGCGAGGGGTTTCATAGCTGTATCCTAACAGCCAACCTACTATCTGCGAGCTTATTATCTGTGTGACGGCCTCACCTTGCGGTGTTTATGAGATTTTGAAGCATGTTTACGGCCTTGTGAAGTCTGCTTACGACCTTGTTGCGTTAAGTTGTAAAGTTTGTGCGCACCCATGACCAACACAGTCCCCGTTAGTGCCGCAGCAAATACCGCCAGCGCACCCGCTAACGACCGCATTGCTTCAGGATAGGCCAGCATAGCCACCGCCAGCGCTAACATCACCATGCCGCCGATGAGCTTGAGCACGCGCCCTTGCGCGTCTTGCAAACGGCTTGCCCGCAAGGTGATGACCACACTAGAAAATACCAGCAATTCATCCAGTAAGTAAACTAACAGGTAGACAGCTAGCAAACTGCCAAATCCTGTACCACTAACTGAGCCAGCAAGTAACCCCGACCAAATGACTGGGAAGCCTGCTGTACAAGGTAGTTCAACTAGGGTCACACCCAGTGCCAAGGTTGTGGTGGTGGCAATCATGCCCCATGTTGAGGTTTGCATTTGTAAAATACCGCGCATCTTTTTGTAAAGTCCGGGTTTGTGCTTGTCAGAAATGGTTAGCGACGGTCCCTGCTTAAATGCCACATAATCTTTGATGTTGATAGCAGCCACCACCAGCGCGATAGCTGCCACAGCAATTTGCATCTGCCGCAGATAGCCCACATAACTCAATGTGCCAAACACGCCTGCGATGAACAGTCCGTACACAGAAGCTGTCACCAGCAAAAAGGTGATGCCAACGGTAAACACCTTGCGCCGACTGCCTGCGTGCAGCACCATTGCCAAAAGAATAGACAAGACCCACAACGAGCATGGGTTAAACCCATCTACGAGTGCAATGAGTACCGTGGTGAGCAGTAGCGGCTGGGCTGCAAGTTCAATTACACCGATGAATGGCACGCGTAATTGCGTTGAAGGTGTTGAGGTTGGGCTAGTTGAGATTGAAATCGCTGATGTCGAGGTTGTCGAGGTGCCCTCAGATGTAACCGTATTTTCAGGTGTAATCAAATTTGGCGTACTCGCATTTGATGTAGAAGTATCTTCAGGCTGATACGGCGAACTACACCCAATGTTGACGCACAACCCAACCTGATTATCAATTTCAGCTTGAAGGTGCTCAGCGTAGCCCACCCACACTTGCTCACCGATGAAGATGGCTGGCACGCCAGCTACGTCGGTGTTGTAAGCCTCAGCAAAGGTTTGCAGGAGGTCACGGTTGTCTGCGTCGTACCAGACTTCAAACGACTGAACCTCGAGCGTCGGGTAGCGCGCCTCCAACTCAGCTAAAAACGGTTTTGCCGCCTCACAGTGCGGGCAACCGTCTCCCCAGAAAAAATAAAGTGTGGCTGGTTGTTTTACAGGTTGCTGCGTCTCAGGTTGCGCTAATGCCGTTGCATGTAATAGCAGCAACCAACTTAATACAGCAGCAACAAGCCAGCCCACATATGCGGTTGAATCTAGGCGATTTTTTAAATCTGGGCGTCTTATCATGATGCATTCCCTTGCTTTCCTACGCTTAGAAAACATCACTGGTTTAAAATTTGTGGGTGTTAAACGTCGTGGGTGTTGATTTTATGACTACTTAGACGTTGTTACACGCCACTGCTGTCCTCTAAGCTTGCGAGAACCCTGCCCTATAAAAACCGTGTAGGGTCTAACTAATTACCCCTAGCATGACAACTGTGTGCCGCCTTACCAAGGGCAAGATGTCCTCACACACATTCATGATAATCAAGCATGACAGTCAAAATCGTTTTAACACAAAATCTAATATGACCGGACTCAAGTTTGTATACAAGCTGACATACAGCGTGATGTATTTCCCTCTACACTGATAGGTATAGAAGGGAGCATCTGTGTTTAAGCTCTTTAATATCCATGACGCCAATACTCTTATCCCTGCCGTAGACGCTACCCTCCAAGAGATGCAAGCAGCTGCTCGAGACCTAACCAAGTTGCAAGCAACCCTAGCAGATACTGCTACTGGTACTGTTCGGGCGCGCAATATCGCTGTAGAAATGTCTTTTTTGGCTGCGATCTTACAGGAAAAAAATCAATCTTTAGTAGCTATGGGCGTATTTGTCAGCGACCTCGAGCGTGGCTTAGTTCTTTTCCCTAGTCAACTAGGAGCCGAGGTTATTCATCTATCGTGGCAACGAGGCGAACCTGCTATCACGCACTACCATGATCTGTTGCAACGTCCCGGCGTAGTCAATAAGCGTTTGCCGTTGCCTGCTGAGCTTGTACAGCATTCTACCGACGACATTCGTAGTGACACCTCTCAACTTGCAAACGATTCCACACCTGACAGCTCTGCACCTGACGGCCCTGCATCTGAGAACTCTGTAGTTAATACAGATGCAAAACACCTCACTACAGTAGTTGCATAACAAACCTAGCTAGCTTTCGTCAAACGTGTAAAGCAGTACAACTAGACTCTTACTTTAGCAGTTCCAAGATTGGTTCCCCCACACTGAGTGGGTCGATTTCTACTCCCTTAGGTCGCACGCGCAATTGCCTGTGGCAATTACTCGTGAAAATGCTACTTGTTGACCGTATCTGAAGATTGGATACGGTTTTTTACATTTGGTTAGTTTTCCAAACACCTAAACAAGTTCATACACCAACACCTTGCTATAAAAAATTACACTAAACCTACGCAAATGTGAGCGATTTGTGATATAAGGCATAGTAGGTTTTGGGAAGACGTACAACTTTCGTAGGTAAAACTACAATCCACTGTTTTAAAGGAGTCAACCTATGCTTAATCATATTGTCTCTCGTGTATGCCAACGTTGGATCAACGTGGCATTGATAATATTCGTTGTAAGCTCAGCGGCTTACGCACAGTTACCTAGTGGTGCATCACAAGCTGCACCTGTACAATACGTGGACGTACCAGCTGGTCACTGGGCTGCCGAAGCCATTAACCAACTCAGTGAACTTGGCATTATTACAGGCTATCCTGACGGCTCGTTTGGCGGCACCCGTCCGCTCAACCGCTACGAAATGGCCGTGATTGCGGTGCGCATTTTGGCTTATGTTGATGCCGCTATGGCAGCAAGTAGCGACGGTTCTATGATGGGCATGAGCGAACAAGCAACTAGCGATATGCAAGACGACGCCATGCAAATGACAGATATGAGCGATGTAGCTGCGCGCATCAATATGATTGAAGACGCGCTCGAAGACACTGCCACCCAAGCATTTGTCGCTCAGCTCGAGGCCCGCATTGCACGGCTAGAAGCTGAGTTAAGCGCGCTGCAAGATGGCATGATGACCGGCGAAATGATGGACGGTGAGGGCGACGAAGTTGTTGTGATCGTCGAAATGTCTGACGACGCTACTGACGACACAGGCGAACCTATGACCGAGTCGACCGACGTTGACATGGTTGACGCAGACAACAACATGACCAGTGACGACATGACCAGTGATGATATGGCCGGTGATGATATGGTCAGCGTAGGCGGTCCTGGCGGCGAACTTGCTGAAATTTTGCCTGCCCCAGTAGCACCTAGTGACGATCACCCGCTGTTTTTCGGGATTGGGCCTGGGGTGCTCTCGAGCCAAGGGTTCTACGTAAGTTTATACGGCGGCTATGACGAAATTTTAGGACCTATTAGCGTGTTAGGCCGCGTGATCTTTAACGACATTGCAGATGAAGTACGCTTTAGCGGTAGCGGCATTTATCGCTTTGATCTTGACGTTATCCCGCTGCCCATTGATTACTACGCAGGGGTAGGCTTTGGGGCCACCCTGCGGTCTGAAGACAGCGCGTTTCTTATGGAATTTCCAATCGGTGCCGAGTACTACCTCTCGCCACGTTTGAGTTTATTTGGTCAAGTCACTATGGGTTACGATTTTGCACCTATTGACGAATTTACAGCAGATGTTGCTTTAGGGATTAACGTTCGCTTCTAACAAACGCCACTTGTGTATTTTCAGAGGCATCCATGTGATGCCTCTTTTTTGTGTCCTACAAGCCCCTTAGGTTAACCACAACTAGACATACCTTGTTATTTAAGGTATACTAAGATAGCTCGAGGAGGGCTATAAGGAGACCGTTTATGTCAGAGCTAACCACAACACTTACCGCTACAGCAAATACTGCTACAACAGGTGCTATCTATTCAATGCATCACCTAGCTCAAACGTCAGGTGCTTTGCTATCTCACGTGAGTGAGCAGCACGACCCAAGACCAGACCTTGCTACCGATAGCCACTTGTGGGAGATTGTGCTCAGCGCGCTTGTAGGTAACATTGAGCCTTATAGCATCTTAAAATCATTGCGCTTCGCTGGTGCGTACATTAATGCTGACCGCATTGTCTGGCGTCACTTAGACCTTGTTATGCCAGAAGAAGAGATCTTAGAGGAGTTTTTAATGCCTTATGCAGAACCTATTCGTGGCGCGCTTGGGCAACTAGAACATTTGCAAGCTGCTTAACCCAGACAGCAAGTGACGCGCTTGTTGTTTGTAAGCCTAAATTGCTGCGTCTGACTTTTAATAGCAGTTCCAAGATTGGTTCCCCACACTAAGTGGGTCGATTTTTACTCCCCTAGATCGCACGCGCAACTGCTTGTGGCAGTTACTTGTGGAAACGCCATAAGAAGCATTTCAACCGAATACCAACACCGGTAAACTGGTGTTCATGTCAGCAGCTAACCCGCTACTCAGCCAAGCTTTTTTAATTCCCTTTCAAGATATTCAACCCGACCATGTTGCCCCGGGCATTCGCAATGCTATGGCCCAAACGCAAGAGGCTATTGATGCCATTATTGCGTTTGACGGTACACGCACATTTGAAAACACAATTATTGCGTTAGATGACGCCCTCGAGCCACTTGGGCGCGCGGTCACCATCAGTTATCACCTTATGTCAGTTAACAGTAGCGACAACTTGCGCGATGCGTTTAACAGCGTGTTGCCTGAGTTTTCAGCATTTTTTGCGCAACTTCCGCTCAATGACGAGCTGTGGCAAGCTGTTAGTAGCTACGCTGAAGGTGATAGTGCTAAGGCGCTAACGGGTATCTACAAACGCCACTTAGACAAAACCCTAGACGGCTTTCGGCGTGCCGGTGCAGCTTTACCGGAAACTGAAAAAGCCAGAGCCCGTGAAATTAGTATTGAACTCAGCAAACTCCAAAATAAATTTTCAGAAAATTTGCTAGATGCCACCAATGCATTTGAACTTGTTATTACAGACACGGCTGATCTTGCTGGACTGCCTGAACGGGTTGTCACTCAAGCATACGAAAACGCTCAGCAAAAAGAGCTTGAGGGCTACCGCTTCACCTTGCAAGTTCCCTCGTATCAACCTTTTATGACGCACGCAGACAACCGCAACCTGCGCCAGCACATGTACCACGCTTATACCAACCGCGCGTGTGACGGCGAGCTAGATAACCGCCCGCTCATCGAGCAAATTTTGACCTTGCGGCGCGAGTTTGCTGGTCTCCTTGGCTATCAAGACTTTGCCGATTACCGCCTCGAGACGAACATGGCCAAAGACGGCCCCAGCGCACTAACTTTTGTCCGTGACCTCACCGACAAAACACGCCCCTACTGGCTCGCCGAAGTTGATCACTTGGCAGGTTTTGCACGCGAGCAGCTAGGCATCGACACGCTCGAGCCTTGGGATATGTTTTACGCCACCGAAAAATTGCGCTTGCACGAGTACGACTTTGACGCTGAAATGTTGCGCCCTTACTTCCCTGTTGATCAGGTGTTGCGCGGGCTTTTCGAAATCACTCATAAGCTGTTTGGGATTACGGTAAGCCAACGCGACATTGCCGAAGTGTGGCATCCAGAGGTGCTGTTTTATGACATTCATGACGCTCACGGTACACACCTAGGCTCGTTTTACGCGGATTGGTTTCCCAGAGAGTCTAAACGCGGTGGCGCGTGGATGAACAGCCTCATCACTGGGCTCGCCACCGAAGACAGCAGCGAACCTCACCTAGGGCTTATGGTGGGCAACTTTACCCCGCCTCAAGCTGGCAAACCAGCGCTCTTGAGTCATAGTGAAGTGGAAACTACTTTCCACGAATTTGGGCACCTTTTACACCACTGCTTATCGAAAGTTGATATACGCGCTAGAGCAGGTACCAACGTTGCTCGAGACTGGGTTGAGTTACCCTCGCAAATTATGGAAAATTGGACCTGGGAACGCGATGCCCTTGACTTGTTTGCACGTCACCACGAAACCGGCGAGCCCATTCCTGAAGATTTATTTGACAAGCTCAAACGTAGCCGCACCTTTATGCAAGCTCACATGCAAATGCGCCAACTTAGTTTTGCCACCGTTGACCTCGAGCTTCACGTCAACTACGACCCTAGCCAACACGGTGATGCTATTAACTTTGGCAAAAGAATTATGGAACCGTTTTACCCGCGCCCAGCATTTAGTGACAATCACTTTTTAGCCAGTTTTGGACACGTGTTTACGGGCGGCTATGCAGCTGGCTATTACAGTTACAAATGGTCAGAAGTGCTGGATGCTGATGCGTTTAGCCGCTTTAAGGACGCAGGTATTTTTAATACTGAGGTTGGCAAAGATTACCTCGAGCACATTCTCTCCAAAGGTGATAGCGCGCCACCTGAAGAACTCTACCGCGCGTTTATGGGCCGCGATCCTGACCCTAACGCGCTGCTTGCACGCAATCTCAACGCTGGTCTGGTGTCTGGAGATTAGCTTATCTAAAATAACTGCTACCTAAAATAACTGCGCAAAATCTCTTGATATTCCACCGGGATGCGCCCCTCGCTAAGCGCTTGTTCAATACCCCGTTCAAACACTTCAGGGGCGCTACCTGGTGGCAAACTTACCTCGTCATCGCCGGGTAAGCGCACTTGACCACCCACGTTGATGACACCTTCTTGCAAGTTGCTCTCGAGCTGTTCGGGATCACTCGCGTCACCTAGTTCACCATCATCTGTTTCAGCGCGTCCGCCGCGGTCACCCGTGCCGTTACTAGGGTCGTTCAGCGACTCATCAAAGCCGGCATCGCCGGCATCTTGGCTAGCGTCTGTTGCTGTCTCTTGCGGGTTGCCACCATTTTCAGATGTCTCAGTAGGGCTGCTTTCAGGTTGGGTTTGGCTGCCAGCTTGGGGATCACCACCCTCTTGTTCTGCTTGTGCGTCACCCTCTTGAGATTCTTCACCGGCCCCACTGTCTTCAGGTGGCGCACTGTCATCTGGGTTAGCTAAGCGCCCTTCGCCACTTTCATCGCCTTGTTCGCCATCATTTTGCTGATTAGGCTCGGTATCCCGTGCAAATTCTCCTGAGCCTTGGGGCGTTTCACCTTGACCTATATTTTGGGTGCGGTCATCCGGTGGAATCTCCCGAAAGTTTTGCTCACCTGAGCGCGGCACGGCCCCACCACCTGCTTGGGGTTCAGGCTCAGAAGGTGCAGGCGGCGGTCTGCTATTACCTTCTTCAGACGCTTGGCTATCACTCAACCCTTCTACAAAGCGGTTAAGCGTATCCCCTTCACCTGCTGGGGGTGCGTCGTCACCGTCTGGTGTATCAAAATCTTCTAGCTCAGCAGCACTGTCGCCGTCCACTTCATCTGGGCGGCTTTCGGTTTCGGTGCTGCTCGCCGTAGGCTGCTCGGTAAGTGGATCAGCATTATCTTCATTAGCAAGTGGGCTTAAGGGCGAACTACCTGCTTGCGGGGATGTACTTGGTGACGGTCCCGTCCTACGTGGCAAGCTAGGTAAGCTCAAATTTGGCAAGATGATCAAAATGAGTGCGAGTGCCAACATGGGGAGCCACCACGGTTGTAAGTTAGGTTGCTCGAGCCGCCTTACCCTATAGTGAGCACGACGTGCCACAGCATCAGCTAGAGCAGCACGAAAAGCTGCTGTAGGTTCGTCTTGATTGGTATTATCCCGCTCGTTGATGCTAGCTTGGTCAGTACTGTAACTTAAGCCGATTTCATCCTCAATGTAGCGTAACGCTTTAGGCTGGCTGCGCTGGCTGGGCCAGGCAAACCCGGCCGCAAACCCTAACACCGCCAAGACAGTATGCCAAAGAAGCGGCGCGCCTAGCACATAGCTTGCTGCAGATGCAACTAGCGCCACAAGCGCACAGTGCCACAACTGAGTTTGCCAATAAAACCGTTGCGCTAGGCGTACATGCTGACCTAGACCGTTATGAGCAGCTTGATCGCGTTGGCGTCTACTTGCATTAATCATTGCATTCCTTTAAAACTCACCATGATGTAGTGCTCATTGTAAAGCAGCTAGCAGCGCTTTTGAGACGTGTCACTTACGCGTCGCAATTGATGAACCTAGATGAACATCTTCATCAGGATTGAACGTATAGTCGACCTAAGTGATGCCGGATAGTCATTCTTACAAATATCTACAGAACGTGTATCTACAGAACGTGGTTTCGCAAACATATCAATCTTCTTTAATCCTTGTGCTTAACACCTACAATGTTCATCGGATAATCTAAAAACGGAGATTAACAAGCAGCATCTAAGTCAATTTGATGATGCCCCGGTCTGATGATGTCCTGGTCTGATGATGCCCCGGTCTGATGATGCCCCGGTCTGATGATGCCTTGATCTGATGATGCCTTGGTCTGATGATGCCTTGGTCTGATGATGCCTTGGTCTGATGATGCCTTGGTCTGATGATGCTTTGGTCTGATAACATCTCAGTTGGAAGTATCTGTATGTACAGTTGTTATCTTTGCTGGTCGCAACAAATACACCAAAACAAGTAAGGCAATCCCTGCAATGCTCATCATGTAGACACCCGAAGGTTGAGACAACGTTCCAAAAGGATTGAGGATCGGCACGCCCATGCCAATATCTAACGCAAACGCGCCCCCAATCACCAGAGGTGCAGTCAGTGGCTTGAGCAGTCCCAACCTCAACATATCAAAACTGCGCCCCACCGCTAAACCAAACCCAAAAAACGCAATGACCGTAAGGCTGATGGTAACTAGCGACCACCACAGGGGTACGCCAGGAAAGCTAGCGGCAAAACTGGCAACTTTGAGCGGCAAACTTAGCAGTTGAAAACACAGTAGGGCAATTAAGGTGTCACGTACTTTGGCGCGCGCTGTGCCGCTTAACCAACTGCCGTAAATAAGCGCCAAAATAACTAACGCACTCACATTGGTTTGTTCTAAGGCAAACCAGCTGTTGTTAATGGGCTGACTAGATTGCGGCCACGTCACCATGAGCACAAACGTGAGTAGAACAAAATAGGCAAATAGCAACTGCAGCAAGTCACTTTGCCGTAACCGCTGTAATATAGGCTCGAGCCAATTCACATGAACCTCACAACCATCAACGCCACGTAAACTTTCAACATCACATCAACCTAGAGTGCTGGCACTTCAGGTCGCGGCAAAGCCACGTAGATCGTGCCACCCCGCCGCGCCAGGGCGCTGCCTGCTGGTAGATAAGGTGCAAGGGATGCGTAGATGTCTGGTATGAGGGCGTCTTGCTCGAGCCTCACAGGTTGGCTGGTCTGCGGAGCTAGGTCGGGTTGACGTCCGTAGTTAAACACAAATACATCTTGTAAGACTGTGTCTCCATCATTACGGAGCGTTCCAACTTGTGCAGACTCACCAGATGCTCTAGATTCTATAGATTCACCAAATGCCACCGATTGCCAGGTAAATACAGCAGGCTCGAGGCGCGGTTTAAGTGCTAGTGCATCTTGTGACCAGCGCGGCATGGTGAGGGTTAAGCCAGCATCGCTAATGTCCCAACTACTGCGGTTGAGCGCGTAGGCAGCTTGGTCAAGCTCTAGCCGCTGCTCTGGAAAACTCACAATGCGTTGCCGCTCGAGCACGTGGGCTAGGCCGCCTCTACTAAGCGACACTGTGCGGCTGCGCACAAGCAAGTTAGCGTCTGGTCGCAAGTAAATCCAACCCGCTAGCGACAGTGCAAACGACAACAACACACTGCTAAGTAGGCCCGGCGTACCACCCCAGGCAATAAGCGCCAGTACAAGTGCGCTGTAAGCTGTTGCCATGAGCACAACCATGCGCTGGTCAAGCACGTGGGGCGGTGTTTCAAGTAGTCCCACCAACAGGGCAGCAGCAAGGTCGTCTGTGGCTAACGGGCTCAGGGAACCTCGAGCCCGTGACCAGTTACCTAAAGTTGTACGCACAACGGCCCCACTACCCAAGGGTGTAAGTTTATCTGGCGCAAGCGCGTTGAGTTCACTGAGGCTATTATCAAGTGGGTCAACAAGGGCTACTGTCACCCCTGCTGTGGCCGCAGCCGCTATGGAAGCAAGGCTTAGGCGGCTGTTGGCCTCGAGTAACACCAGACTCTCCACCCCGTCATAGGCAGCAGCGCGTTCAGGTAAGTTACTAGCAAGTACGTCTACCACGCGTTCATCGCGCCCGAACCAAACCCGCGCTTCACCGATGTCACGGGCCACTACCAATTGCAAAGGGCGTATATCAACTTGGCGTCTATCTAGGCTACCGCTCGCAAGCACTGCATCGGGGGTGCGCACAGACCAGATAAATTGCTGCCAACGGGTAGGCACGTAGATATCGTCTTGATGTAACGACACACCACGTCCGCCCGCTAGGCTCACATCGTAACGCACCCACTGGGAGCCTTCACGCAAGCTGCCTTGGTCAATTTCAATCAGTAAGCGCGCTGAGGGTTGATCGCGGAGTTGCACCCGCAGCGGATTCCACGCACCCGACACCACACTACCCGCAAACCCCAAATGCACTTCAATGTCAGCAGCAAGTGCTAATGCACCAAACGAACTAACCAAAAACATGCAGATGACAACACGCCTCAGTGCGCTGCACAGATCTAACGCACCCCATAAAGACGCTGCAACTAGAGATGCTGCAACTAGAGATGCTGCAGCCACAGATGATGAACCCAAAACAGGTGACGCACCCAAAGATACAACTTTAGACCCTCTCCAAGACTGCATGTGTTGATGCTTCATTGGTCTTAGTTTAGCAAGTGAGCTAACCAACAGCTAGTTGTCTAGCTGAAGTTAGCGTATATTTATGCGAACCTACGGTAAATCATGTAGGTGTCGATGTAATTTCATCAAGTGAGGCTCGAGCCACGCGTTCACATCAACAAAAGCATCTTCTGCCAATGCTTCAATAGACACCGCTAGGTCATGATCACGAACTGCTTTGCGAAACCACGTGCGCTGCCGTTTGGCGTACTGCACGGTGCCCAAAATAATGTCTTCGCGGCACGCTTTCAAGGTAATCTCTGCCTGCAAAAACTTCACAACCTCTTTATAGCCGATGGCTTGTAAGGCGGTTGGTTGGTCTGGGTAGCGCTCGAGTAAACTTCCAACCTCAGCAACAAGACCGCGCGACAACATTGCGTCAACCCGCTGAATGATACGTGGCTGCAATACGCCTATAGATGGAAGTAGTGCCAGTAGCGCGTAGCGGAACTTGGGCACAGTCATCGGAAAGTCTTTGGGCGCTTTGCCTGTCCGGGTGATGATCTCAAGGGCACGGATAACCCGCCGTGGGTTGCGCTGACTGCGAGCAGCGTCTTCTGGACTTACCGTCTCTAGCTGGGATAGCAGAGGCTCGAGGCCATCCTCTTCAAAGACATCCCACAAAGGTTGTTGTACTTGCATATCTGCCGCTGGCACTGTCGGCAAGCCGTTTATCAACCCACGAATATAAAACCCTGTGCCACCGACAACTAGTGGGATGTTACCTTTGGCAAGTACCTCACTAATCGCCGATTCAGCGCGCTGCACATAATCAGCAACACTAAACGCCTGGTCAGGTGTCACTACGTTAATTAAATGATGTGGAACCTCAGCTAACTCAGCTTGACTCGGCTTGGCCGTGCCAATATCCATCTCGCAATACACCTGCATGGCATCTGCACTGATGATCTCAAGATCATTTTTAGTTGAGGTCGTTGCAAATGTTTCCTGCCACGTCCGCGCGAGCGCTAACGCTGTGGCACTTTTGCCCGACGCCGTTGTGCCAGCCAACACTGGAATCACCAGCTCAGATTGAGATGTATCACCTTGCGTCACTGTAGCGTCAGCCTAACAAGTAACGGTGGCCGTCAACAACTGATGCTTTTGTATGCCTACATCAAGCGTTACCGCCATCACCTAAAGCCTTGTCCTCAAATGCCCTCAACATTGCCGTAAAGCTTGTGACAACCTCACAGTAGTGACACACGCATAAACCTGATGAAATCTCCCCTTCCCCCTTTCTCCCCTTCCCCCTTTCCCAAACAACATTAATACCCGATAGCAACATCTTCTAAAGCATGTTCACAAACTGGGAAATTGAATAAAGAATCACAAGAGCTTAACAAAGTGCAACATGACTCATAAATATATCCTCTATTTAGGTGTTTAGTAAGCCACACCACAGGCCACTGCTGTAATTTCTTCCACAATGAAATCATGAGGAAATTCACATTTGCTGAGGCAACATCCGTTGGGTTAAAAGCAGGGCTCGAGAAAGCAATCAAACTTACTATCTTAGTAAGCCTGTTAGCAGCACCTTCGGCGATCGCTCAGAATTTTGGTGGCGTCCTCATGCCGCGTGCTGACTTAGCTGGCCCGTTTTATTTGACGCGCGTCTTGGATGGTGACACGTTTATCGTCGACCTAGACACCTATCAAGACGTGGTAGACCTTATTGCTGTAGACGCACTTGACCATCCTGACCTCAACCTATTTTTAGGCAGGCTACTTGGCGGGCAGCGTTTATGGCTCGAGCTAGACGAATTTAACCGCGACTTCGACGGCGACA
>CAZMCW010000055.1:13336-18226 GCA_964564405.1 uncultured bacterium
TGTTGAGGACAGCATGGGCGACTGGACTTGGCGCGGGTTACGACTTACGCAAATTAATAAGTTTTTGATTGAAAGTGGGCTAGCAGCGCAAGCCTCGAGCATTAACGTGCGCTACCAAGACGTGTACGACAACATTCCTGCCAACATTCGCTATGTTGAAGCAGAGAGTCTCGAGAGCCGCCTCAACGCCTACATGTTCGTTGATCTAGAGAGTGATACCATCAACCGAAGATTTTTTAAGCGCACCTTCTAAATTCTTGAATAGATTGAGCACTTTTAAACTACCCTCGTCCTATATTGGCTGAGGGTGATTTTTTTGTGTAAATGAGCCTTGTGACCTAAAACGTGACCTGTCTCACCCAAAACATCTTCATCCGCTCTTTACATTTGATGGTTTTTGCTATTTTGCGCTCAGATTTGGGACAAACGTCTTCGTAACAACACCTGCGACTTGTCATACTGGTATTTGCTTATCTTTCTGTCTCGAAGGTTTACTAGCATCAATATCCTTACACCACTCATTTCATGAGCTTGTTTTCTAAACAACTTATGCCTGATAACTCCTAATGTCGTATGTTTTCTAACGATGATTACGAACACCTGATGATGACGCCCTAACTGATATGCTCAATGATGTGTCTATAACGTCCCCACCTGCAGCAAGTGACCTGCCGTTAGCTCAGCCGGTAGCTGAATCTGTTACGTCTCAGCCGATGCCTAGTGCTGTGATGCTGACAGCTGTATCAAAACGTTATGGCACGCAGCTCATTTTGCGCAACCTCAATTTAGACATCAGCCAAGGTAAAACCGTCTTGCTGTGGGGCAGCAACGGCGCTGGTAAAACAACCTTGCTTAAACTTATTGCCAGTCGTTTGCGGCCGTCGGCAGGCAGCGGACAAATCTTTGGATTGGATTTAGTCAAGCAAGCGGCACTAGTGCGTCAATGTGTTTGCTACGCGCCGGTATTGGGCGGCTTTTATGGCAGCTTGAGCGGGCAGGAAAACCTCGAGCTAGCCCGCCATTTTTACGACAAATCCCAACAAGCACGTGATGATGCTTTGCACGCAGTAGGGTTGTGGCAAGCTAAGGGTCAGTTGGTCAGGCGTTACTCGAGCGGCATGAAAAAACGCTTAGCCCTTGCCAAAATGCGTTTAAGTGGCGCGCCGTTGTGGTTGTTAGATGAACCTTATGCTTCACTTGATCAAGACGGTAAACGTTTGGTAGATGAGCTACTAGCAAGTGCTACAGCCAGTGGGCGCACTATCATCATTGCCTCACACGATGTTCAGCGCGTGCAAGCTTTTGCGGATGGCACTATTTATTTGGATCAAGGTCAACTTTTTGCACGTACACCCGAAGACGGGGCATACTGATGAGCGTATCTTCAACTCAGCACCCATCTAGCCAACCTCGAGACCTTGGGAGCAGCATTTACCGTGACCTGAATCATACTGTGCGCGTAGCAGGCAAAGATATTCGGCTCGAGGTCCGCAGCAAAGCCATCACCATCGCCACCTTGTTTTTCGCTATTTTGGTGTTGGTTATTCTGGCTTTTGCGATTGGTCCTAGTGAGCAATTTTTGCGTAACGGTGCCGCTGGTGCACTTTGGGTAGCGCTTGCGTTTGCTGGCGTGACGGCAGCTTCGCAGAGTTACCAACACGAACTTGAAGATGGCGCGTTTGAGCAGTTACTGCTCTACCCTGCCCCACGCACTACCCTCTTTTTGGGGAAGCTAATTGCCAACTGGTGCTTTATGATTGTCTTAGCGCTTGTGCTCACACCCTTGTGTAGTGCGCTGTTTGGGATGCAACTTGGCACCCATGTGGCGTGGTTGGCACTCACAATTTTGCTCGGCACGCTCGGGTTTGCGCTCATTGGCACGTTTTATGCAGCACTTACAGCCAACTTGCGCGCCCGCGAGTCGCTTTTGCCCGTATTGATGCTACCGATTGTTGTGCCCGTACTCCTCGCTGCTGTAAGCGCCACAGGTGAAATCGTGCAATTGGGCAACCTTGAACTTGCTCGAGATTGGCTAAGATTATTAGCAGGCTTTGACCTTATTTATCTAGTTGTGTGCAGTAGCTTGTACACAGTTGTTGTGGAAGAATAAAACGTTAACCGTTGATTGATGTTGATAGTTGTAGATGTAAATACAAACGTAATTTTGTACACATTATCTTGACACAAATACTCGGATTAAAAGCATCTTTGCGATAGTTTACAGTGTTGCCGTAACACGGGGGAATCATTTGATTTTGATAAAAACACACTTAATACCAGTTACTTAGGAAGACATCTAGACTGATTAAATATATCAACACCTTAGGATGTTTAAAAGAGCTAGTTAAGCAAGTTTGCTGTAACGACCATCACGTGCGCATATCTGGAAATGTCTACGTCATTCAGATGTAACTGCAAATGCCTAGATAAGCACCTGTAAGGAGAGGATGAGTTTGAAACCACTAACCCTGCCTCGAGCTGAGGTACGACAACCTGCGGTGGCAGGCTTAAACCAACGTCCGACGTGGCTTAACGCGCTCGCAGTTGCGAGTTTGGCTTTGTTTGCCGTGGGACTTTACATGGCATTGGTGACCTCACCACCCGATGTTCAGCAAGGTCAACTTATTCGCATTATGTACGCCCATGTTTCAGTGGCGTGGATTTGCTTTTTGGCCATTTTTATCTGCGCTATTTTTGGCTGTCTGTACCTTTGGCGCGGCAACCGTACCCATGATGTGATTGCTTGTGCAAGTGCTGAACTCGCCTGCTTTTACGCTGGGCTTACCCTTGTTGGTGGCATGACCTACAGCCGCCCCACACTGAATACGTGGTGGGCATGGGATGCCAAACTTACCGCGACAGCACTCCTTTTTGTGCTACTGGTAGGTTACTTTATTGTGCGCGGCATTTTAGACGACCCCCAGCGGCGCGGACGAGTGAGTGCCGTCATTAGCCTCATCATTTTGGCAGATGTGCCAATTATCTACTTTGCATCTGAGTGGTGGCGCACGCTTCACCCTTCCAAAGCCATTAATCTCGATGGTAGCGGCATCACCATGGATCCTGTTATGTTGCAGACACTTTTGGTGAATGTGGGTATTGCTGCGCTTATTTACGGTTTGTTGATGATTGAGCGGGTGCGAATTGGCAAGTTAGAAGTGACGCTCGAGCAAAACTACTACAATAAAGACAAGGATTCAGACGCAGGTCCACCAACAGGCACGGTGCGCATCTAATGGTCTTTCCCGGCTGGACAGCATGGCACTGGGTCGCATTTGCATGGGTGCAACTTATCGGAGCGTACGTAGGTTACATCATTTATTTACGATGGCGACTCAAAAAGCTCGAGCAGCAACAACACACCCTCGCTGAGCTTGACCACACACCTTTCGGAGACAAACATGGCTGATTCACCCCAACATACGTCAACATCTCTCGATGATGTCCGCTACCCCGTAGCAGCACTTGATAATGGTCGTAGCCGCCTCGGTAAAAAAATTGCTTATGGTCTTGCTGGTATTGGCGTGCTCATTGTTGCGGGATTGTTTATTTACCAAGCACTCAACACATCACTGGTCTACTTCATTTTGCCAAGTGAACACGCTAGCAATCCTAGTCAGTACGTTAATCGGCGTATTCGCTTGGGCGGCATTGTCGAAAGAAACTCGGTGAGTTTTGACGACGAGCAACTTTTACTCAACTTTTACATCACCGACAGTATTGACCGCTACGCCGTATTGCACTATGGCACCCCCCCTGAACTGTTCCAAGAAAATACTGGCGTTGTGGTTGAGGGCGGCTTTGAAAACGGCGTGTTCATGAGCGATAACCTATTGGTGAAACACAGTGAGGTCTACGAAGCCGCGCCAGATGGCACGGTTGACCTGGATATGTTACGGGAGTCTTTAGAGTAATGCTTGAACTTAATCTGAGTTTACCCATGCTGGGAACCGCCAGCTTAGCGCTTGCCATGGCGGTTGCTATCTATGCAGTTGCAGCTGGGATCATGGGTGCCATCCGCCACGACGCGCGCTTACAAACCTCCGCTCGTTACGCAGCCATTGCCGTCTTTATGGCTATGACCACAGCTGTTCTCACCATGCAAACGGCACTTCTAACGGACGACTTTAGCGTGGAGTACGTTGCACAAACCTCGAGGGCAGCATCTCCCCTATGGGTTAAGGTCGTGACGATGTGGGCGGCGCTCGAGGGCTCCATTTTGCTATGGGCTTGGCTCGCCAGCGGTTACACCGCCGTGGTTGCCTTTGCAAGTCCCAATAACGCCCTACGCAACTGGGCGATTGTTGTACTCAATGTTGTGTCCGTTTTCTTCATAAGCGTGAACGCCTTCGTGGCTAACCCCTTTACCCTTGTACCCAACCCACCCATGGACGGGCCTGGGCCAAACCCCCTTTTGCAAAACCATTGGATGATGGCCGTTCACCCAGTGCTCATGTACTTGGGCTTTGTAGGACTTACAGTGCCGTTCGCGTTTGCCATGTCTGCGCTCATTAACAAACGCCCCGGCAGCGAGTGGATGAGCCAAACCCGCGCGTGGACCATCAGTGGTTGGGGCTTTTTAGGTATTGCTAAAATTGCGGGTGGTTGGTGGAGTTACGAAGTGCTTGGTTGGGGTGGCTACTGGGCTTGGGATCCGGTTGAAAACGTCAGCTTTTTGCCGTGGCTTACCGCCACTGCGTTTTTACACAGCGTGCAAGTCCAAGAGCGACGGCGCATGCTCAAAGCGTGGAATTTACTGCTGATTATCCTCACCTTTGCACTCACCATTCTGGGCACGTTTATCATTCGCTCTGGCGTGGTGTCATCAGTTCATGCCTTTGGGGACGGTCCAGTTGGCCCCTACTTTTTAGCCTTTTTCTTGTTGGTTGT
>CAZMCW010000056.1:0-6832 GCA_964564405.1 uncultured bacterium
TTGTGGGTGGCATTGGCATTATGAATATTATGCTGGTGTCTGTCACTGAGCGCACTCGTGAAATTGGCGTCCGCAAAGCCCTAGGTGCTAAACCTAGGGACATCCTCAGTCAGTTTTTGCTCGAGGCCATTCTTTTGTCTTGCGCGGGCGGCATGATTGGCATCGGGATAGGTGTGTTAGCAGGCTATTTTGCAACTGACGCACTCAGTGTGCCTTTTGTACTCAGCATGCCTAGCATGGTGTTGGCGTTTGCTTTTTCTGCGGCTGTCGGGATTTTCTTTGGCTTTTATCCTGCCCAACAAGCCGCCAAGCTCGACCCGGTGGATTCATTGCGATATGAATAGCGGCCAGACAAAGTCTTTTGATAGACACTCTTTACTGCCTATCCTCGAAAGGATTCCAATGAACAAGATATTGCTTTTACTCCTGCTATCTACAGCCTCATTTAGTTTTGCTCAGCCACAAGGTGGCGGTGGCAATCCTGAACTGCGCGCTCTGATTGAACCGTATACGAATTTGACGACGACTATTAGCTTGATGCTCGAGCTTGAACAACACAGTGTTGAACAAGATAGTGACTTGCAAATTTCTAGTGAGCAAGCCGCCAGGTTATCGCCTCTTTTGAATGAACTTGCTACATCCGCAGGTTACAGTCCTGAACGTGCAACAGAACTGCTAGACACAATTGAGTTGGACATTTTAACGGGTGAGCAGCTCATCTGGATAGATAGTGCATTTTTACGTCGCGAAGAAGCTCGAGCAGAAGGTGACACTACTCAAGCTAGCGGCACGAACGGCGGTCTGGATGAGCCACCCGCAGGACAACAACCCAGACAACAGGGTCAGCAGGGTCAGCGGGGTCAACAGGGTCAACAGCGCGGCTCCAACGAAGCCGGGGGTATTTTTCAGCGTCTTTCAGCAGGTGAACCCATCAACATGTTTGCAGACAATGACAATGCTAAAACTGTGCTTGATGAGCTTATTGCGCTCCTAGATGCCAAGCTTGACTAAGATAGTTGGTTGATTCTTGATGGAAAAAATTCTTATTGTTGAAGATGACCCCACAATTGCCGAAACCGTTGAGCTTTTTTTGCGCAAAGACGGCTTTCAGACCGATAAAGCCAAAGACGGCCTGCTGGCACTCCAATCATGGCGTGTGTTTCAGCCAGATTTGATAGTTTTGGATATTGGCTTACCCCAGTTAGACGGCTTAGAAGTCCTTAAACGCATTCGTGCCCAAGACACTATTCCCGTTATTTTTTTGACCGCCCGTGCCGAAGAAATTGATGAACTTTTGGGGCTAGGGTTAGGAGCAGATGACTACATCACCAAGCCATTTAGTCCGCGGACACTGATTGCCCACATAAAAGCAGTGCTGCGGCGTAGTAGCCTTGCTAAAAACGATGCACCTGAAACCTTACACATTGGTCATATCTGTGTAGACACCTACCGGATGATAGCTAGGGTTCATGAACAGACCTTAAATCTAACGCCCACCGAGTTTAGATTGCTCCATCACCTGGCGAGGACACCCTCACGCGCTATTTCACGCTTTGAACTGCTTGAAGCCAGTATGCCCGAAAGTGACGCCCTCGAGCGAGCTGTGGATACCCACATGAAAAACCTGCGCCAAAAACTTGCCGACGCAGGGGCAGACGGTGCTATTGAAACGGTGCGCAGTGTTGGCTACCGCATGGTAGAAGACAGATGAACCGTTTAAGTACACGCTTGAGTATTGCTATGGTGGCCATTGCGGTCTTCACAGTACTCATTATCTTTGCAAGTCAACAGATTGGCTTTGAGCTTGATTTTCGCGCCCTCCCCCCAGAGGTACAAACGCGCATTAAAGAAAGACACAAACGCGACCGCGATGTTATGGCAGGGCAAGAAGATTTTGCAGCAGGGTTTGGGCGAAGACGCAACAGTCAAGTACGTTCCATGGTGATTGGCACCAGCTTTGCGTCGCTGCTGGCAGTAGGTATTGCGATTGTCTTTGCCAGAAACATCTCCAAACCTATTGAGCACGTTACGTCGGCATCTGCCAAGGTTGCTCAGGGAGACCTAAGCGCGCGGATTTTGGCACGCCCTGACTACTCGAGCCTCGAGGCAAAAGCGCTTACCGACAACTTTAATCATATGGCAGTTGCACTGGAAACCTACGAAAACGAACGCCGCGACATGATTGCCTCGATTGCTCACGATCTGCGTACGCCACTGACTGCCCTCCAACTCAGACTGACTGCGTTACAAGAAGAACTTGTACCGCTAAGTCAAGCAGAAATAAGTTTACTGTTATCGCAAACGGACTTGCTCGAGCGGCTCATTAGCGATTTACGCACCCTATCTCTAGCAGATGCTGGCCGCCTCTCATTACAAAAGCAACAAACAAACATTGCTGAACTTATGCAAGATATTGCCTTGAGTTACCAACAGCAAGCTGATAAGCAAGGCGTTCATATTGATGTAGCTACCCGTAGCAACGTCACTGCGCAGGTTGACCCGGCCCGCTTAAAACAGATTCTTACTAACTTGTTAGATAACGCCTTGCGCATGAGTCCCGTTCAGGGAAACATTGTGCTCGAGCTCGAGTCGTTTGAAAATAGCTTTAACATTGGCGTTCGCGATGAAGGTCCGGGTATTCCCGAGTCTTTGTTACCGCATGTCTTTGACCGCTATGTCAAAGATAAAGATAGTGGCGGTGCAAGCGGGCTGGGACTGGCCATTGTAAAAACGCTTGTGGTCTTGCATGGTGGCACCGTTCGCGTGGATAATATCAATCCCGGCGCAAAGTTTAAGATTCAGCTTCCTATTACGCTGTAGTTGAGTTGTAGTTGTAGTGTGAGGCTTGAGACACTCCTTGCTAGCATTCAATACATAACTCAACGTCAGATAGTCTCATCTTTTACGTCGTTAAGCGCTCAGCGAGAGTATTGATTGGGTATCAATTGCCCGATGGTATTGATGCTGATAGCTTAAGCGTTTCCACGAGTAACTGCCACAGGCAGTTGCGCGTGCGACCTAGGGGAGTAGAAATCGACCCACTTAGTGCGGGGGAACTAATCCTGGAACTGCTACTTGTATCTGAGGGGTCTCCCCGTCCCCCTCGCCCCCTTTCTCCCTATCCTAATTCATGAAGCTTCATCCTAATTCATGAAGCTTCAAGCAATTGATGTCGTTTTAGTAATACGCAGCTAGACCTCGAGCAACAAACTCTCCGGCGTCTCCAAAATGTCAATTAAGTGGCTGGTGAACATGGCAGCTTCTGCGCCGTCCACAATGCGGTGATCAAATGAGGTTGACAGGTACATCATCGGGCGGGCCACAATGCTGTCGTCCTCGAGCACAATCGGGCGTTTTTTGATGCGGTGAACACCTAAAATCGCTGCTTCATTCACGTTGATGATGGGGAAGCTAAACAGCCCGCTGTAGGAGCCAATGTTGGTGATGCTAAAGGTGCCATCCCGCACGTCGTCTGGGGTGAGGCGTCCAGCTCGAGCCCGGGCTGCAATCTCAATGAGTTCTTGCCCAAGTTGGAGCAGACCCTTTTTGTCTATGTCTTTAATAACTGGAATCAGCAAACCTGTGTCGGTCGCCACTGCCAACCCAAAATTGTAATAGCGACGCATCACAATCTCGTCACGCTCCACGTCTAAACTGGCGTTCATCATGGGATAGGCACGCAGGGCGGAGACCACCGCTTTCATGATAAACGGCAAGTACGAAAGCTTGACGCCCCTCGCTTCTGCTTTGGGCTTAAGGCGATTACGTAATTCTACAAGGCCGCTTACATCTGCTTCATCTACCAGTAGCGTGCGCACAGTTTGCAAGTGGCTGGCCACCATCTGTTTGGCGATGGTACGCCTGAGTCCGCGCATGGGCGTGCGCTCTTCGAGCGCTTGGTACGCTGCTGACACGCGCCGGGGCGTGCTGGGAACTTGCAGGGTTTGGTTGCGTTGGGCGATGTGGTTGCGTACGTCTTCCACGCGAATACGTCCGTTAGGGCCGCTGCCAGCAAGCTCGTTTAAGTTGAGCTTTTTGTCCCTAGCAAGCTTGCGGGCAGCAGGCGTTGCTAGAACTTTTTTAGCGCGCTTGCGCTGGATTTGCATGGGCGCTTCGTCGGCAGCAGCAGTGGGTTCAAAAAAGACTGTTCCTTCACTTGCGACCTCATCAGCAGGTTCAGCGTGGGTATTCGCAACCCCGTTATGTTGCGGGTTTACCAAGGTCTCAATGTTGCGAGCAGGTAAAGCATCGTAGCCAGTATTTTCAGCAATAGATAGTGCAGGCTGGGTTGATACAGGCTGAGTTGATACAGATTGAGGTTGTTCTTGTTGAATACTTTGTGAAACTGCTTGTAAAGCTACAGGTGATGAAGATACTCGAGCGTCAGTACTTTCTAAGGAAGTTGGAGGCGCACTAGATACGTCATCAGCATCATCAAAAAGTGCAATAGGCTTGTGAATTTCGACGATATCGCCTTCGGCAACAAGTTGCTTAACCAAGACGCCTTTGAAAGGGCTAGGAATTTCAACAGTTGCTTTGTCAGTCATGACCTCGAGCAAGGGCTGGTCTTCCTCTACCGAACTACCTTCACTCACTAGCCACGTCATAATCTCGCCTTCAACAACTGACTCCGCTAGTTCAGGCAGTAAAAACTTTTTAGGCATGGCGAGCCTCACTTGTGTAAGTTGCTGATACGACGACCTCACGCTGAGGCCTATATTTAATAATTAAGGATTTAGTAATCAAGAGTCTAATAATCAAGCACATATTGCACCGCTTGCAAAATTCGGTTGACGCTAGTCATATAAAGTTTTTCTTGCGCGTAAGGATAAGGCGTATCAAACCCAGCTACGCGCACGGGCGGCGCTTCTAGGCTGTCAAGGATTTCTTCACTAATTGTTGCCGCAATTTCGCTAATGAAGTTACCTGTTTTGGGCGCTTCGCTAACTAAGACGACACGGCCGCGCTGAGCAACAGCCTCGAGCACCGTCTGTTTATCCCACGGGAGTAGCGAGCGCAAGTCAATCACTGCTGCTGCAATGTTTTGCTCTGCTAGAGCTTCAGCTGCTTTAAGCGTTTCGGGCATAGCCCCACCGTAAGAAATGAGCACCACGTCGTCACCCTGCCTGCGTATGGATGCAGTGCCGAGGGGAATCGTGTAATCACCTTCAGGAACATCTTCTTTAATGGCTCGGTAGAGACGCTTGGGTTCCATAAACACAACTGGGTCGCTGTCTCGAATTGCCGTGAGTAACAACCCTTTCGTGTCTGTAGGCGTTGACGGATACACTACTTTGAGACCGGGCGTGTGGACAAAGTGTGTCTCTGGGCTTTGTGAGTGATGGTGCCCGCCGCCCACGCCACCACCTGCTGGCATACGCACAACCATAGGTGCAGCAAATTGTCCACCTGAGCGGTAGCGCAACTTGGCCACTTGTGACACCAGTTGGTCAAAGCCAGGATACACATAATCTGAAAACTGAATTTCAGCCACGGGCCGGTAGCCATGTGTGGCCATCCCCAGTGCCGCACCGATAATGGCTGCTTCGGACAGGGGCGTGTCGATGACTCTATCTGGCCCGTAGGTGTCAAAAAGGTTTTCAGTTGCTAAAAACACGCCGCCACGTTTGCCTACGTCTTGTCCTAAGACAACGACATCTGGGTCGCTAGCCATTTCGGCAAATAGCGTTTTTGCAACGGTTTGTACAATTGTTTGTTGCATAAGCATCCTTTTGGAGGTCCTACCAGTAGGTTTATAAATACTGTTAATTTGTTGTTACTTGGAAGCTGAAACTTTGAGTGAACATGAGGCTATATCACAAAGAGACTACAAAACTATTGTGTTTCAATCCGTCTGATGGTCACTTTCTATAACATTAAGCAATACTTGATGTGCCCTCGTACAGGTATCTTTAGTTTAATGCGTTGCTTTTGATGCTTAGCTTTCAGCGAGTTGCTTGAGGGCTTTGTCACGCTGTTCTTGTAAGTGCCAGGGCAAGGTTTCAAAAACGTCATCGAACATCCATGCGTCGGGAATATCCCCAGCAGCTTCGGCGTCTTTGGCAGCTTGACGGAGGTCGGCCTCGAGCGTCGCTTTTAGCTCTTGCTCCCACGTTTCATCCCATAAGTCCCTGCCTGCTAAAAAGCGCTGAAACCGGGTAAGCGGATCACGCTGACGCCACATCTCAACTTCTTGTTTAGGGCGGTAGCGGCTGTCATCATCGGCAGATGAGTGTGGATTGTAACGATATACACGCAGGTCGAGTAACGCTGGCCCGTGACCTGCTCTGGCCGCGTCGGTCACTTCTTTTAAGACGTAGTAACACGAAAGCACGTCCATGCCGTCTACCACATAGCCAGGCAACCCAAACGCTTCACCTTTGGCAGCAATGCTCTCGGCAGCAGTTTGTTTGTTGTAGCCGACGCTGATGGCATAACCGTTGTTTTCGCAAACAAAAATGATGGGCGCACCCTGCGCACCTGCTAAGTTAATGGCTGCGTTAAAGTCGCCTTCAGAGGTAGCACCTTCACCAAAACTGGTGATGGTCACTGCTTGCTGGTTGCGCAGTTTCATGCTGAGAGCAGTTCCCACCGCAGGGGGCACATGAGAAGCGATGGCAGAACAGACCGTAAAGATATTCAGCTCGCTCGAGCCAGGGTGGCCGGGCATTTGCCGACCTTTGTTAGGGTCAGCTAAGGTGGCTAGCGCTTGCCCAAAAATATCTTTGGCAGAAAGCCCCAAGCTGTGTACCAACCCCGTATCGCGGTAATACGGGTAGAGCCAGTCCACGCCTAGTTTGACCGTTTTAGCAATGGCGATCTGGGCTGCTTC
>CAZMCW010000056.1:6882-14773 GCA_964564405.1 uncultured bacterium
GAAGCTAGCTTTACCACTGCGTTGCAAGGTGCTGTAGCGGTCATCTAGCAAGCGCGCGGCAAGCATGTCACGGTACATCTCTTGTAACAGTTCAGCGTCTAAATCTAACTCAAAATTAGCCGTCCACTCACCGTGATCGTTGGTGACGGCAATGGGGGTCGTGGTGAACGGTTCAAAGCGTGCACCGTGTTTAGGCTGAGCCTGTTTAATCATATAAAGGCCTCCTTAAACAACAAGGTCTCAAAATAACCTCAACTTAACCAAGAGTCTCACATGACGCGCGTGGCAAGCATCAAGATAATGTTGGCATGAACTTATCAAGAGCTGTTGATAGTGCTGTCTCAAGATCTGACATAACGTTATTTATATTTACACAGACGCTAGGTGCGTCCGTATAAAGGTATTGGATATAACTCCAATTTACGAAGTTTGTGATTTTCATCCCCATGTTTGTTGTCAACGCTCGTTACAAATGGCTTAGGCTGCCCAAGCAGACTAGGGTGAGGAGGTTGTGTTAAGCCGTTAATCTATTGTGACTCTCCCCATGTTGACCCTAGACAAAACAGCACCTGTGGGGCATCTGCAACGTGGCGTGTAATCCCTGCATCCTAACATTCATGATTGTGTGCTCGAGTGCCATCATAATGCTTTATTGCGTGAACTATCAAATGTATCCTACCTGTGAAAGTACATACAGAGCACTCGTGGACATTAACTATTAAGCAGGCTAGTCTACTTTTACCGGCCTATCGGCTGACATCCAAAAGCTAAAAGACATTAACTACGAAGCAGGCTAGTCTACCCGCTTTGGTATATGCTTGGTACTATAAGCTCAATACAACGTCTAGGAGTAGGTATGCTGTGCTTTTTGTAAGACCACCAGCATCTAGCACGTTTGTACAGCGTTGAACCACATACACTGAGACATATCACTTACAGCACATCTCACGTGCACAATATCGCCACACTTGGGAGGCACTGCGTGAATCACGAACGGCAACTTGCACAAACACTGATTGCAATAGGCATTAGCATTATGCTAGCCAGCGGCAACCTAGGCTGGTTACGGCTAGCTGTGATTGCCGTGGCTATTTTGGCAGTTTATGTCTGGAAAGGTCGCTACGACTTACTGGTTACTGGCACGGTTTTGGTCGCGTTATCTATGTGGCGCTTACTAGCCGGCTTTGGCACCTTGTTAATTAGTTTGGCGGTAGGTGCGCTGGTGGTGGGGCGGCTCGAGCCCGCCAAAAGCGGGTGGACGAGGGCGGGCGTCCTCGCCTGCAGCGGCACCGCCCTGTTGTGGATTATCGTGCAGTTGGGACTACTCACATCTTGGCTCTTTGCGGTATTGCTTATCGGCGTAGGCGTCTACATGTGGATCATTGAGCGGCAAAGTGGGCAGTGGGTCACGCTTGACACCTTGCGTGGCGTGGTGCCAACGGGGAATAGTCCAACACCATCTGCCAAAACACCTGACCCTACACCAACATCACAAGTAGCATCATCACAGGCATCAACATCACAACCCTCACCTGTGCAGACACCAGCACCACAACCCTCACCTACGCAACTATCAACATCACAGCCATCAACATCACAGCCATCAACATCACAAACTGAAGACACAACAAGTACCTCTAATCAAGCTGAGGCTGCAGGCGGCTTGCTCGAGCAACTGCTCGCTTGGCGCGAACAAGCTGCCGCGCAATCTAAACGCGCTCCTGGACAAATTTTACGCGACGATATTCTGGCAGAAATTGCTGAAGCTCAACCGCAAACGCTCGATGCCCTTGGGGATGTTCGTGGGGTAGGCGTGAAAAAGCTCGAGCGCTACGGCGCAGACATCCTCACGATCATCAAAGCCAACAGTTGATGTTAACACCTACATATTCAACCGAGCTTGGTGATTTCTCCACAAATCTGTGGTATTTCTAAGCCCATGCCTGCTATTTCTGCAACTAACCTCAGCAAACGTTACCGACGTAAACTTGCTGTTGACACTGCCAATTTTGACATTGCCGAAGGCGAAATTGTCGGCTTTTTAGGTCCCAATGGTGCCGGTAAGACAACCACCTTGCGTATGCTCGCGGGGCTGATTCGGCCTAGCAAAGGTAGCTCGAGCATCTTGGGTGTGCGCAGCCCCGGACGTACCTTGCGTAGGGTCGGCACCATGATTGAAGAACCTAGTTTTTACCCCTACCTCACGGGCTTTGCCAACCTCAAACACGCAGCTCTGTTGCACGGCGGCGTGAGCGATGAACGCATTCATGAAATTTTAGCCTTTGTAAGTATGGACAACGCAGCCAATAAAAAAGTGCGCGCTTACTCGCAGGGGATGCGTCAGCGTTTGGGACTGGCTAGAGCGCTTCTGTGGGAACCTGATGTGCTCTTACTCGACGAGCCTACCAACGGGTTAGACCCAGTTGGCATTGCCGAAATTCGCGAAAACTTGCGTAAGATTGCTAGCAAAGGTGTGACCATTTTGATCTCGAGCCATATTCTCGCCGAGCTCGAGAAACTGGTTGACCGCGTGCTGGTGATTGAACGCGGCAAGCTCCTTTTTGATGCCCCTTTGCGGCAACTCACCGAACGCGTAGGTGAGGCGACCATCACCTATCAACTGACCGCCACAGATGCGAGAGCGCTCGCAAGTGCTCTCACGAAACTTGGTTACAAACACAACGCTGATCACCTCGTCAAGCAAGATTCTCAAGATGATGACTGGCTTTTGCCAGATAATACTCAAGCTGAGGCTGCTAACGATGACGGACATGTCGATGGACACGTCGTTGATAGCCATCAAGTGGGTAATGAGCACATCATCCGCGCCAGCATTCCTAAAAGTGATGCAGCAACCTTCTTAGCTAAGCTTGCCCAGCACGGCGTGGCAATTTTAGAAGCTAGCCGCGAAAAAGACAGCCTCGAGGATGCTTACTTGCGCTTACTTAAAGAGGACGGTCGCCCTTCATGATTGGTCGCGTTATTCAAGCTGAACTCTTCAAAGCTGCCCGTAAAAAGCGCTTGTATATCTTAGCTGGGCTCATGTGGGTGCTGGTACCTTTTTTAGCGCTACTCATCGCTTGGATTTTACAAGTTAACGTCTCAGACACCTTTATTGACGGCGATGTACCGCTTACAGACGTGATTCAAGTTGTTGCGTCACCCGTGGGGATCGTACGCAATATGCTGCTTTTAGCAGGCAATTTAGCACCGTCGTTTTTGATTATTGTCGTGGGGCTTATTGCCGCGCTACTTATTGGCGACGAACGCTCACAAAACATGTGGAAGACAGTCCTTACGGTTGAACCCAACCGCATTGGCGTGCTGGTCGGCAAAGTCATTTCTGGCATGATTTTACTGGCTATTGTCTTGTGGGGCGGGTTTTTAAGCGGAATTATTTTCGGCAGCATCGGCATGACGTTTTTACCCACAACCTTTGGTACAGGTTGGGGCGAACTCGCCCGACTTTACGCACTTCAGTGGGCGTTTTGCTTAACAGCCTTACTGTTTGCATTTTGGCTTATCTGGTTGTTTCGCAATGTTGCCCTGGGCGTGGTGGGGGTGTTCTTTTTACCCAATTTGTTAGAGGGGCTTTACGGGATTTACGCAGCGATTGTTGGCTTTGACCGCATCAACCGCTTTAATGTCTGGCTCGAGGCCCTGCAACTTCAGAATACCCTCCGCGACCTACCCCGCTACTTTTTTACAACCAATTTGTATGCGCCCTCGAGGTTCCCCATCACTGAAATTGTCGGCACCATCGGTGGGGACGTTACTGATATTGGCGGGCCATTCAGCAACTTTTTTGAGCTTGACTTAGAACGCGCAGCCGTTGTGATGGCTGTTTATGGGGGTATTTTTGCGGTGCTTATGGTAGTTAGTTTTGTGCGTAGTGATGTGTCTTGAGCCTAGAACTCACGCATTTAGTCAATACTGTATATAGCCTCTCATCAACAATCTGACAAAAAGTGTTACCCTACAAAATAACAGTGCCCGAGACGCCTCTGCTACATGCGTACCAGCTCGGGCCAATTTTTTGCTATGCCCAATAGTTTTAATAAACCTGCACTACAACCCAATGATTTAATCCAAAAGATGGTTGCCCGTGGACTTTACGTTGACGACAGGCAACAGGCACAGGATTATCTTACTAAGGTTGGTTACTATCGTCTAAGTGGGTATACTTTGCTTCTTGAAACAGCAGGTAGTTTTGCGACTAATTCTAGTGGTACAGCTTTGTACCAGAGAACTCATGTGTTTCGTTCAGGTGCTTCTTTCCAAGAGCTTATTGATCTTTACGATGTAGATAGGTATTTGAGGCTGTATCTGCTAGACGCTATTGAGCGTATTGAAGTTTCGTTCCGCACAATTTTATCTGATCATATGACATTGAAATATGCGAACCCACATTAGTATATGGATGTTATCCACTTCAACACAACGTACAATCATCATAAATTGCTTCAGAAGGTTCAACAAGAAACACGACAAGGCGATCCTCGAAAGCGTAATGCCTTTTGTGATTACTATTATCAGACATATACAACACCCAATTTACCACCTGCTTGGATGGTCACAGAGCAACTCTCTATGGGTACGTGGTCGCTGGTTTATAAAAATTTGCGCCAAAGTAGAGACAAAAAAGATATCGCCCGAAGTTTCAATGTTGGCCCCATAGAGCTTACATCTTGGATACATGCTTTGAGCTACTTGAGAAACCTATGTGCTCATCACTCACGACTCCTCAAAATCAACTATGTAGTTTTACCTCAAATTTCCCCAATACTGCCTAATTCAATCAATCACACAAAGCTTATAATTTTTATTGCGGTGATTCACTACTTGTTGAAAAGTATTCCTTCTTCCTCCGAGTGGATGCTTTGCATTAAAGAGCTGCTATCAAGGTTTAGCCAGCAAAATCACGATGATCTCATAGGCTTTCACACAAACTGGCAAAACGATAGCTTTTGGAGTTGACACCGATTTTCATTATATTGATCCAAACCAAATAAAACATGCCCAACCGCTTACAGACAAGCTCGAGCCCCTACCTACGCCAACACGCAGACAACCCTGTGGACTGGTACCCCTGGGGCGACGAAGCGTTTACCAAAGCCAAAACGGATAACAAGCCTATATTGCTCTCAGTAGGCTATGCCTCATGCCATTGGTGCCACGTGATGGCCCATGAATCGTTTGAAGATGCCGCCACTGCCGAACTTATGAACCGCGAGTTTGTGAACATTAAAGTTGACCGTGAAGAGCGCCCGGACGTAGATGCAATTTATATGGAGGCTCTGCAGATGATGACGGGCGGTGGCGGCTGGCCGATGACAGTTGTCATGACCCCAACCGGCAAGCCATTCTTTGCAGGTACCTACTTTCCCAAAGAGGATAAGTACCAATACCCCGCGTTTACCCGCGTGCTGCTGGGGCTGGTTGATGCTTGGCAAAACCGCCAAGACGACATCAGTAAAGTTTCTGACAACATCACCCAGAACTTGGGGAACATTATGCGGCTTAGCAGTGCGGGTGAGCTAGCTGATGACCTCGTTGAGGCTGCAATTATCAGCTTGAGCAGCAAGTTTGATGAAGTTCACGGCGGCTTTGGCGACGCGCCCAAGTTCCCACCTCACAGCATCTTGCGCCTACTCTTACAAACACCCGAAGATGACGCGTTGCAGATGGCTACCACCACCCTAGACAAGATGGCAGCAGGTGGCATTTACGACCAACTTGGCGGCGGTTTTTCCCGTTACAGCGTGGATGCCATCTGGTTAGTACCTCATTTTGAGAAAATGCTTTACGACAACGCGCAACTGGTGCCGTGTTATCTGGAAGGTTATTTGCGCACAGGTAAGCCTCGCTACAAGCAAGTTGTTGAAGAAACACTTAGCTGGACTGTCCGCGAGCTAACTGACCCAGCTACTGGCGGTTTCTATAGTGCATTAGATGCTGACAGTGAAGGTGAAGAAGGCAAGTTTTACGCGTGGACAGCAGCTGAATTCGATACCTTATTAGGCGAAGATAGTCCTTTTGCCAAAACCTATTTTGGCGTGGGTGAGGTGGGTAATTTTGAAGGCAAATCCGTCTTGCATCGCCCCCGTGAAGATGACGACGTAGCAACGTTTTTGGGATTGAGCGCGGGTGAAGTTCAAAATAAGCTCGCCAGTGTGAGCCAGAAACTTTTTGCCATTCGTGAAACACGCATTCGTCCCAGCTTAGACGATAAAGTCCTCACTTCACTTAACGGGCTCATGTTGGCTGCCTACGCGAACGCTGGGCGTATCCTAGGGCGACAAGATTATCTCGAGGTTGCCTTAAAAAACGCACGCTTTATCCGCGATACGCTTATGCGCACATCCCCTGACGATGATCCTGAAGGCAGCACTGTTCGCCTCTGGCATCTTTATGATCCACACAGTCAAACCGTGAGCATCGAAGGTTTATTAGAAGATTACACCTACGTAGGCTTGGGGTTGTTGGCTTTGTATCGTGCAACGCTTGACCGAGATTGGCTCGAGCTTACCTTCCAACTCGCGAACAGCATCCTTACCCATTTCTACGACGACCCAACACAGGGCGGCACAGGCGGCTTTTTTACAACCGCCGATGACGCCGAAAAACTGATCGTGCGACCTAAAAGTTACTTTGACTCAGCTATGCCAAGTGGCAACGGCTCAGCGGCCATGTTGCTGCTAGCAGTAGCTCGCTATCAGAGTAATACTGAGCTTGAAGATAAAGTTCGCGCCAGCGTGAGCCCGCTCAGTGAGCTTATGCAGCAGCATCCGCAGGGGTTTGGTACTTTGCTGGCTGTCACCAAAGCGCTCAATACCGCACCTAAAGATGTTGTCATCATTACACCAACAGAAAGTAAGGACGATCCTGAACTGGAGGCAATGCTAGAGCACCTCCACCAAAGCTTACTTCCCAATACGAGCATCTTACTTGCTAGTACTCGTGAAGCCTCTCAAGATAACGCGCTGCCTGCGTTGCGCGGACGCACCTGTATAGATGGCAAGGTCACCGCTTACGTGTGCGAAAACGGTACCTGCAAGTTACCTGTCACATCTGCTGCAGTACTTACTGAGCAACTCCAAAGTCTGTCAGTGACGCAACTCGTATGATTTGGATACAGCTTTCATGAATATGTCTTTACCACGTTTGTAAGACGCTTTGCATGCTACCTTAACAGTGATGAAATATTTTCGCGCACGCCCGCCTGAGCAGGCTTCCGCTACACAGCATCAAGATGAGCTCGAGTCAGTCACGTTCAAACCAGACGTATCAAGAGATTGGCACCCTCGGTTTGATCCCAAAAATCGCTTGATCCTATTGGGTATCAGCATGCTTGCCCTCATTTTGCTGACGTTTGCAAGCAGTGCAAATCACATCATGAACCAAGTTGCTGAGCCGCCCTCGGTTGCAGTTGAGCTCTTAGCCACTGACACCACACCTAATGACACCACACCCACTACCACCACACCCACTACCACCGCAACTACTAACACTACGAACAGCACGAATACAGCTGATACTGAAAGTGCTGGTGCATCTTTAGCTATCGTCAACCCGTCGTTCGAAGAACGTGATGATACAGACTTTGCTCGAGGTTGGCAATTTCGCAATGGCATCACCAGCTTAGACACCAACACGCTACTAGACGGGCAAACGTCGTTGCGAGTAGAAAGTGACACCGCAACCTCATTTTTTAGCCGTCAAGCCCTCGAGCTTGCCCCCAATACCCGCTACATCCTGCGCGCTAACGTCAAAACAGAGGGCGTTGTTGGGCAAGGCGCTGGGTTCCGTTTGGGTTTTGGCGACACGCGGGTACAAAGTGAGGGTCTGCGCGGCACTCACAATTGGCGCGTCTTAGAAACTCGGTTTACCA
>CAZMCW010000056.1:14783-16206 GCA_964564405.1 uncultured bacterium
GTTGACGGCGTCTTTTTAGATTTGCTGTGGAACATTGAAGCTGGCACCATCTGGTACGACAAACTAGAACTCATCGTCGACAATGGCCGTTTTGACCGCAGTCAAGAGATGTTGTCGCTAGCGTCATTTGACTCGCCTGAACTCAACGTGCGCGCACCAGCACACGTTCCTATCGGAGTATTTCAGTCAGGTGCTGCTTTAGGCGGTTTAGACGGGTTTACCGAGATGGTCTCGCGCCTAAAATCTGCTGGCATGGACAGTGCCATTTTGATTGAACGATCTGGCTCAGTTAGTGTATTTGACCACGCTGAGACCGAAAATTTTAATGTCATCCTCATGCCTAACTATGAACTTGACCGCAGTTGGTGGGCAGACGAGTTTCCAGATACCCCCGAACAAGCTACCAATGCTGCAAATGCCATTGTGAGTAACCTCGAGAATTACAAGAGCTTACTTGCCTACGCACTAGTAGACGAACCCCACACTCGCATGACGTCCAAAGTTTGCGGTATCACTGACGCTTTCCGCGACGTTGACGACACACCGGTGACAGGCGTATTTGTAGGTACTAACCGGGGCGAGCTGATCTTCCGCGACTGCCAACCCGACATTTTGCTCATTGACCTGTATCCGTTTAAGCAAGAAAGCACACTTGGCGAATTTAACATGCGCGGGTTTGGTTACAACAACCTCGATTTTGTAGATTATATTCGCCGTTACACCCGCTTCAAAACCCCCGAGCAACCCCTTTGGGTGCTACTACAAACCCACAGTACCGATTGGCCAGACTACAAATTACGCGAACCCACCCCCGAAGAACTGCGGGCCATGAACTGGCTGTCTTTAGGTGAAGGTGCCAGCGGCTTTTTTTACTTTCACTGGACAACAGCGCAAACCTGGCGCGGACTCGCTGACAACCCTATGCTACTGACCGAAGTTGCTTCGTTTTCACAACGTGTTCAGCGGCTTACGCCACTCCTACTTAACTGGCAAAAAACAGATGATCTATTTTTTATTTCTGCCAACGATCTAGCTACCGAGCAACTTGGCTACACCAGCACCTTAACAGCACGCAATTTAGAGCTTCCCAAGGAGGTAGTCAATGCTTCTCTTATCCAAAATGAGGGGCAGATGTTTGTTGTCGTCGTCAACCGTGACGTACAAGAAGCTCGAGAGTTCTACCTAGAAGCTTTACCGACCTTACCTGAGGCTCACCTTGCTAACGCCGAAACAGGCGAACGTTTAGCGCTCACCGACCCAATTATGTTGGATGCCGGCAGTGGCGCACTGTTTTTGGTTTTAGATGGACCACTTGATGCCACCGCGCAAACGTTCAACATGGACTTTGGCGTGTCAGCAGACCTTGTTACAGACTCATCTTTGACAGACTCATCTTTGACAGACTCATCTTTGACAGACTCAT
>CAZMCW010000056.1:16306-18094 GCA_964564405.1 uncultured bacterium
TCATCTTTGACAGACTCATCTTTGACAGACTCATCTTTGACAGACTCATCTTTGATTGACACACAAGCTGTTGAGACAATCGACATATTTGTAGATGCTAACACTGTGCCCGAGACCGCAACTGCGGATACCACCTCAAATAATTCACCGGACACTTCAAATAGCGTTGATGTCAGCACATATCCACCAACAACATCTGACGAAAGCGTGGCAGCATCAACTCCACCAGAAGTAATTGTCACGCCAACGCTCAATCCAACAGACACTACATTTGAAACATCTGAATCCGTTGCTGCTGGAGCAACCTCACCGGAAGTGGATAATTCTGAGCCAGACGATGCTGACACAGGCGATGCTGTGACCGCTGAACTACCCGCACCCACTCGAGCCAAAGATATTGAGAACGGTAGCGTGCCGTTTTATCCTGTTGACTGGTCAGTAGATGTAGGCGTGTGGTGGGACCGCAACCCGCTCAACCCAGCCAATGGCGGCTTTGATCCGGCGAGTGTGGTTCACCCGCAACCACGGGTCAACGTCTGTGACTATCAAGCAGGCTCTGAAACCGCTGGTATTGCTGAGGCAATTGACGCCCTGCCGCTTGCTGGGGGCACCTTGTGGTTACCCCAAGACTGCGGTCCTTATGTGGTTACAGCACCGCTCGAGCTCCTGCATGACCGCTACATGCACGAAGGGCAAATTAACATTACCCGCCGCAGCAACTTGCACTTTTTGTCAGATGGCGCGCGCATTGTAAGCGACCCCAGCTTTATTCCCGAAGGCGACGAGTACACCCTCATCAACATGAAAAGCATGGAGATGCAAGATACCCGCACCGAGGGCAACCCCGACCGCAACTACTACTTTGAAAACTTGGTAATTGA
Organism: uncultured bacterium; assembly: GCA_964564405.1. GTDB lineage: Bacteria > Deinococcota > Deinococci > Deinococcales > Trueperaceae > JBCCBI01. The sequence continues at coordinate 17,188 of CAZMCW010000056.1, forward strand.
CGGCGGCAACATCCTCTACCAAGGGCTTAGTTTTGACGGCATCCGCGATGTGTTTATCTATGATGTGCGCTTTGAAAATTTTGCCACCTATGACAAAAAACACCCTGGGGTTATTCGTGCGGCCATCCAAAGTGACAACCTGTGGTGCATTCGCTGTGAGTTTACCGGCGGTGCCCACGCTATCTATGTCGACGGTAGCCACAACAGCGGTGTTATTGACAGCACCTTTACAGGTAACTACCGCAACGCCATTTTGCTACTCACCAACGACGACACGGCACCCTTTAGCGAGCAGCAACGCAGCGCGCAGTACTACGTGATTGCCAACAACACCTTTGAATTTGAGCGCGGTTCGATCATTCAGATGGCAGCGGCTAACAGTTTAGTCACCGACAACATTGTGCGCGGCACCCACCGCCATTTTGTTGGCAGTGATGGCAAGTGGTCGGGCACTCTCGAGGAAGAACTTATCTACGACTTCTACGGAAATATCATCCGCAACAACACCATCGAAGGCAGTTTGTCGTACTTTTTGGAAGTATCCGGCTGGGATGAAGGCGGGTTTGAACGCTACAACATAGGTAACTTTGTCGTGGAAGGCAACCGTGCTGATAGTGTGCGCGCCATCCTCAACTTGCGCCCACGCTTTCCCGAAGCTAGCATCGACAACATCGACGTACGCAACAATGTCTTTTTAGGTGTGCGCGACGATGTCCTCTGGGGTGAAACAGGCACCGTGAGTGGCGTGCGCTTTTTAGGGAATGTTATTGAGTACGATTAAGCCTTTAATTTAACTTTGTTGTGAGGGGCACTTGATAATTGACTCGAGTGCCCTTCATCTTAATAAAGAGCTAATACTAAAGTGATGTTTTGATGCCGCAAAGCGGCATCAAAATCGCTCGTGTTT
>CAZMCW010000057.1:0-1436 GCA_964564405.1 uncultured bacterium
TTCGTGAAGGCGGTCGCACGGTCGGTGCGGGTGTTGTCACCGCGGTTACAAAGTAAAATTATTGGGTAAATTAAACAAGTAATGGTTGTGATAGTAGCTCTATGCGTGCTATCACAATCTATACTGGTTTGAACTATACTGGTTTGAACGAAAAAGTAGACAACCTCGAGCTGTATTTAAATGGCCGAGGTTGTCAAGATAGGACAAGTGTTATGTTTGACGGGCTAATTAAATATTTAAGAAATTCAAGAGCTGAACTGAGCCGGGTGACGTGGCCGTCCCGAGCTGAAGTTTGGCAAGCAACGCAAGCAACGCTCGTTTTTGTGTTGCTAACATCATTTTTCTTACTTGTCACTGACTCTACTTTGGGCGCAATCATTGGTTTCTTAACCTAAAATTCTAAACAAAACAACATTGAACGCAAGCTAGGAGTTAGTGTAATGAGTATTGAGTGGTACGCCGTTCACACCTATGTGGGACATGAAGAAAAAGTGCGTGAAAATTTGCTGCAGCGGGCGCGCTCACTAGGCATGGCTGACCACATTTATCAAGTTGTGGTACCTGCTGAGGAATCTGTAGAGTATGCTGGTGGCCAAAAAGAAGTTGTCAAAAAACGGTTGTTTCCTGGTTATGTTTTTGCGCAAATGGATTTAGGAGATAATCCTGATGAACCCAACGAAGCTTGGGAGGTGGTTCGCAACACCCCAGGTGTAACCGGGTTTGTAGGAACAGCAACTCATGCAGTACCGCTTTCCAGAGAAGAAGAATTGCGTATGCTGAGTACGCTGGGCATTACCCAAACTAAAGAAAAGCCCAAGGTCAAAGTTACCTTTGCAGTAAGTGACATGGTACAAGTTACCTCTGGACCTTTTGCCGATTTTACCGGTGTTGTATCTGAAGTTAACCCAGAGCGCGGCAAACTCAAAGTATTGGTGTCTATCTTTGGCCGTGAGACACCTGTTGAACTAGATTTCTCGCAAGTTGTTAAAAATTAACCAGAATTTTTTGATTAAAGGCGATCACCTCACACGCGCCATAAAGTGTTGAGGGAGCCTGAAGGAGGATTATGGCAAAAAAAGTTGCAGGTATCGTGAAGTTGCAGTTGCCCGCTGGTGGGGCAACCCCGGCTCCCCCAGTTGGCCCTGCGTTGGGCCAGTACGGTGCAAATATTATGGGCTTTGTCAAAGAGTATAACGCCGCTACTGAGTCACAAAGAGGCGCTATTGTACCGGTCGAAATTACGATTTATGCTGACCGCTCATTTACCTTTGTTACCCGTACCCCGCCAGCTAGCTATCTCATTTTGAAAGCTGCAGGTATAGACAAGGGTTCTCCTGAACCGCACAGTAAAAAAGTGGCTAGTCTTAGTTGGGACCAATGTATTGACATTGGCAAGACAAAAATGCCTGATCTAAACGCGAATGACGAAGTTGCTG
>CAZMCW010000057.1:1446-17299 GCA_964564405.1 uncultured bacterium
AAATCTGCTAATAGAATCAGTCCAGCGGTAACGGCTAAAATTATTGCGGGTTCAGCACGGTCAATGGGGATTACAGTTGAGGGGGTGCCTGCAGATGCCTAAGCACGGCAAACGTTACCGCGCCCTGCTCGAGAAAGTTGAAGCGCGCAAAACATACCCTTTAGAAGAAGCTACGTCTCTTGTCAAAGAACTGGCAACTGCCAAGTTTGACGAAACGATTGAAGCGCATTTCCGCCTAGGCATTGACGCACGTAAATCTGATCAAACAGTACGTGGCACGGTGGCTTTGCCGCACGGTACAGGCCGTACGGTACGCGTACTTGCTATTACCCAAGGTGATAATGTACAAGCTGCACAAGATGCAGGTGCCGACTTTGTTGGTGGTGAAGACATGGTAACTAAAATCTTAGAAGGCTGGTTTGATTTTGATACTGTTGTTGCCACACCTGACATGATGGCGTTGGTAGGTAGTAAACTGGGCCGCGTTCTTGGACCTAGGGGGCTACTACCCAATCCAAAATCCGGAACTGTTGGTCCTAACATTGCAGATATGGTGAGCGCGCTCAAAGCAGGTCAAATTGAATTTCGCAATGATAAAACGGGTGCACTGCATGCGCCTATTGGCAAAGCGAGTTTTGCAGCTGGGCAACTTGCCGATAACTTGTCAGCGCTTCGTACTGCGGTCGAAGGCGCTAAACCAACTTCATCCAAAGGCATTTTTATCCGCAGTCTTTATATTACTTCTACTATGGGACCAAGCGTTCAAGTTGCTGCTTAATTTTGGTGCTGGCTAGAGCATCTGCAGCGTGAAGGTTCAATAATTCAAAATTAGCATCCCGGTGCGTAGCTCATAACTACAAGCACCTTGTTGGCGTCAGAGACAGCAGGGACTTCGCCAAGTTTAAAGATCCTGCCGAGGCGTAAAGCTACGCTTCGCGGTTGTAAGGCAGAGCTTAACTATTTAGATTTGATTGCCTAAGTAACTAGCTCGATTAGGATATGTGTAAATGTAGGCTCGAGCAACCTGCTCGAGCCTCTACAGAAAGCTCACAACGGAAGGCTCACAATGGCAAATCCTAGAAACGAAACGTCTTTAGCTGAATTACGCGAGTTACTCGCAGGTGACAGCAAAACGTTTTTTTTAGTGGATTACCAAGGATTATCAGCAGGTGAATTTGCGGACTTGCGCAAACAAGTTCGAGCTGCTGGTGGGCGTGTATTGGTTGCAAAAAACACACTTATCAACGTGATTCTCAAAGAAGATAGTGTTGATAATTTGACAGATTTACTCAGCGGTCCAACTGCACTTGTTTTGGTAGGAGATGACCCTGTCGAACCTGCTAAAGCACTCACCGATTATGCTAAAGATCATGCTAAAGACCTCCCTGTAGCTAAAGGAGGCATGCTGCAAGGCAAAGTCGTGGCAGGCGATCAACTCAGTAACATCGCCAAACTCCCCTCAAGAGATCAACTTCAAGCTGAACTCTTGGGTGTGTTACAAGCACCGCTTACGCAACTTATTGGTACGCTGGAAGGCGCACCGCGCAACTTGGTATCCGTTCTCAACAATTACTCTGAAAAACTTAAGGAGGCCGAATAATGGCATTCGATAAAGACGCAATGATTGAACAACTTAGTGGGTTGACGGTTCTAGAACTTGTTGACTTGGTAGAAGCTCTTAAAGACAAATGGGGTGTTGAAGCTGCTATGGCAATGCCTATGGGCGGTATGCCTATGGCCGGTGGCGCTGCACCAGAAGCTGCCGCTGCTGAAGAGAAAACTGAGTTCACCGTAACAATTAAGAGCGCTGGCGACAAAAAGCTTCAAGTTATCAAAGAAGTGCGCGCTATCACTAGCTTAGGGCTCAAAGAAGCTAAAGCGCTAGTTGAAGAAGGTGGTAACGTCAAAGAAGATATCGGTAAAGAAGAAGCTGACGAAATCAAAGGTAAACTTGAAGCTGCAGGGGCAACCGTCGAAGTAAGCTAACAGGTGTTGCACCGTTGGATGCAAGAGCAAGGTGTTATCTACCTTGCTCTATTTTTTAATGTGATGAAGTAGAATACTAATTTGAGTCTTAGTGCGCTATAAACGGTCTTTGTCGAACTAAGCTGCTTGTACCTTTGTTGAAAGTTAGTTGCGCAAACTCAACCAAGTAATCTAGAGCAAACGGCTATCGTTGCTAGAGTTAAAAAGGGTCACAGGGGTGAGTGAGCGTCTATGATCTTTGATTGATTACCCTTGATAATGACCATTGGAAATCCAACCGCTAATCGTCTATTTAATAGTTGCTGGAGCTAAAACACTCAACCACCAAGGACTGTGACAACAAAAGCATGTTAGCACATTCTAGCGTGCTCAACCAGAGGGGTAAAATTGATCATTTTGCTGACTTGTGCTAGAGATATACGACTCGAGGCGGTCTTCGTAGCAAAATCACTCTTGGCTAAAATATGTCGTTGATGGTGTCTCAATAGCACACTACCTCGATATTGACATAGTCGGCAATAGACAATACGCAGGTTCATTTGTTAGGAAAATAGCATTAAGCAGATTACAACCTAAACCTAAAAATATAGTCAGCCTTGTCAATACACGTTACCAATGTGCATTGTAAAGGTTATTTATGCATGCAGAAAAGGCGCTATAAAATCTCGCGGCAAATCTTAAGTGTAGTAGTTACTCTGTAATTTAAAATTAAGAAACACTACTTGAAAAGGCAATTTTACTAGTCATCGAACAGGTTATGAAAGGGGTATGCATGCGCGACATTGTTAAATTTGGAACGATCAAGGAGGTTATTGAACTTCCTGATCTTACCAATATTCAAACAAAGTCTTACGAGACCTTTTTACAACGTGACGCAAGCGTTGCTGAACGTAGAAATATTGGCTTACATGCTGCGTTTAAAGAAGTCTTTCCGGTTGATGAAACCGAACGAGGACGCCAAACAGGATTGGTCCTTGATTTTTTAGAGTATAACCTTGAAGCTCCTGAATACACCCCTGAAGAATGTCGTGAAAAAGATTTGACGTATTATTCGTCGTTATTCGCCAAATTGCAACTTGTTCACAAAGATACGGGACTGATTAAAGAAGATCAAGTGTTCTTAGGCGATTTGCCACTTATGACTGAAGACGGTTCGTTTGTCGTCAACGGTGCTGACCGAGTTATTGTCTCACAAATTCACCGTTCGCCGGGCGTTTATTTTACGGGTATGCCGCGCGGGTTTAACAAAACATACATGGCAAGTATTATTCCTATGCCTAAACGGGGTCCGTGGATTGAACTCGAGTTTGACAACAGCGACGTGCTGTTCATGAAGGTCAATAAGAAAAAGTTTCCATTTACAATCATGTTACGTGTACTAGGGTTAAATGACGAAGCCATTCGAGCACTGTTTGCAGGTCATGAAGACATGATTACGCCAACGCTTGAAGAAGACCCTGTGTCCGGTGGTTCTATGGAAGAAGCACTCTTGCGTTTGTTTACGGTGCTGCGCCCAGGCGATCCTCCAAAGGTGGACAAAGCTATTGGTTATTTGCACAGTTTGTTAGCTGACCCACGCCGTTACGATCTAGGTGATGCTGGCCGCTACAAGATGAACACTAAGCTGGGACTTGACTATGAAGGTGGTACTTTACTTGGCTTTGAAGACGGCAATTTTATTGAATATGGATTAATTCCAACTATGCAGTACTTAATTCACTTGCAAGCAGGTCAAGAAGGCTACTCGGAAGACGATATTGACCATCTGGGTAATCGCCGTATTCGCACGGTTGGTGAACTAGTGGCTGACCAAATTCGGGTTGGACTTGGGCGTATGGCACGGGGTGTACGTGAGCGTATGCTACTTGGTAATCCTGATGCTGCAACACCTCAAAAACTTGTCAACAACCGTCCTATTGTGGCAGCACTGCGGGAATTTTTTGGGCGCAGTCAGCTTAGCCAGTTTAAGGATCAAGTCAATCCTCTGTCTGAATTGCGTCACAAGCGGCGTATCTCAGCGTTGGGCCCGGGCGGCCTCACCCGTGAGCGAGCTGGTTTTGACGTCCGAGATGTTCACCGCACGCACTATGGGCGTATTTGTCCTATTGAAACACCTGAAGGTGCCAACATTGGTCTTATTACGTCACTGTCGAGCTACGCGCGCATTAATAAGTTAGGCTTTATTGAAGCACCTTATCGCCGCGTCAAAGAAGGTCAAGTGACCGATGACGTGGTGTATATGACAGCGCACGAAGAAGACAAATACATTATTGCCCAAGCTAACGCACCCTTAGATGATGCTGGCAATTTTCAAAACGAACGTGTTGTGGCCCGTAAACTTGGTGATCCCGAACTCGCCCGTCCTGAAAATGTGGATTTTATGGACGTGTCGCCTAAGCAGATCATTTCAGTGCCGACCTCACTTATTCCTTTTTTGGAGCACGATGACGCCAACCGTGCGCTGATGGGATCAAATATGCAATCGCAAGCTGTGCCGCTCATCAAAACGCGTGCTCCGTTTGTGGCCACAGGGGTTGAAGAGCGTGTCTCGAGAGATTCTGGTACGGTTGTGGTTGCCGAAGCAGGCGGCACAATTAGCCATGTAGACGCTCGGCACATTGTTATAACTGATGCTAGCGGAAACGAACACGAACACGTCCTCACCCGCTTTCAACGCTCTAACCAAAACAGTAATTTAGACCAAAGACCTTTGGTTAACGTTGGTGAGCAAGTGGAATTAGGGCAAGTCATCGCTGACGGTCCAGCGTCGCAAGAAGGGCGTTTGGCGCTAGGGCAAAATGTGCTTATAGCCATCATGCCGTTTGACGGCTACAACTTTGAAGACGCAATTGTAATTTCCGAAAACCTAGTACGCGGTGATAACTACACAAGTGTTCATATTGAAAAGTATGAAAAAGAAGCTAGGGACACTAAACTGGGACCTGAAAAAATCACTAGAGATATCCCTGGACTTTCCGAAGCTGCCCTACGTGATCTCGATGAAGACGGCGTAGTACGCATTGGTGCTGAGGTCAAACAAGGTGACATTTTAGTGGGTCATACCAGTTTTAAAGGTGAAAAAGATCCAACCCCAGAAGAGCGTCTACTGCGGTCTATCTTTGGTGAAAAAGCGCGTGAGGTCAAAGATACTTCGTTGCGGGTGCCACCGGGTGATAGTGGCATTATTTTGCGTACAGTTCGCTTTAAACGCAGCGACCCCGGGGTTGAACTGAGACCTGGTGTACAAGAGATGGTGCGCGTATATATTGCTCAAAAACGCCGTCTTATTGAAGGTGATAAACTTGCCAACCGCCACGGCAATAAAGGCGTTGTAGCTAAAATTTTACCCCCTGAAGACATGCCGCACTTATCTGATGGTACTCCTGTTGATTTGGTGTTTAATCCTTTGGGTGTACCGTCGCGGATGAACTTAGGGCAAATTTTAGAAACGCACTTAGGATTTGCAGCTTACCGTCACGGCGTATCGTATGTGACGCCTGTGTTCGATGGTGCCAAAGAAGAACAGATCAAAGACTTACTTGAAGGCGCGTTCACAAACGAACTCGAGGCAGATACCGCTGCTAATTACAGCATCGACCAACGTGAAGCAGACGTAGTTAGGCGCGCCTGTAAAGTAGGTACCATCGATCCGGAGTTGCCTGTTGACGAAGCTAGACGGCAACTGGCGAGGGCTGGTAAAAGTGTCCTCTACGACGGGCGTACAGGTGAAGCCATCGACCAACCTATTGTGGTGGGCGTGATGTACGTCATGAAGCTCTACCACATGGTTGAAGACAAAATGCACGCCCGCTCAACCGGACCCTACTCACTCATTACCCAGCAACCCCTTGGTGGTAAAGCTCAGTTTGGCGGACAGCGCCTTGGTGAGATGGAATGTTGGGCCCTGCAAGCACACGGTGCGGCTTACACCTTGCAAGAGATGCTCACAATTAAGTCGGACGATCTAGACGGGCGCAACGCTGCTTACGAAGCCATTGTTAAAGGTGATGACGTGTTAGAACCCACCATTCCAGAGTCGTTTAAGGTTTTGGTCAAAGAACTTCACTCGCTAGGATTAGATGTACAACTGCTAGACGAAACTGACAAGCCTGTTACCATTTTTGATGAATCAGGACGCCGCTAGCGCGCAAGAAAGGCTGTGAATGAGAGATTTTAGTAAAGTGAGAATCCAAATTGCGAGTCCTGATACGATTCGCAGTTGGAGTTATGGTGAAGTCACCAAACCAGAAACTATTAACTACCGTACCCTCAAGCCCGAGCGCGACGGCCTCTTTGATGAGCGCATCTTTGGTCCTGAAAAAGACTATGAGTGTGCGTGCGGAAAATACCGCGGACAACGTTTTGCGGGTAAAATTTGTGAACGCTGTGGGGTTGAAGTCACCAAGTCAACGGTACGGCGTTACCGCATGGGACATATTGATCTAGCGACGCCAGTGACGCACATCTGGTATGTCAAAGACATCCCTAGTAAAATTGGTGCGCTCTTAAATTTATCCACCAATCAGCTCGAGCAAGTCCTCTACTTTGCCAAATACATCGTCACCGATCCACTCAACGCCATGAAAGACGGGCGTGCGCTAGCTGTTGGCGACCTACTGACCGACGAAGAGTACCGTCAGTTGCGCAACGGACGCCAAGAAACGTATTCAGTCTCCAACGGTGAAGATGCTGTCATTAAAGATGGCGACTACGTCGAGCAAGGGCAACAACTTGCTAAAGGCGTCAAAGCTAAACTCGCTGGGCTAGCTCAATACCGCTTTCCGCGCAAAGTCACTTTTGACTACAAAGAATCACGTGAGGTGTCACTAACTGTCCCCACCAAAGGTTGGATTGAAGAAGAAAGCTATCAAGGTGGGCAACCACTTGCGGATGCAACGGCGGCACTGTCACTTACGGCAAGTGCTGAAGGTGTGGTAGAGCTTTTGCCCATTGGTGATGACGGCGGTATTCTCAATTTGCGCGATCCAGACGAAGACGTCATTGTAGGAAGTTACTTTATTCCAGCGGGGCTCGAGCTAGTAACTGGTTCTGGTGAATTTGTAGAAGCAGGTGCAGAACTTGCCAAAGCTGGTGAAGGTAGCAGTTTGGTTATACCTAAAGCGGCACGCGTTACCAACGTCCAAAGTCGCAAACGCGGGCCTAGTACTGAACTCACCTTACAAGTTGAGTGGGACAGGCATGAAGAACACGACATCAACCCGACTATGCACGTCCTAGTGAGCGATGGGGCTGAGGTTAATGAAGGCGATAAAGTTGTCGGTGCTATTGACGCTGCCCAGGAACTTTTTGCCGAGGCTGACGGCATCATGCATATTGGTAAACCAGCTAGTATCATTGTTTCTAAAGCAAAAGTTTACGAGTACGAAGATGAACCTATTGTTGTTAACGGCGACCGCGTGATTCCCGGTGATGAACTAGCTGATGAAGGCCGCCTCAAAGCAGATATTTCTGGGCGCATTGAAATTGACCTTGTGCGCCGGCAAGTGCGTATTATTGAGTCTTATGACTTTGAAGCTAAAATGGGTGCTGAAGCCGTCCGCGAGCTATTACAAAAACTAGACCTGCAAAAACTCGAAGCTGAACTGGTTGAAGAGATGGACGCACCTTCAAGGCACAAACGCGCCAAAGCTAGAAAGCGGCTCGAGGTTGTCCGCAACTTTATTGCCTCAGGCAACGACCCTAGCTGGATGATCTTAGACGTTGTACCAATTATGCCGCCAGCTTTGCGCCCCATGGTGCAAGTTGAAGGTGGCCGGTTTGCCACGTCTGACTTAAATGACCTCTACCGCCGTTTAATTAACCGCAATAACCGCCTCAAAAAACTCATGCTACAGGGTGCACCAGAGATGATTGTGCGTAATGAAAAACGCATGTTACAAGAGTCAGTAGACGCCTTAATTGACAACGGCCGCCGTGGAGCTGCGGTCGTGAACCCCGGGAGTGACCGCCCACTGCGCTCACTCACCGACTTACTAGGCGGTAAACAAGGGCGCTTCCGACAAAACTTGTTAGGTAAACGGGTTGATTACTCAGGGCGTTCAGTTATTGTGGTGGGTCCGCAGCTTAAGTTGCACCAGTGCGGCGTACCTAAACGCATGGCGCTCGAGCTATTTAAACCGTTCCTTTTCAAAGTTTTAGAAGAGCGTGGTATTGCATCGAATATTAAAAGCGCGCGCAAATTGCTCGAGCGTTACCGCGATACCAAAGACGAAATTTGGGACGCACTTGAAGAAGTTATTCAAGACCGCGTGGTGCTGCTTAACCGCGCACCTACTTTGCACCGTCTTGGTATTCAAGCGTTTGAACCCGTGTTGGTTGAAGGGCAAGCCATCCAGTTACACCCGCTTGTCTGTGAAGCGTTCAACGCTGACTTTGACGGCGACCAAATGGCCATTCACGTGCCGCTGTCTGTTTACGCCCAAGCCGAAACGCGTTTGCAGATGCTAGCGTCTCACAACTTGCTATCACCTGCGCATGGTTCACCCAATGTAGGTGCTAGTCGTGACATTATCTTGGGGTTGTACGTACTCACCCAAGTTCACAAAGGTCACAAGGGCATTGGCATGTCGTTTAAGACCAAGCAAAACGCCCTCAAAGCTCTTGCTGATGGTAAGATCGACCTTAACTCAGACATTAAGGTGGCAGGTAAAGAAACCAGCGCCGGGCGCATCAAGTACCGTTTTAGCAATGTAGATGAAGCGCTTCTTGCCGTTGAACGCGGTGAAATTGATATGCAAGACGTTGTCACGGTTATTATTGACGGCAAGTTTGTTGAAACGAGTCCCGGCCGCATGTATTTTGCGCGTCTTGTCAAAGAGACGCTCGAGGACGACGAGACCGTTTTACCGCCTTCAATGATTCGTTACGATACCGCTTACGAGAAAGGTGCTTTGCGTGACCTAGTGATTGATGCGTTTAAGCACCTAGGTGTTGACCGAACTGCCAAATTGCTGGACGCGCTTAAAGATGCTGGTTTTGAGTTATCGACCGTTTCCGGTATTACCATCGGCATTGATGATGTGGTCATTCCCGAGAAAAAACAAGAATTACTTGCTGAAGCTGAAACCAAGCTATCTAAAATCAGCAAAGCGGCTGAGCGCGGCTTTGTGACTGAAGCAGAGCGCAAGTTACAAGTGGTGAACCTGTGGAACGAAACCACGGACGACGTTAAACAAGCGGTGTTTGATAACTTTAAAGACAATAAAACCTTCAACCCGTTGTTCATTATGGCGCAGTCCGGTGCGCGCGGTAACCCACAACAGGTGCGCCAACTTGCGGGCATGCGCGGGCTTATGGCCAAACCTTCCGGTGAGACCATCGAGTTACCTATTCGCGCGAATTTCCGTGAGGGACTCACCGTGCTCGAGTATTTTATCTCGACCCACGGTGCGCGTAAAGGTGGAGCTGATACTGCTCTCCGCACGGCAGATTCGGGTTACTTAACCCGTAAGTTGGTTGATGTTGCCCACGAAATTGTTGTCCGCGAAGAAGACTGCGGCACTGCTGACTACGTTGAAATGCCCATTTATGATGAAAATGGCCGCGCCCGTCCGCAAAGCCAACTACACATGAGTTTGTATGGGCGCGTGCTCGCTGACGACTTTGAACTTGGTGGCGATGTCTACGACGAAGGTACTATCTTCACCAATGACATCCTCAAAGCAATCTACGCGCGTTTACCCGACTTTCCAGAAGTGCGCGAGGTACCTGTGCGCAGCCCTATGACTTGCCAAACCCGAGTTGGTGTGTGCCGCAAATGTTACGGCATGGACATGTCGATGATGCGCCTTGTGTCGATGGGTGAATCGGTGGGTACCATTGCCGCTGAATCCATTGGCGAACCGGGCACGCAGCTCACCATGCGTACCTTCCACACCGGTGGGGTTGCGGGTGCTGGTGATATTACTCAAGGTTTGCCCCGGGTAATTGAGCTGGTTGAAGCCCGCAAGCCTAAATCTAAAGCAGTCATTGCTGACCTAGACGGCATCGTATCCATTGAGGATGACGACGAGCGCTACCGCCTTACGGTCACCAGTGAAATTGGCGACCTCAGCAAAACGTATAAACTTGACCGCGACAAGCGTTTGCTCGTGCGTGATGGCGATAAGGTTGAAGCTGGCCGGCAGATGACTCGGGGTGCTATTAACCCCCACGATTTGCTCGAGTCCCGTGGTCCCGAAGACGTGCAAAGCTATTTGGTCAATCAAATTCAAAACGTGTACCGCGCGCAAGGTGTAAGCGTACACGACAAGCACATTGAAGTCATTGTGCGGCAAATGCTCAAATACGTTGAAATTCTTGGCTCAGGTGATTCTGACTTACTAGAAGGTCAAGTCGTCGAAAAATTTGACGTTCAAGATGTTAACGAAGCTCTTTTAAATGAAGGCAAGCGGCCTGCAGAGTGGAAACCTGTACTGCTTGGGATTACCAAAGCAAGCCTTTCCACCAAGTCGTGGCTATCTGCCGCAAGCTTCCAGCACACCACTCACGTGCTTACCGAAGCAGCGGTAAGTGGTAAAGCAGATGACCTAGTTGGGCTTAAAGAAAATGTCATTTTAGGTAGGCTTATTCCAGCAGGCACAGGTCTCAAGATGATCCGCGAGACCAAAGTTGCTGACAAAGAGTTGCTCGAGCGCCGTCAAGAGGCAGCCGATGGACGTAGCGATGTGCCAGCCTCCCGACCCGTTCAAGAAGGTGATAACCGTCCAACTGCATCTTCCTAATTCACGTCATAATTCTGTCTATTGGATACCAAACTAGCATTTCAGTGTATTGATACCCTTTTCGGTTATTTTGGTAACAAAGTAACCCGAGCGGCTCCGAGCGTTGCGCGAGACAACTCGCGAGCAGAAACAGATACCAAGTCCGACTGGAGCGTAATGAACTCCGCAGGAGTTTATAATGTGTTTTGTCGGACTTGGTATGATATCAGCCTCAGTAAAAACTGAGGCTTTTATTTTCTTGTAAAAACCATCGTTTTCAACGGTGGTAGTGTCTGTTTGATTTAACCTTGTTTCATTACGTTTGCCAAGATGTATCTGAAAAGACCCGATGAAGCCACCCTTTCTAAATATGGATTTTATCGGATTCACGAGTAGCTGCTACAGGCAGTTGCGCGTGCGATCCAGGGGGGTAGAAATCGACCCACTTAGTATGCAGTAAACTGTTGATATATTTTAGGCGAAGCTGGATGCGCTAATACTCTTTCAGGTTATTTTGGTAACAAAATAACCTGAGTAGGGCGAGTAGAAACAGATACCAAGTCCGACTGGAACACCATAAACTCCTGTGGAGTCTATGGTGTGGTTTGTCAAACTTGGTATAACGCGCGATGTCATTACTGAGACAAAGCGCATTTTAATACGCCAGATGAATAAGTGATTGTCTTATTTTGCTTTGTCTAGCGCAAGTACAACGCCGGATTAACCGCCCGCCCGGCAAAACGCAACTCAAAGTGCAAGTGTGGTCCTGTGGATAAGCCTGTGCTACCTACTAACCCAATGCGGTCACCTTGACGAACGCGTGTACCTGCCGGAACTAAAATTCGGCTCATGTGCGCGTAACGCGTTTGAGTACCATCAGCATGATCAAGGTAGACGGCATACCCGTAACTACCAACCCAACCTGAGCGAGACACGACACCATCTTTACTGGCTAAAATAGCCGTTCCTGTGGGTACTGCTATGTCCATGCCAGCATGAAACGTGCTACGGGTAATAGCTAGACGGCGCGGCCCAAATGGCGACGAAATTCTACCGCGTAATGCCGTAGGCCATAAAAACCCTTGCGCAGGAGCAGGTGGTTGATAGGTCCGTAAGTGGGCAACTGCATTGGCTAGTACGCCAAGGTGCTGCGTGCGCAACTGCTCGCGCCGGTCTAGAGCGTTGGTAGCTGGTATGGCAGATGCTTGCAACGAAGACGTCTGCTGTTGAGCTATCACATTATTAGCTGGCGAGGTTGCTACTGAGGTTGCTGCTGACGCTGAGGGTGTTATATGTACCTGAGTTGATGACGTTGGTGTTGGAGAGGTTAGTGTGCTTGCTAAACCAGGGACAAACAAGGTGCTACCTGCTTGTACATCGCTAACGCGGCGCAAGCCGTTGATGGCTAAAAGCTCACTAACAGATATGTTGTGACTTACTGCAAAACTGAGGATATCTTGACCCGCTGGGAGTTGGGTTAGCTGACCTGCGCGGGTCGGCATACGCAAGCGGGTGTTGGGGGCAAGGCCAGTTTGACCACGCACACTGGGGTTGAGGTGCTCGAGCACCGCCCTGCTAATCCCATAACGCTGCAAAATGCTCTCTAAAGTCTCGCCTGAGCGCACTTGATAAAGCTCAATACCAGGTGTTGATGAACGACTAGTTTGGGAACTAGCAGAAGTAGATGTCCTTGTAGGAATCCTGAGTTGCTGCCCAACAGCAATGGTGTTGCTTGCTAAAGCATTAGCTTGTTGCAACGCACCTACACTCACACCATAACGACCTGCAATTTCGTATAAGGTGTCGCCAGGACGAACGCTGTAGCTAGTTTGTGACCAACTTAAGTGTCCTGAATTGGTCAGTAGCCAAAACACCAGACAAATTTTGATCTGTCTAATAAATCGCCGTCGTCTTTTGAAGCTATATTGCTGAGAAGAATGCTGCTGACGAGAAAAACGGATGCTACATCTGTGTTTAGAAGTAACATCCGCAATATTTTTGATGAAACTAAAGAGCGGCGACAACACCCCTCGAGCCTAGCACTAGCCTTGGGTTAGCGTTGACAAAAACTCTTCATTGCTAGTTGTCCGGCTAAGCCTAGAAAGTAGCATATCCATAGCTTCAGCAGAATCCATATCGCTGATGACTTTGCGCAAAAGCCACATCTTGGCAAGCGTTTCTTCGCCCAGAAGCAAGTCTTCGCGGCGCGTACCCGACTTAAGAATATCGAGTGCTGGGAAGATGCGGCGTTCTTCAAGACGGCGGGATAGGTGCAATTCCATGTTGCCGGTGCCTTTGAACTCCTCAAAGATGACGTCGTCCATGCGGGAACCTGTTTCAACCAGAGCAGTCGCTAAAATGCTCAAACTGCCGCCCCCACGAATGTTCCTAGCAGCACCCAAAAAGCGTTTGGGCCAGTGTAAAGCAGACGAATCCAAGCCACCTGATAAGGTGCGCCCAGTAGGCGGCGTGACCAAGTTGTTAGCACGGGCAAGCCGAGTAATAGAGTCCAGCAAGATCATCACATGACCGCCATCTTCCACAATGCGTCTTGCACGCTCGTGGACAAATTCAGCAACGCGAATGTGATTGGTCGGAGGTTCGTCAAAGGTACTAGCTACAACTTCAACGCCTTCAACCGACTCTCTAAAGTCAGTAACTTCCTCGGGGCGCTCGTCAACAAGTAACACAATGACTTTGATGTCGGGTTCATTGGCAACGACGGCATTGGCTACTTTTTTAAGCAAGGTTGTCTTACCTGCTTTAGGAGGTGCCACAATAAGCCCACGTTGCCCGCGCCCAATGGGTGCAAGCAGATCAATCACCCGCGTGGCAACTTCACTTTGAGTTGTCTCCAAGCGAATGCGCTCTTCGGGGAAGGTAGGAACCAAATCGTCAAAGCGGGGCCTTTTGGCAACTAAAAAGGGATCACTATTATTCACAGCCTCAACCCGAATAAGGGTGCCGTAGCGCTCATTTTCACGCTTTAATCGCGATTTGCCCAGGATATGGTCGCCAGTACGAAGTTTGAATTGTTTGATTAAGCCAGCGGAGACAATCACCGAACGGGTGTCGTTTTGCAACATGGACTCTTGCAAAAACCCATACCCGTCTGAGGTGATTTCCAAAAAACCACTCACGAGCTTCAACCCGTCACTCTCAGCACTGCGCTCCAAAACAGCCAACGCGAGGTCGTCTTTGCTCATACTACGGAAGTCCTCGAGCCCAACTTCTTTCGCCAGTAAGTGCAATTCGGGAATAATTTTGGTTTGCAAGTCGCGGTAATTCAACTGCGAGCGTTGCCCGTTGCGACGTTTGTTGCGGCCACGCCGACCTGACCCATCGCTATTATTGTCGTCTTGATCTGAGTCGTCACTATCGTTATCAGCACGGGCTTTACGAGATTTGCGTTTGCTGTTGCGACCCCCACGGCCGCTCTCGCTACCACTGCCGTTACCACCGCTGCTACCACCGCTGCTACCACCGCGCGATTTGCTACCCGAGCGGCGTTTTCTAGTGCTATTAGATTTGCCAGAAGCACCACTTTCGTTACCTTTGTCGTTATCGTCGCTGTCCTGATCCCTGGTTTCAGCATCACTATTTTCAGCGTCACTACTTTCAGGATCATTGCTTTTGGCATTGACCTCGTTAGTGTCATCATTTGTGTCAGCAGTTTCTCTATCAGCAATATCGTTGCCAACATTGTTGCTCGTGTTGCTATCACTATCTTGATTATTGTCGTCGCTGTCATCTTGGCGACTAGTAGCAGAGGCTTTTGGAGATTTTCCAGCGCGTTTGCTAGTTGCCTTTTTAGGACTAGTTTCACTGTCACTATTAGCATCAGCGTCATCAACATCAGGTTGTGACACGTTTGAGGTGTTAACGCTGTCTGTTGCTTGAGTGTCGACAGGGCTAGCTTCGTCTTGGACGTCGTCAGCTTTACTCGTGGCCGTTTTGCTGGTTTTGGTGCTGCTTTTGCGCGTTGTTTTGCGGGGACTACGCGCTTTAGGCGTGCTGGTTTCAGCAGCTTTATCACTAACTGAAGGATCTTGTAAGGCAATATCTGATTCGGCTTCAGCAGGTTTGCTTTTAGCTCTAGGACTCATAAAACTCCTTGTTTAAAAACGATGTTTAACAAAATAATAAAATTATAGTGGACTAGCTATACACCTTGAGGGCAAATAAACAAAGTGTTGAATGGGCAACGTATTTCTGAACGCATGAAGTCCCTATCCTTCCACAAGTCAACGCAGGATATTGCATAAAATAGTTGCAAGTAGTTACCGGATAAGCAAATAGTTGCCGGATAAACATGTGGCAACATATTTTGGAAAGAGAACGTTCAATACAACTTAACTGCAAATTGACGTGAAGAGCACGATGCAACATAGACTATAATTCTGCATAAAATAAATGTAATTTGGGAAATGTTGTCATACTAATACATCATACTAGGACTAACGTTAACTTAAATGTAAAAAAGACTTTCGCTTAAGTGGGGAATGTGCCGCGTAAAAAGTTTATGCAGCGTGTAAGTTGTACCACCTGTGATAGCAAGTACTATAGCAAATTGGCTTAGCGTAAGTAGCTGCACACGCGTGTCATATTGAAAACTCAATAGAGTTCACAAACTTACAGATTGACAAGATAAGCTTATCCCGTAAGCTTATAGGAAATTGCCGAAAATAGCAAGTGACAACGTTAACAGGTTTATTAAACGTGATTTTAGTTAAGATATATGGGTTTCTGGTGAACTTGTGGCGCGCATTGAGTGGTAAATGTATACTCGAGCGACCACAAGCTAGGCCGTGACCTAAACATCTCGTTGACTAATATACAGTATATGGGGTTTGCGAGGTGTTTGTGCAACGCAGTTAACAAACCGCAGTGTGATTGGGTACGTTGCGATCACATACTTAGCTACTAATAGCAGTTTCAGAATTAGTTTCTCCATACTAAGCAGGTCGGTTTCTACTCCCCTGGGTCGCACCTGCAACTGCCTGTGGCAGTTACTCGTGGAAACGCTATAAGTATCTCCTATCTGTATCTGCAAGATACAGATAGGAGATACCGGTGAAAGAACGTGATTCACTTACGTTCCGTGTCGCAAAGTCACTATGGAGACACTTAAGCGTTATAGCTAT
>CAZMCW010000057.1:17309-18085 GCA_964564405.1 uncultured bacterium
CAGCAGTCCAACACCCAGCAGTCCAACACCCAGCAGTCCAACACCCAGTGGGCCAACAGGATGTCAGGTGATGCAAAATGCGTGACAACAGGCAAGCGCTATGCTAATCTACGGCTAAGTTTTGTGCAGTGCAAATGGCACATTGACTTAATGAGAACTTGTAAAAGCTGTGACAGGAACAAGGTCACGCCACACACGGTGCTAAGCGACGCAGGGACGGTGAAAGCCTGCGCACACGGGTGCTGTGACTATCCTCCTCGAGCTGCCTCCCGAAAAGTTGCTTTATAAGTTACTGACTAGACGAGGCCGTCTGCCGCCCGTGAACGCGGCGCACGCTTACATTTGTGAGTATCGTCAAGATATAAAGCATGGTGATGATACCTGCGCACATGCGAACGTGACCAAGGCGAACGTTGTAAAGCGTTTGTGAAGTTGGGTGGTACCACGCAAACCTCAGCTGGAAATATCTAGCTTGCTGCGTCCCAATGCTTTGAAAGCTTGGGGCGTTTTTTGTTGCCTTCAAGCACGCCATTGCAAACTGACTTGAAAGGCTAAAGCGAGGTAAATTGTGGCAGATCAACCCAACTCAACCCCAACAACGATGTTTCCAGAGGTTCCCGAGGCTAACTTTCCGCAGCTCGAGCAACACGTCCTCAACTTCTGGCGAGAACGCGAGATTTTCAAAAAATCAACTCAAAAAGAGGCACCTGCTGGCGACTATATCTTTTATGAAGGGCCGCCCACAGCTAACGGTAAACCAGGGGTTCACCATGTGA
>CAZMCW010000058.1:0-10099 GCA_964564405.1 uncultured bacterium
TATTTACACTGTCCAGGAGCGAAGCCTTCTACAAGGTATTAAATTATGAGTGCAAATCCTTACAAAGTGCTAGGTGTGCCGTCTACAGCAAGCCAAGATGAGATTAAATCTGCATATCGGCGTTTGGCGCTCAAATATCACCCGGATCGTAACCGAGGTGACGTGCAAGCAGAAGAAACGTTTAAAACCATCTCCGAAGCTTATGCAATTTTGCGCGACCCAGAGCAACGTGCTCGCTATGACCGTTTAGGACATCTCGGCAACTTAAGTGGCCAACAACGCAGTGGTTCGCCGTCGTATAGTCGGCCGGACTTTAGCCAGGTGGACTGGCAGACTATTTTTAAAGAAGCAGACATTCACATTGATTGGCAAAGTCGTACAGGTGGCGTGCCGCATACGGGTAATGTTGTGTTTGACTTTTTGTCAGATGCTGTTACCGGGGTCATGCGTACCTCTGGGCTACTGCCGGGTGAAAACCGCGAGCTTGTGCTCGAGGTCAGCGCCAATGAAGCCCGCTACGGTACAACCAAACGGGTGCACATACCCGGGCCTAGCGTTGCGCCAGACGGTCACAGCATTGTGCGCACTGGATCAGATGTAGAAGTAAGCGTGCCTTCAGGTATCAAAAATGGCACCAAGTTGCGCCTTAAAGGTTTGGGCGGTCCCGGGCGGCCGCCGGGCGACTGCTTTGTGACGGTGCAAATCCAACTGCCTGCCAATGTTAAGCTGGTGGGTAACGACCTGCATGTAAGCTTAGATGTCACGCCTCTAGAAGCTGAAGAAGGCACACACGTGAAGGTGATGGGCGTAAATATACGTGTGCCGCCCAACGCCGAAGACGGGCAAGTTATTAATGTACCTTCTGCAGGCTTAAGCGGCGGCGATATGGTGGTTACGTTAAACGTTGGCGTTTGGCGAGGTTTGTGGCGGCGGTTTCGCACAGCGGTCAAACCAGACCGTTAGTGGCTAGCTATCTTTATGTTGTACGTGTACGCTGTAAGAGGTTGGTAGTTTAGGTGCCTCGAGCATGCACCAACCTCACCAGAAGCACCGTATAAAAAACAACATTAAAAACCAGCGCCAAATTTGATAAGCTTAATAAGTCTGAATGCTACCTACCCATTATGAGCGATTCTTCAAACACACCTCCCCATAACGACGACCAAGCAGAAGCTAGCGTTGGTAAAGATCGTCCGCTGTACGTCATCAGCGTGGCGGCTGAGCTGGTAGATATGCACCCGCAAACACTCAGGTTGTATGAGCGCAAAGGACTTATTGAACCCAGCCGTAGTTCGGGTAAAACGCGTTTGTACTCCCAGCGGGACATTGAACACCTGCAGGAGATTCGCAGGCTTACCCAAGAACTAGGTGTGAACTTAGCTGGTGTTGAAGAGATCATCCGCCTGCGGCGCGAGCTAGACGATTTGCAGTCCGACATGGAGTCGCGCATTGACGTTTTGCAAGATAGCCTAAGTGACCGTTTGGGAGCTTACCGTAGTCAAAAAGCGCTGGCTAAGAATGCTGAAAGCCTTGCTGAACAACCTGATGCTAGCAGTGCTCATGTCGAGCAAGATAAAGATAGTTAAACGCACTGTTATCTACAAGCAAATACATTGATAAGAGGTATAGATTTAATCCTTAAAGCATGTTTTTGTAGCTACAAAAGCAGTGTTGAAATTTTCACATCTTCCTCATGATAACCTCCATAGTTGACATAAAATTGCCAAAACACCCCACTGAATGCGCCTAAGGGTGCTTTTCTCATGCAAATGGTTCATGAGATATATTAGAATGCCCACGTCTGAAATTAGCTCCATCTCAATCATAGAAGTTAGTTGTTAATTTCTTGATCTTTAACAGTTTGACCTTGGAGATGTAAGTAGGGAGTTTTACGAATTATGGCTAGATTAACGACAAGGAGCAAAACAGCTAAGCACATGGTTGCAGGGCTGATGCTACTTAGCTTGTTGCTGTTAAGTTGGGGTGCTGCTGAAGGTAGCCGTACACTTTACCCAGCTGGGGCACCAGAGGAACGTGCCTATTTACTAACTCAAAATGCAGCGTTAGTAGGTTCAGGTAGCGAGTCGCGCCTCAAAGTTTTTGCAAACGCAGGTGAGACAATTAACCTTGCATCTAGCGCAAAGGGGCTTGGTCCGACTGGAGGCATTGACTTCACAAGGCCAGATGGTACGACGGGTAACTGTGATGCATTTGCAAATCCAATAGGATTCATCGCTGATCGAGCTGAAGAGCTAGCTGGTCCTTTTGTCGTAGGTGGATACACACCTTGTGAGATTACCGTAGCAGCAGGACAAACGGGTGTCTGGATTATTGATTTTGACGCGCCAAATATTGCTAATAACACTAACCCTCCCCTCATTGCTGCCGATGGGAATTGGACGCAACCGAATGGTGGTGCCGGGGAACGCACTGTTGCTGCTTGGGATATTACTGTATGTGCTGGTACCTGTGCACTTAACGGGGGTGGTACAGCACTCACTAACGAAATTCCAGGTCGGGCATATTTTAATAGATTTGATGGCAACTTAGGAGACAATGGGCGTAATCTTGATGTTGTGTTTAGTGTCTTAACAGATACAGGCTATCAGTACACCATTGATACCAACGGGCTTGATCCATTTGGATTTAGCCTTTTCGTTAATAATAAGGGTTTACGTACAGGTCCTAACCCAGGTGACCCGCCTAGTTATGCTGGCGTTGATCCAGCCCCACCAGCCCCAGCAGCACCTCCACTGAATGTTCAAGATCCAGAAGGTCCTGATGATGCTACCAATGTTACTTATAAAATATTTTTAAATACCCCTAGTGCCGATTTGCCGGCATCGGCACCTATTAGTGGTGGTACGACATGGCTACTCACCAGTCCCGTCATACCCACTGCTAGTAACCTAACCTTCACAGGTGTTGAAGGTACAGCAGGACAAACGGGCACAAGTCCCTTAGGTGGCACATTCAGATTTAATTCAGGTAGTTTTGTAGGTTCCTACACCATTATTCTAGATTTGAACAACAACGGCACGTACGAAACAGCTGCTGGTAGTGTCGACCGCTTTTTAAATGGTAGTACATCTGCAACTGGGTTAAATGAGATTGTCTGGGATGGACTAGATGGTAATGGCAATCCTGTAGCTGCCTCTGCTGCCGCAATTAACATTAGTGCTGAAGTAAACCTCCAAGCAGGCGAAATCCACTTTCCTGTTATAGATGCTGAAGATAGCCCTGGCGGATTCATTATTACTAGAACTGTTGGCGGTCTTAATGTGCCACAAATCAGGTCTTTTTATAACGGCACAGGCTTAGGAGGGGGAACACCTCCAGACCCGCTTGCGTGTAGTCATTTGCCAAATCCTAACAATCCTATGGCTGATGAACCTTGTAATGGGGCAATTCTGCAGCAGTGGACTGGCGATTGGGGTAACGAACGTGTTATTGACACATGGGCATTTGCAGATGTACCACCTATTGTGTTGTCAACAGCAATTAACATTGTAGAAGCTGACTTAGAAATTGCTAGCAAAACGGCTGTGCCTGCTGCACCTGTCCCCGGTCAACCCATCACCTATACAGTTGTAGTTGCCAATGGCGGTCCTAGTGGCGTTAGGCGGGCAACTTTTAGAGATGTTTTTCCTGCTGGTCTAAACAACGTTCGGTTTACTGGTGCAACGACAACTGGAGCTGCAGTAAGTAGAGCACCCCTTGGTCCAGTTGCAGGAACTACCTTTATAGACACAGTTGACCTTGCCAACGGTGCAACCATTACCTACACCTTCACCGCTGTTGTGGACGCTGGCTTGGCAGTGGGAAGTAGTTTAGACAACACAGCAAGCATTCTGCGTCCAGCAGATGTTCTTGACCCAGATGCTACTGATCCAAATGCTGCTGTGCCTACCGATGTTGCTGCCGAATGTACCGCTGCTGGATTTGCGGGAACATGTAATAACATTTTGGTTAATACCATTACCTTAGTAGCTGATGCAACGCCTGTAGCTGTCGATGACAGTACAACAACTCCTCCTGATACGCCTGTGACATTCAGTGCCACCAATAACGATAGTGATTTTGACAATAACTTGGATGTGTCAAGCGTTGATCTTAATCCAGGTATGGCAGGGCAACAAATGGCATTTACAGTTCCTGGTGAGGGCACCTTCACTGTAGATGCAACTGGTGATGTAACGTTTACGCCAGTGCCTGGTTTTGTAGGTACGTCTAGTATTCCCTATACCGTGAGTGACACAACAGCGCCTATACCTTTAGTGTCTAATGAAGCTACCCTAAGCGTTACTATTACTGTATTTGGACCTCGAGTTAGAAACGACAGAGACTTAGATAACCCGCTAGGTTCTGAAGTTACAATCAACGTTATCAGCAATGACCGCGCTGGTAGTTTCCCAATTGATCCAACTACTGTTGACCTCGACCCACGCTCGCCGGGTATTCAAACAACATTTACGACCCCCGGTGAAGGTACTTATACCGTAGATAACGCCGGCAACGTGACCTTTACGCCAGACGCAGGCTTTGAAGACGATCCTACGCCAATTACCTATACTGTGAATGATACTCGAGGTGCCACCTCGAGCCAAGCGTTTATCTTTATCGGTTACGCGCCGGAAGCCGTTGACGATGAAACATCAACTCCGCCAGATACAAACGTGACCACCGACGTACTTGCCAACGACCTTGGTGACATTGATCCAACAACCATTCAACTCATCGACCCAACAACAAACAACCTTGACCCAGACGGCTTTTTTATTGTTGCGCGGGAAGGTACCTATACGCTTGAGGCCGATGGCACCATTACGTTTGACCCATTTCCTACGTTCGCGGGTGTGACAAGCGGTGTTAATTACCAAGTTCAGGATGAAGAAGGTAATATCACCCAAGCGACCCTCACAATCACCATTCAAGAACCGCCAGTTGCGGTAGACGACAGTGAGCGAACTGCGCCAGATACGCCTATTACGGTGGACGTTACAATTAATGATACAGACAGTGACGGCACGCTTGACCCAACGACAGTAACGCTCATTCCACCGGCAGGCTCAACGGTCAATCCAGATGACAGCATTACCATTCCGGGTGAAGGCACGTTCAGTGTTGATCCAACGACAGGAGAGGTTACCTTCGATCTCGAGCCAGGTTTCTTGGGTGAAAGCAACATCGATTACACCGTTGCTGATGATGACGGCAACGTGTCTAATGTTACGACGCTAACCATTCGTGTGCGCGTTGGGCCGATTGCACGTGACGATATAAGTTCGGGTAATACGCCTGGGGATAGTGCTCTGGTTGACCTGCTTGCTAACGACAGTACGGATGATGGGACGCTCGAGCCCACTACAATCATCCTTTTTGACCCCAGCGGCACACCCGATCCCGACGGCACCGTTGAGATTCCTGGTGAAGGCAGCTATAGCCTTGACCCCGCAACAGGCAACGTCACTTTTACGCCCGAAGCAGGTTTTACTGCTGACCCAACGCCTATTAGCTACACCGTTAACGACAGTAACGGCAACGTATCTAACCTTGCGACCATCACCGTTGATTATGTACCTGTTGCTAGCGATGATACTTCTCCTGCAAACCCACCTGGTCCTGTAAGTGTTGATCCACTGACCAACGACACAACTGGCGATGATGTCAACCCAACTACGGTGAACCTCACCGACCCCGCAGCGACAGATAGCGATGGGGATGGGTTTAACGACAGCTTGGTTGTGCCAGGTGAAGGTGAGTACGACGTTGATCTGTTAACAGGGGAAGTTACGTTCACGCCGGAGCCAGGCTTGGAAGGTGACCCTACACCAACGACCTACACCGTGCAAGACGCCGAAGGCAACCTCTCAAATATTGCCACCATCAGCATTGACTATGCCCCTATTGCAAGTGATGACGGCGCAGCAACGTCACCTAATACACCTGTTACCATTCCCGTTCTAGACAATGACACGGGTGACATTACTGATGTGACTGTCGACTTAGTGCCGCCTGCAGGCGGTACCCCTAATCCAGACGGTAGCGTCACTATTCCAGGTGAGGGTACGTACTCAGTTGATCCCACAACTAATGAAGTCACCTTTGACCCAGCGCCTGGGTTTGATGGCATTAGCACCGTCGATTACACGCTGACTGATACTGAAGGAAATACCTCTCCGCCAGCAACGATTACTGTCACCATGCAAGCCATTCCGCTGGCAATTGATGATGTTAACTTGGATAACCCGCCGGGTAGCACAGTCACAATTAATCCGTTAGTAAACGATATTGACAGTGATGGCGATTTAGACCCTAGCACCGTGAATCTCACCGACCCAGCTGCAGCAGATACCAATGGTGATGGTTTTAATGACGTACTAATTGTGCCAGGGCAGGGTGCTTACAGTGTTAATCCAGTTACAGGACTCGTCACCTTTGTGCCTGAGCCTGGCTTTACGAGCGACCCTACGCCAACGACCTACACCGTGCAAGACGAAGCAGGCAATTTGTCGAATGTTGCCACCATAACCATCGACTACGTGCCAGTAGCCGCTGACGACAGTGCGACAACTGACCCTGATACACCTGTCACCCTGCCTATTTTGGCAAATGACAGTGGAGACATCAGCACGCCCATCATCACCTTAGTACCCCCAAGTGGTGTGACGCCTAACCCAGATGGCAGCGTCACCATACCGGGCGAGGGTACGTATGTTGTTAATCCTAATAACACCGTTACCTTTACACCTGATCCAAGTTTTAACGGTCCAAGTACTATCGACTACACGTTGACGGATAACGAAGGTAACGTAAGTAATCCTGCAACGATTACTGTATCACCGGGCTTGGGGCCAGTTGCTAATGACGACACAGCAGTCACGCCACCCGATGTTCAGGTGACTGTGAATATTTTAGATAACGACAGCGATCCAGATGGTGTCATTGACCCAACCACGGTTGTACTGCTTGATCCGGTCACGGGTAATCCCGACCCAGACGGTAATGTGACTATTCCAGGTGAGGGAACTTACACGGTTGACCCGGTCACGGGTGAGGTGACGTTCGACCCTGTGCCTAGATTTACGGGTGACTCGAGCATTGATTACCTTGTCAATGACGATGATGGAAACATCTCCAACCCAGCCACCCTCACCATAACGGTCGGCACAGGCCCTATTCCCCCTGTTGCCAATGACGACAGTGCGGAAACACCTGCGGGTACGCCCATCACAGTGCCCTTAACTGCTAACGACACAGATAGTGACGGCACTATTGACGTCACAACCGTGACTTTGCTTGATCCCGTCACGGGTACACCCGTCACCACGCTTACCATTCCGGGCGAGGGCACCTACGTGGTCAACCCAGATGGCAGCGTGACCTTTGACCCAGTAGGTGGCTTTAGCGGCTTAGTTACCCCGGTAACTTATGTAGTTCAGGACAATGACGGCAACCTCTCGAACCCGGCTACCATCACCATCAATGTGCTACCAGACGCGCGTGACAACGCCACCACCACGCCAGCCGAAACGCCGATAAGTATTAACGTGTTAGGCAATGACACAGGGACACTGTTACCAAGTAGTGTCACGCCAACTAGCACGCCTGCTAATGGCAGTGTGAGTGTTGACAACGACCCCACCTCGCCAACTTTTGGGCAGATTATTTACACTCCGAACCCCGGTTTTAGCGGTGAAGATACGTTTACCTACACTGCTGTTGACCAAGACGGTAATCGTGTTGAGGCAACCGTCACCGTTACCGTACTACCTGAGGCTAACGACGACGTGCAAGTGGTGCCAACCGACGCACCTGTTACGTTTACAGTGGACGATCTGCTCGAGAACGACCTCGGCGACCTAGACCCCACAACCTTCACGGTAGTTACCCCACCTAGTGACGGCACGTTAAGTTTTGACCCGGTCACGGGTGAACTTGTCTTCACACCTGGTCCAAATTTTGATGGTACAGACAGTTTTGTGTACGAAATTTGTGATACTGCGGGCAATTGTGTAACTGCCACTGTGCAACTTGTCAGCTTGCCAGCTGCAATTGATGATGACGCAAGCACGCCTGTAAACACCCCTGTAACTATTCCTGTCGTGGACAATGACCTGCCTCTTACCAGTTTTGACCTTTCAACTCTCACAGTTGCAGATGGCACTAATGGTCTACAGCCACCGAGCAACGGCAGCGTAGTTGTTAACCCAGACGGTACGATTACCTACACGCCTAACCCTGGCTTTAGTGGGCTAGACAGCTTCACCTACGAAATTTGTGATCCATCCGCTAGCGAACCGTGTACAACAGCCGAGGTTGTTGTCACCGTATTGCCTGAGGCAAACGATGATAGTACGGAAACGCCAGCGGGTACGCCTGTGAGCCTGCCACTGCTTGATAATGATGATGGATCGCTCGAGCCCAGTACGGTAAGCATTGCTAGCCCACCCACAAATGGCACGCTATTTATTAACCCCGACGGCAGCATAATTTACACGCCACTGCCCGGGTTTAGCGGCGAAGACAGCTTCGCCTACGAGGTTTGCGATACCGAGGGGAACTGCACAAGCGCGGTTGCTAGCATTACTGTGTTACCCCAAGCTGTGGACGATGACGTTCCTGTGCCACTGGATACACCTGTTGTTATTCCTGTACTGGATAACGACAACGGCGACCTTGATCCAACGACAGTAAATATTGTGACACCACCAGCAAACGGCACGGTCACGGTTGACCCAGTTACAGGCGAAATAACTTACACGCCTGAGCCCGGTTTCAGCGGCGAGGACAGCTTTGTCTACGAAGTTTGCGACGTTAACGGCAATTGCAGCACGGCAACCGTCACGGTAAGTGTGAGTGAGGGAAATCTCCTCGCCATAGATGACGCTGAACTCACCGACTTTGACACGCCGGTGACTATTCCAGTGCTCAGTAACGATATTCCTGGTACAGCACCCCTTGATCCCACCAGTATTGACCTTGACCCAAGTACACCCGGTCAACAGACAGAAGTTGAAACGCCAGAAGGCACTTTTGTTGCCAACAGTGATGGCACGGTCACGTTTACGCCGGTAGCAGGGTTTACAGGTGTTGCCGACGTGCCTTACACCATGACTGATGTCACGGGCACAACCTCCAATGTCGCCACCATCACGGTGAACGTGGTGCCGCCTGGTCAAGCGGATGTCAGCATCAGCAAGACAATTGTCAGCACACCAGTTGTGGCGGGTGACATAGTTACCTTCCAACTTATTGTCAGCAATAGCGGCCCTGCCGCAGCTACCAACGTCACCATCACGGACGTTGTGCCAGATGTCATTGAAGACCCTGAAGTGTCACTCGACAGTGGGGCTAGTTTTGACCCTTGGACGGGGTTACTTAATGTTGGCACGCTAGCTGCCGGTGAACGCATCATCTTACTGATTCGTGGCACCTTAGCGGATGACGCCGTAGGCACCCTAAGTAACACTGCCACAGTAACTGCTGACCAAGATGATCCTAATCCAGATGACAACAGCGATACCGTCACAGCAGAGATTGTTCCGCCAGACGCAATGGGCCAACTTGGTGTTGCCAAAGCACTGAGCAACATCACCATTAACCCAGACAACGGCAGTTTTGAACTCACGTTTGACTTTGTAGTTGAAAACCTTGGCAATGTGGTGGCAACCGATATCCAACTGACGGATGATCTGGCTACTGCGTTTGGGGCAGGTAATTTTGAAATTATCTCGCTCACCAGCAGTGATTTAAGCGTGAACTCTAGTTTCAACGGCAGTAGCGACATCAACTTGCTAACCGGGGATGACAGTCTAGCTGTAGGCGAGCAAGCCGCAGCAACCTTGCAAGTACGTGTCTTTGCAGCAGGGAGCTATCAAAACACTGCACTGGTCACAGCTCGAGACCCATTGGGGAATCCGCTTACAGATACCTCCACAGCAGGGCTTGATCCCGACCCTGATGGCGATGGCGATCCTACAAATAATGACGACGCAACCCCAGTTGACTTGAGTCCGCCCGGACCGCTTACAGCACTCCTCCAAAAAGAAGCAGCTGCGGGCAATTATGCCATTGGTGATGTCATCGACTACACGCT
>CAZMCW010000058.1:10110-10495 GCA_964564405.1 uncultured bacterium
CAGTGAGGTCGTCGGCCCCGGCGACCTCACCAACTACACGCTGACGGTGACGAATCCAAGCGGTAACGGCGAAGCTTTGATTGTGACCCTGAGGGACACGCCGCCACCTGCAACAGCCTACGTGGAAGATAGTGGCACCTTGCGTGTGGGTGAGGTAGATGAGCTGCTCGAGCCCATCATCACAGACGGCCAACTAGTTTGGGAAGACATTGTGTTAGGCGTTGGTGAAACCCTCACCCTAAGTTACCAACTGCGCGTTTTGCCCGGTGCGCAGAGCCCACTGGAAAACAGAGCCATTGTTGATGCTGTTGGGCAGACCTCGGGCCGCCAAGTTAGCAGTGATGAGCAAACTGTTGAAGTAGTGCTCGAGGACGGCCCATTCAGC
>CAZMCW010000058.1:10505-17988 GCA_964564405.1 uncultured bacterium
ACCAAAACGGCCGCTTTGAGAGTGGTATGGACACGCCGCTACCTGGCGCACGGGTAATCCTCGCAAACGGTTGGCAAACGACCACTGACGTGCAAGGGAATTACGTCTTCCGCGATGTACCAAGTGGTGTAACCAGTGTCTTATTAGACGCCCAAACGGCACCTTATGAGCCGTTACCGCATCCTGAAGCAACAGCCGATCCGTATCAGCACCGGGTGCGCATCCAAGGGGTAAGCGTGAGCGACTTCCCGTTAGCACCTCGAGCTGGCATTATCAACGTGAGTCGGCAAACAACCTTAACGGCCGGACCTTTAACGCTCACCAAACGCTTAGTGCCGTTACCCGAGGGTGTACGCGTTGTCATTGAACTACAAACCACTGAACCCATCAGTAACCTCGTCATCATCGACCCGGTTGTAGGTGCTGACGACCAGCGGTTTGAGATTGATGAACTAGACGGCAGCCAAACCCTAACTTACGACCTACCGGAGCAGGTACCTCTCACCGACCCGCAACTTATTTGGAGTGACCAATGAGTCGGGCGCGCGTGAAAGGCACTGTGATGGTGTTGGCGTCTGTAATATTGGCATCTGTAATACATGTAATGAACGCTCTTATGAAACTAGTGGTACCCACGTTGACATCTTCAAAATTAATGCCTACAAAGACATCAGCCTCTAGTTCAACCTCGGTTCTAAGATGGCTCGTTACGCTACTTGTTTTAAGTGCGTTGAGTAGCGTGTACGCGCAAGACCAAGCGCCGTTTACAATTAGCCGCAGGTCGACGGTACAACTTGATTTCCGTGCGGGTGATCTCATCAGTTGTCAGCTAGAGGATGTGCGTCCCGGACAAACCCAACTTGTGCGCGCGCGCCTCACAACTTTAAGTGATGAAGTAAACCCAAGTGACTTGTTTGAGACGCAAGTGACTGCGCCGCTCGAGCTCACCGCTCGCGACCTAGTTGAAGACCCAGATGGTAGCTTGCTCTACACTCTTGCCATCACCAATCCAAGTGACGATACGATTACGCAGGCAAGTTTAATTGACCCATTACCAACTGGCACAACCCTGCAAACCCTATCAATCAATTGCCAAGCTAGCGCAACGCAACCACGTGCTCTGCTAGTTACCCAACTGTTGCCTGAGGGCGCGGAGTATGTAGCTGGCTCGAGCCAACTTGCTGGCACCTCTCAAGATGACCCTTACATGGCTAACGGCCGACTTTACTGGCTTTTTGCCTACCAACCTGAAGGGCAACTTAGTTTTGAGGTAAGCCATACAGACGCCTTAGCTGAACTTGACCCAGCCACACTCACGCTACAAGTGGGCATGCGCGATGTCTTTTTAATTGGTCAGCAGTCGTTGAGCGACCTTCCAGCAGACCTGCGAACGGCTGTGTTGATGGACGCGCCGATGATGGACATGATGGCTACGTCTGATACAGCACTTACCCTTGTGCTGCGGCAGATTTTGGCAGACGGCCGCAATCCTATTGAGATTGAGTTACAGCTTGCTGCTGACGCCCTTGCTGACATTCAAGCCGAGGCTGATGGGGAAGAAGCTGTGCTCGTAACCGTTGAGACGGGACTCGAGCCTCTTATCCCAGATGCCGATACGTTACGCAGTGGCTATCAACTTGTTTTGGATGAAAATGGTCGCGGACTCCTTCAGTTAGCGCCACAAACCACGGTTAGAGATGTGCGTGTTCAAGCGTTAATCGCAGATGAGCTTGTCGAAACGTCGTTCCGTTTGCGCGGTGCTGAGCGCTTGCTTTATCAATATCAAGGTACATTAACTGCCACCTTAACGGATAGCACGGTACTGCTCGAGGGGGTTGCCCAAGGCTATGCGGAGTTGCCCTTAGCTGCAGGCACCCTCCAAGCTGCGCTGGATGTCGCTGCAGATGTAGACAGCGACGCTGAAAGTTTTGATATTGATACCGACCGAGGCTTACGCGATGAGTTTGACCCCAGCGGACGCTTTCCCCTCACAGGTACCGCTAACGAAGCCAACCCAGCCTTACGTTCAGATGATGGCATCGCCCTCAAGTACAGTCAGGACGAGTTTTCAGCTGGCTACTACACAGATTCACTCAGCGTACCCGGCATAGGCGGCTTTCAGCGGGCAACGGCATTACGTGCTGAGACAACCGGCGATATAGAAGTTGCGGGTTTTGCAGCACTGCTGGCAGAAAGTAACATTGAGCTTGACATTACCCCCGATGGCACGCGCCGTTACAGCCTTGGTGAAGGTGTATCACGTGGTAGCGAGCAACTTGTGCTCTTTACAGCTGGGGGTGAACTTCCATTGATTAGAAACCGCGATTACAGCATCAACTATACAAGCGGGGTTGTTACCTTAGCAGAACCCTTATGGCCCTATGACCGTGATTTTGCAAGTCAATTTTTGCGGGTGAGCTATGCGCCTGCCAATGCTGCGCGCGACACCTTAGCTTATGGTGTGGGTGCGCGTTATACAACGGAGGCAATTGGTAGCGGAACAGTCAGGTTAGGTGCAGGTGTCGCCTACATTGACGAGTTGCGCTTTGGCGCAGATGTTAGTTACCGGCAACCTGAGTTTGGCTTAAATGCACGCTACACGGTTGATTTGATTGATGATGAGCTAGAAAACAGCCGTTTAACTGTCAATGCAGATGGGCGTCTTGGGGATGTTGAGGCCAGTGCCAACCTCACCTATACCGATGAGCTTGACGTGCAAGGGCGTGCCCGGGCTGCGCTTGAAGTGACACCTGGTGGCAGTGTGGCGCTCGAGCACGCGGGTAGCTTAGACACCAACCGCACAAGTGCCCTTTATGAGCAAGACCTTGGGGCGCTTTTGGGTACAGGCAGTGCAGACGTTGTGGCGGGCCTAGGTGCGTCGTACTTATGGGAAGCTGAGACTGTGGGCGCGCTAGGACGAGTTCGTTATAGTGATGATCAGGCGCGGCTCGAGCTCACCCACACGCAAGCTTTTGACAGTGACACAGCCTCCATCACCAGTTTGCTAGGGCGTTATCTATTCGACGAAAATCTGAGCGCAGACGGCACGCTTGACTATGCATGGGGCAATCAACTAGCAGGTAGCATCGGCTTAAACCAGCGTTTAGGAGATGCCAACTTGTCACTCGCCTATCAACTTCCCGGTGCATCTGGTGAAGGTAATCGCGCGCGCTTTGGGGTACAAGCGCCGTTTGCGGTGACTAATAGCATCAGCGTTGATTTAGATGCTGGCTACGACTATGACCTGGACGACGACAATGGCCAAGCTGCGGTGGGCGTAGCAGCACGCTACACAAGTGATACCCTCAACGCCACATTGGGTACAGAGGTTGCTTTTCCAACCGAGGGTGACACTAAACTCACCTTGCGTGCAGGTGCGTCCGGGCAGTTAACAGATGTCCAAACGCTGTCGGTAGATGCCAACTATGAAGTTGCTCCTGACCTTGAAGGTACCTTGACCCTTGCGTATAGCTTGCGGCTCAGTCAACTTAACTTGCTCACCTATCATCGCCTCACTACCGAGGATGATAAGAGCGTGCTCGAGGGCGAAATTGCCCCAACCTACACCCCTGACCTGCGTTGGCAACTGCGCCCAGCGTTTGCTTATCAACTGGATTTTGACGATGACGACGGCAGCATTTATCAAGTGACTTTGGGTGGGCTCTACTACTTTGAGTGGCTCGAGCTCTTTGGTACGTCTAATGACGAAGACCTAAGTGCCTATGGTGATAACGTCTATGCCTATCCTCTGGAAGATGGCAGCTACAACCCAACGCTTGGTGTCGGCGCGTTTGCCCACTACGCGTGGCAGTCTTCAGGGGATGATTTTATTGGTTTTAGTGTGGAACTTGGTGTGCAAGCGCTCGAGCCCCTTTGGGTCAGCCTCGGCTACACGTTTAATGACTTTCCCGGCATCACAGCAACGTCTCGAGGTGGTGTTTACCTTCGTCTAGATGTCACCGACGCTAGGCAGGAGTAATCCTCTAAACAACGGGTACTGACTGATATATATTCTCAAACCTATAAGTAAGCTTGCAGCTTCTGTATGATGACATCAGCATCGATATAAAGATGTCGTCATTAGCAGAAGCTGTTTTTACTATTGTCTAAGAAAGATAATGAGTTATGTACCCATCCTTTGCTGAAGCCGCCCGTACGCTACTCGCCCGCGAGTCTCACATTGTTCTGGCGACGATCACCCCAGAAGGCTATCCTTACAGTTCAACCGTCGCCTATGCTGTCACTGAGAACGGTGACATGTTGATGCTCCTCAGTCAACTCGCACAGCACACCCAAAACATGGCGTTAGAAGATGTCACTACTCAGGCGCAAGCGTCGCTGTTTATTCATGACCAACTTGGGTTAGACGATCCACTGGCAGAACCGCGTTTGTCACTGTTGGGGAAGGTGAAGCTCGAGCCAGACAAAGCTACTTACCAAGCTGCATTTACAGCCAAGCATCCTCAGGCTGAGGTCTATGTCAACTTTACCGATTTTTCGTTTTACCGCTTTGTACCCGACAAGCTCTACTATATCGCTGGCTTTGGACGCATGGGTTGGGCAACTGCTGAGGACTACCGTGCAGCCCGCCCTGACCCACTTAGTGAAGTTGCTGAGGGTGCTATCATGCACATGAATGAGGATCACCGTGACGCCCTGTGCGATTATGTACGCGTGTTTGGTGAGTCTCGAGTGAATCTCGAGGGTGTTACTGAAGCAAAGATACTGACGCTAGACCAGTTTGGATTTGATGTACTAGCTACTGTCACAGCAGATGTAACGCAACCTGTCCGCGTGCGTATTCCCTTTACAAACCCCGTGACCGATCCAGCAGATTTGCGAGGCGCAATGGTGGCTTTGTCAGAGAAGGCAAAGATTGGAAAATAAGTACTCAAGCTAAGATATAAAGTATCTTGAGCAAGTTGATTGTGAATTTCTCTTTAGTACTAGGTGGCTATTTGGCTAGATGTGTTTTTTATGAACTTGTGCTTCAGGGTTGACACAAAAGATGTTCCTACTTTTTATTTACGAAACTGTATAGGGCTTTAATAAACTTTGTTGAGGCTCTATTTTTATTGACATTTTCGCGACATTTTGTTACGAAAAGCATTTCCATTTGAAGTTGCTGGGGCAACTTCAAATGCGAGCTAGGCGAGTCGAAATAGACCCACTTAGTGTGGTGGAACGTATCCTGGAACTGCTAGGAAATATGCTCTATCAGCCCTGATAGAAACTGTATTCCTCAGCTCTTATTTTTGCTTCCCACGTGCTGTGAAAACATCAGTCTGTTTTGCGGTATCGTCGAATTTTTCTTCCACGCATATAGCCTTGACACTTTTTAAAAATCTTGGATTGCTTTAGGTCTAAGCGATGTCCTAGAAGGGGGTACTGCATGACCACTTTTTGTTTTGAATTGGCGCAAGGTGTCAAAGAAGTTGACAAAATTTTCAAGGAGGCTTATAGTATGAAAGAATTTTTCAAAGACGGGACACCATGAGTTCGCCCAGCCAAAATGGTGGCGAACGCGGTTCATTGGCAGTCATTTCAGACGCTTTGCCCAGATTACAGGGCGCAAGTAAAAAAGTGGCTAAGTTTATTATCGCGTTCCCTAAAGAGACCATCAACCTAACGGTGACTGAGCTAGGTAGTCGTGTAGGAGTTAGTGAAGCAAGTATTGTTCGCTTTGCGCAATTCCTAGGCTATTCTGGCTTCCACGCACTCAAGATTCGCTTAGCTGAGGACATTGTTTCGCCTTTAGCTATCCAACATGAAGATTTTGCACTGGATGACACACCTGTAAAAGCAGTGCAAAAAACCTTAACGGTAGGTCTGCGTTCACTAGAGGAGACGCTGCATATTTTAGACATGGAGACACTAGAAGCAGCTATCGAAGCGCTTTGTAACGCGCACCAAATTGTCTTATTTGCCTCAGGAAATTCAATTCCTATAGCTATGGATCTCAACTTTCGGCTCACCAAAATTGGTCTTCAAAGTAAGTTCTCGAGTGACTCAACTCTGCAAGAAAT
Source organism: uncultured bacterium (assembly GCA_964564405.1). GTDB lineage: Bacteria > Deinococcota > Deinococci > Deinococcales > Trueperaceae > JBCCBI01. The sequence continues at coordinate 16,532 of CAZMCW010000058.1, forward strand.
GCATGCAGCGTTAACCTCTGCCCAAGATGCCGCAATAGGTATTTCGCATACAGGAAGTTCAAAAGATACCGTTCACGCACTGAGAATTGCCCAAACACGTGGCGCGCAAACAATTTGTATTACCAACCACTCAGACTCACCCTTAACGCGTCATGGTGATCATTGTCTGTTCACAGCAACACGCGTTAGCCACATTCACCAAGAGCGTCTTGACTCTAACTTAGCCATGCTGGCGTTAACAGAGGCCTTGTTTATGGGGGTTAGTGTAAGCCGCGCTGATGCTACCAATCAGGCCGTATCTCAAACGCTCAGAGCCACTGAGCACCGCAAGTATTAACGCCGCAAGTATTAGCAGGCGAGAAAATGAGGTGCTATGAAGAGATAGCAAAACTGTGATAAAAGCCGTGCAATCTGTCCTGAATTTGCTCAACAAAGGAGAAGATAGGTATGAGAAAAGGAATCGTTTGTTCACTATCGATAGTGGTTTTGCTAGTGCTAAGTACCGCATTTGCGCAAGTGACATTAGAGTTTGCACAATGGTGGGCACCAGAATTACCTGAGGGTTCATTTAGAGAGCTCATGGATGAGTTTGAGGCACAAAACCCAGATATTACCGTTGAGTTAATTAGTGGACCTTATTCAGCTACGCGTGACCAAATCGTAGCAGGTGCCGCAACTGGAACCATGGCAGATGTTGTGGGTTTAGATGGCGCGTGGGTCAGCGACTTTGTGAAGCAAGGCTCCTTAGCTAGCCTAACTGAGCAAATGGGTGAAGCTAGCTATGACGATAGTGAGTTGGCGGCGCAAATTAGCTTAGGTGGTTCAACCTACATGATTCCTGTGGTGAACTTTGTCTATCCGGTATTTGTCAACTTAGATTTAATGGCGCAAGCAGGTGTTGCCAGCCCTCCCACCACACGCAGTGAATTTGCTGATGCTGCAGGTAAATTAACAGATGCTGACAGTAACGTCTACGGTTGGGTGCTTCCTTTATCCATGGAACAGCCCAACGGCATTCAGAACGATGTCATGTCTTGGGTATGGGCCAGTGGCGGCAGCATGTTAGAAGATGGCCAACCTAACTTGGTCGACAATGAAGACATCAGCAGCACGATGGAATACATTAAAGGTCTTTATGACGCTGGTGTGATTGCACCGGGTGCTTTCTCCATGCGTGAGCAAGATAAAGTCGAAGAGTTTGTGAATGGTCGTGTTGGCATGATGATCTCTTCGCTAGCACACATCAACTTGATTCGGGAGAGAAACCCAGACTTAAACTTTGCAATCACAGCGTTATCTGCTGAAGATGGCTTTATGGGTGAGCGCGGTTTGCCTTATGCATCTTGGGGCATTGGTATTGCGGAAAACAGTGAGCATAAAGCAGAAGCTTGGAAGCTTGTTGAATTTTTGATGAGTGCAGAGACCAACTCTAAACTATCGTCGATTGCCAATGCGTT
>CAZMCW010000059.1:0-1238 GCA_964564405.1 uncultured bacterium
GGTGGCGTCTAAGTCAAACGCAAACAGCATGTTGGTAGTTTACGTCAGGTGGCTGGTAAAGAATGCACTATGCATTAGCCTGCATGGGAGGTTAGACCTTTGAATGTTTTTACGTAGCCAATGATGGATAGCAAGGATGCTAGCAAATGCCAAGTGATTTGAAATAAAAAATAATCGTGTGGGATATGAATATCAACTGCAGAGAGCATATTTGTATTTTCGCCCACTAGCAAAAGATTGTAAAAAACATATGCAGCCCAGCTATACTCAGCTAACTTTTTGTTTTTTGTACTTGGGAAGAATATCAACCAGAAGGGTAGAAGAATACTGAGCAAGCCGGGAGAAAAAATCAAGACAATTGAGATAATCCCGTCATTACTAAAACCCTGATCCTCAAGATAAGCAATAGAAGCAGTCGTGATGATAAGACTGCCAATCAGCATGACTCGAGCAATCTTCCTCGGATCACTCAAAAATCTTCTGAGCATAGCCTCAGCATAGACAAGTCTAAGTAATTATCCATTTGTCAGCTTAAGCGTTACCAAGTTTTTCGATAAGCTACAAATGACATGATGAGGGCTGCAATCATCCAAATAATTACATAGAAAACGCTCACTGATTTGAATGTCCATGATATGACGCCAGTAGTAATAGACATAACAAGCCCTGCAAGATTGTAAATACCAGAAAAGAACCACAGTACCTTTTTGGAAAGCAATAAGTATTCTTCTTCCGGATGGCTGGCGAAAGATATATAAGCAATTAAGAGAATAAATCCTGGTAAGAAGAAAATAAAAGTCTGGTACAACGATCTCAGAACAAAATACATCTTCCCAATATGGCTTACTAAATCATCAAAGTCAATTATAATAAACAAGAAAAAGTTCATTATATCGGAAACGGCTAGTAGAGATATACCACTACCAATTGCCATAACCAGAGCAACTTTCCTTGGATTCCCCCAGAAATCTCCAGATTTTAGATTTATTGGCTTAATTTTCAACTCAGCTCTATATGCAGCCCCAGACAATACAAAAGCAAAAAATGTCCATATAACCACTGCAAAGACAAATGTACTCGATATACTTCCAAAGAGAAAACTGACTACCATTGGAATAGCTTGAAAATTTTTAAAAATAAATAAAATATAGGGAATAAAAAACCAAAGAAAGCCCAGTAGGTTATAAAGTGCTGAAAATATCCAGCAAAATTTGGCGAAACTCCCCTGTGAAATTTTC
>CAZMCW010000059.1:1258-1658 GCA_964564405.1 uncultured bacterium
TGAAATATGTAGAAAAAAAGTAGCATAAAGCCGGGTACACTAAAGATATAACCAGTTAATAACGTATCTGCAAACTCTCCAAAGGCGTCAAGCCAAGTATAGCCTTCTGCTGCTTTACCTATTACAGAAGTAAGAACAAGACCTATTACAAAAGGAAGAATAAGTACAGCCGAGCTTCCAATTGCCATGACTCGAGCAATCTTTCTGGAGTCGCGCAAAAATTCCCTGAGCATAATATCAGTATAAAAGGAAAAACTTTAAGTCTGAGGTTTGGCGTTCAACGCAGCCACCGACATAACAAAAGCAGCAAATGTCCACACAATACCGGCAATTGAAAACGCGCGACGACCTTTAAAGATAGTTGTGAACATGGAGATGCAAAATACAAAAAATCCAGCGA
>CAZMCW010000059.1:1668-7076 GCA_964564405.1 uncultured bacterium
ATAAACGGCAGACGCTAGCCAGCCAAAGCTAACAAGTCGTCCGCCTCGAGCTGCTCGCTTTAACGACTGTGATACATAAAAGGCAAGCAAGCTTAAACCGGGTACACTGACTATCCACCCAATGGCCATGAGCCAAACAACGCCGCCAATACTAGCTATCCACGTTTCACCACCAACCCTTATGAGGATAACCGCAAAACCAATCAAGGCGAGGGTGCCTGTAGTCATGGCTCGAGCAATCTTCTGCGGATCACTCAACAATAGTTGGGGCATGGCCTCAGTATAGGCCATCACCCTGCTCGCATGAACGCACTCTCAAGACTACACACGCGCCCTCCTCAACAGGTCTTGGTATAAGCTAAAGTCATGCGCTTGTTTGCCATTGCCGATCCCCACCTCTCCAAAGCGCAGCCTAAACCCATGGATATTTTTGGGGGTAACTGGCAAGGGCATCCCGAGATTTTTTTTGAGCGCTGGCGTGAAACAGTTGAGGCTGACGATGTGGTGCTCATCCCCGGAGACATCTCTTGGGCCATGCACCTAGATGACGCCCTACTTGACCTAGCTGACATTGCTGCGTTACCCGGTTACAAAATTTTGCTGCGCGGCAATCACGATTACTGGTGGTCGTCGATTGGCAAAGTGCGCCGAGCACTACCAGCAGGTATGTGGGCACTGCAAAATGATGCGTTTGTCATTAGTGTGACGCCAGCAGGTGAAAACGGCGCTAACCACGTCCACATCACCAACACGCCCCAAGACATTCCCGCAGCGCCAGACGCAAAGCACATTCTTATTGCAGGTACACGCGGCTGGGACTGTCCAGGGAGTCGTCAGTTCAATGAAGACGGCGTACGTAATGCCAAAATCTACGTCCGTGAACAGCAGCGGCTCGAGCTATCTCTTAGCCATGCCCAAAACCTACAACAAGCGCTCGCCATATCTACCTTAAACCCTCAACTTGTGGTGATGATGCACTACCCGCCTACGCCTTTGCGCGATGACCTTGACCTTGACCCTTCAGGATTTGTAGCGCTGTTGGCGCGCTATCAACCAGATATTGTGGTGTTTGGGCATTTGCACGGGTACACTCCACAAGATGTTTCCCTTGAACTAGGCAGTAGTGCAGTGCATTTGGTAGCTGCAGACGCCCTCGAGTTTCATCCTAAACTTTTGCTCGAGGTTTAGAGTTGCTTATATTCAGAGCCGTTTGTATCTAGGCTTTGGTCACCTATGCAACACAGCAAGGGAGTACAATAGCGGCTACTATGCAACCGTCTTTTAGCTTGAACCCAGAAGAGCACACTATTTTAGCGGTCGATGACAAACCGCTCAACGTGCGCTTGTTGCGGCAGATGCTCGAGCAAGAAGAGTTCAATGTCATTGAGGCCGAAAACGGGCAAGCTGCGCTCGAGCTGTTAGCAACTCAGCTAACTTTGCCTGATCTTATTTTGCTAGACATCAACATGCCCGTCATGAACGGCTTTGAAACTTGTCGCAAGCTCCAAACAGACCCCAAGACACAAAGTATTCCGATTATTTTTGTGAGCGGTGTGAATGAGCTAGACGACAAAATTGCAGCGTTTCAAGAAGGTGCCGTAGACTTTATTACCAAACCTTTTCAAGTTGATGAAGTGATGGCTCGAGTAACAACTCACCTGACCTTACGCAATTTGCGGCGCAAATTAGAAGCGCAGATTCTTGAATTACAACGCACGCAACAAGAACTGGAAGCTAGCAACCGTGAACTCGAGCGGTTGAGCGTTCAAGACAGCCTCACAAATTTGTACAACCGCCGCTACCTAGACGAAAATTTGCGCAGCGTGTACAGTCGCGCGCGCCGCTACGGCAAGTCGCTGAGCCTTACGGTCTGCGATATTGACAACTTTAAGCAAGTGAACGACAGGTTTTCACATGATATTGGCGACAACGTCATTCAAACCATTGCTGGCATGCTGCAACATAGCGTCCGCGATGCTGATATTGTCGCCCGCTACGGTGGCGAAGAATTTGTAGTTGTCTTTCCAGAAACGTTGGTGAACAACGCAGCGATTGTCTGTGAGCGTATTCGCAAGCAAGTTGAACAGCACCCTTGGCAGGATGTTGCCGAGGGTCTTGCCGTCACCTTGAGCATGGGCTTGTCTGGCAACATCACCTTTGACAATCACGAAAAAATGCTGGCGGATGCCGACAAAAAAATGTACGAGGCAAAAGTGGGCGGCAAAAACCGACTCTTTTGGTGATGCTATTCAAGTAATACCACTTCCGGTTATTTTGGTAACAAAGTAACCCGAGCGTTGTTATTGACGTGATAATACTTAGTGACGTGACTATTGATGACGTGACTAAATGATATTAAGGTACTTCGGTGATGTTGAGGTCGTAACTGGGTTTGCCGTTAAAGCTACCTACATAAACGTAGTAGAAGCCCTCGAGCCACTCACCCTCGAGCAAAGGATTAAACCCATTGCTATCGTCGTTACAAAACCACTGGTCGTAAGGCTCGCCATAAACAACCAAGGTTGTATCTGCTTGGCTGGCAACTTCTATTTTCAAATACGAAAACGCACCTAAATAGATGACGTGGTCGGGTTTGCTGTTTACATTCCCCAAGCATTCAGCGCCGTATTGGCTGGCTTGTTCTGAGCCGCCGGCGACAAAACTCATTACATACGGGTCAGGTGTGAAGCCAGGGTAGAGCGTCGCACTGCCACCATCTGGCACTTCAGTAATGCGCAGTTGGCTCGAGATAGGCTGGGGTTTGGGAGGGTCAGCATTAACTGCATCAAAAAATGCGCTGCTATCTTCTGCAAATTCGCTGATGGTCAGGCTAAAATCGGTTTGGGCAGACGATGAATTGGGGTCGGCAAAGTTGCCAACATAAATAGCATACAATCCTGCTTCCCAAGACCCCTCGAGCACCGGGTCAAACCCTTCAACATCATCAGCACAACGATAATCTGATAAATTGACGTCGCCAGATGCTGCGGTTTCTATACGGTACATATACAGGGTAGTGTCAATAGTGCTAGATACGGCAATTCTAAGGTAGCTAAAATCACCACCCATACTAACAAGCAAGCTAGGATCAAAATCGATGTTACCCACGCAGTCAGGATTTGCATCTGGATTTGAAATTGGGCGGTAGCCGCCATACATAGATGATTCAAAAACGTAAGGGTCTGGCAGAAAGCCGGGCTCGAGGCTGGTTTCAGGAATATATTGTGCAGTTGCTAGTGGTGCTAACAAAAATACTGTCAGCAGCAACGTCAAATAACCTGAAAATCTTAAAAAACCTGCCATCTAGCGTACCTCCGTGATGTTGAGTTCGTATTCGGGTAAGCCGTCAAAGCTGCCTACATAAACATAGTAGAGGCCCTCGAGCCAACTGCCCTCGAGCACCGGATTTAAGCCGTTGCCACCACTGTTACCATCGTCGTTACAAAGCCAATCACCATAGGGTTCACCGTAGACAACCAGCGTTGTATCTGCTTCACTGGTAACTTCCAGTTTGAGGTACTCAAACTCACCAAGATAAAGCACGTGATCAGGCTCTGTGGCAATATCTCCAAAGCAATCTGGTCCGTAATCAAACGCAGATTCGGGGCCACCTGCCACAAAACTCAGCACGTACGGATCAGGCAAAAAGCCCTTAAACAAATAGTGTGTCTCTTGAGCTGATACCAGACTAGTCAAAATAAACACAAGCGCAAGCCAACACGTTGCGCGGCGGGTACACATGTCCTACCTCCTTTGGGACAAGTATACCCTAGCTAAGTAAGTTGACTTCCAATTTGTTAAAGTTGATAAAAGCTGGTCGAACACAAACGCAGGCAGTCGCGGTAAAACACAAACTTAATGGTACATTAACAAGATAGTTCGAAGCATCAAAATTTAACACTGCTTGTAAACGACCTCACCCAATAACACGGGCAAGATGAGGTTTAATAAGGTGTATGTCTTTCGCAGAGGTTTTGTAAATACAGATTTTACACAGTAGTAAGTAAAGATGTCTGCTGTGTTGATGACTTTTGCGAGAGTGCTTGCTTGATGGTGGGCATGTAAGCCTCGAGCGCTTCCTCACCTGCGGCAATGGCTTCATCTGCCCGGTGAAAGTTGAGCCAGTTGATGGGCGGCTTGGTGTGAATATTAAGCGCACCTACTGGCAAGTTTGGGGTAGTTTGCCAAGCGGTGAACGTGTGCGCAAGCGTGCGCCCTAACACCCGTAAAGGGTCAGTGCCTGTGGTGTCGCGTAAGCCTGTGTGTACACGGTTGCCCCAGCTTGTGCTAAGACAGCGCTGCGCAAAACGAATTGATACAGATTCTTCGCACTGCATCCCCACTTCTATCCCTAGGTCGAGGTCGGTCTCGAAGTGCTCGAGCGTATCTAGGGGTACTGGTGCGCCAATACCGCCGTCCATAAGGCGTTTGCCATCAATCTCAACCGGTGCAAAAATACCCGGCATAGACGCACTTGCCCGCAGCGCGCTAGCTATAGGGCCATCTTGTAAGAGCACCCGCTCGCCACTGTCTACGTCGGTAGCGACAACAGCAAAATCTCGCGTAAGGTCAGAAAAGTGCCGACCTTCTAAGAGGCTGTCGAAATATTGCTCGAGCTTATCCCCGCGAAACAACGCTGCTTTGTGCAGTCCAAAGTCAATAAGTTGAGGCAGTAAGTCGCGGCGACGTTGCCCGCTAGCGAACGTTCGCAACTCAGCTAAGCTTTGACCAGACGCATACAGCGAGCCAATAATGGCTCCAAAGCTGGTACCGACAATGACACTGGGCTCGAGCCCATGCTGTTCCAAACTAGCAAGTGCACCAATGTGGGCGTATCCTCTGGCGCTACCACCCCCAAGGGCAACACCAATACGTGCCAATGGCATGGTAGGTACGGATGATGCTGTAGATACTAAGGATTTTACAGATACGGATGATATTGCAGGCTGTACTAAAGTCTCAGGAGATACCATTGTAAGAGGTGACGAGGTAGACGTTGCTGCTGTAGACGTTACTGCTATAGACGTTGAGGTTGCTGGCGTTGTTAATGTAGCTAAAAGTTTCACTAAAAGCTAGTATAGCAGGCTAGGTTACGGCATTGTTGAAACGCTGTTAACTATGCGGTGTATGTTTGTTAGTAAAACACCTCGTGCAATGCTGCCCAAGCTAATCATATTGTGTGTAGGACAGTCAAATCCTCTGTTTCTAGGTGCATTAACAGATTGTTTAGACAATCGGCTCAAACAGAGCACAAGCGCGTGAAACAAGCACGTCGCTAACACGTATCAACCCAGTTTTTACAGACCCTTACCAACTTGGCTATGATGTAGGTTGATCTAATTTACGTCATCTTTGATACGTCATCTTTGAAAGGACTTACCCGTGACCACCCAGCCATCAACTAGTTC
>CAZMCW010000059.1:7086-17208 GCA_964564405.1 uncultured bacterium
ACCACGCAATAACCTCAAGCGCATCTTGATGATTGTAGTGGGGGTGTTGGTAGTGGCTGTTGTAGGTGTGGTGGTTGCCGTAGCGTGGTACTTTTCCAACGCTATGTTAGTGCCCCAACCCTATAGTCTCATGCCCGAGTTTGAAGTGGTGAGCGCAACCGCAGATATGATCACGTTACCGTTACCACCAAGTGCCGCTCAGTTTGCAGACACAACGCGAACAGGTACCTACAACCTCATTTGGGACGGTGGCTACGGGCAATTAGGTGAGGTTGTTAGCCAAGACGAGACAAGCCTCACACGTGGCTACACGCTCACCGAAGGAAGTCCGCCGGAAGCTGGCGACCCTGCCCGTTTGGAAGCGTTTGTCTTTTTGCGCGATCCGCTGCAAGATCATGGGTTAGCGTTTGAAGAGGTGAGGCTCGAGGCCGACATTGGCCCTTTACACGCGTGGTGGTTGGCAGATGGTGCTGATTTTTCTGGTGAGGATGACGCCGCTGTGCTGATGTTACACGGTAGGCGTCGCTCGAGCCGCCTCGAGACCCTGCGAATCTTACCCACCTTGCGAGATATGGGCTATCCCGTCCTCTCACTTGCCTACCGCAATCATGACCAGAGCCCCATGAGTCCAGACGGGTTTTTCCACTATGGTGCTAGCGAATGGCAAGACGCGCTGTTGGGGCTCAAATTTTTGCAAGAACAAGGTGCTGAACGCATTGTTATTTATGCGTACTCGATGGGTGGTGCGGTTACGCTTGAAACAATGGAACGGTTGCCGCAGCTAGGGGAGGCTGAGCTAGCAGATGCGCTTATCGCCATCGTCTTAGATGCACCGCTCAGTGACCCTAGAACTGTGTTTGAGACGGCGGCAGTCCGGTCTAACTTACCAGCAGCTAAACCGCTTACCCGGTTAACGATGTGGTTGTCTAGTTTGCGTTCTGGTGTTGACTGGCAGAGCCTCGACCAGCGTGAGACCATTGACCAAGTTGAGTTGCCCATGCTGCTTATTCACGGCACAACTGACTCAACCGTGCCAGTGAGTTTGAGTGACGCGTTAGCTGCTGCCAACGACAGCATCATTTACCAGCGAGTAGAAGGTGTAGAACACGGGGAAGCTTGGAATCAAAATCCAGAACGCTATGAAGCATGGGTGCGAGAATTTTTGGGAGAGCACGCTGCACCCTAATGCGTCGTTCATGGATGTGCTCTCCCATCCCCCGTTCTGCCATTCTCCCCATGCCCCGAGCACAGGCATACTGCAAGTGTTTGTAAACCTACCTGCTCGCTGCCTCGAGCTACACTTAACGAATTATGGTTCACGCCGTCTACCCAGGCAGTTTTGACCCTTTTCACAACGGACACTTAGACGTTGCCCGGCGGGCAAGTCGCATCTTCGATAAGCTCACCATTGCGGTGCTTCACAACCCCCTCAAACCTAACCATGCGTTTAGCGTGGAGGAACGCTTGGCGATGATTTCGGCCGCCACGGATCACTTTGATGATGTGTCGTGTGATGCCTTTTCAGGCTTGCTCGTTGACTACATGCGGCACGTTCACGCGCGGGTCATTGTCAAAGGCTTGCGGGCCATTTCCGACTTTGAGTATGAACTGCAGATGGCGCACCTCAACCGGCAGATGAACGCCTCAGTGGAAACCACGTTTATCATGACAGCAACGCGCTGGTCGTACGTGTCTAGCACGCGTATCAAAGAACTTGCCAAATATGGGGCAGATGTTGGCAAGTTGGTGCCCAAAGCTAGCCTCGAAGCGCTAGCTGAGCGCTACGAACTTCCCTCCTCAACTTCATGATGTGACTCTTTGCCAAACCGTGATATAGCGTCATCACACAACACGGTCATAACCTCATAAAAGGAGTACTGTAAAGCGTTTGGCGTGCTGTTTTAGGGAAGCGTCAAACATCAAAAAGTATTCCTAATCTATAGTTAATTGCTCGAGTCAGTATTCAAGCTAATGCTGATTCCATTGCAAGGAACGTTGACGTCAGAGTTCCCCGAATAAATCATCAAGATGATGCCAGCACGCACACTAAGTAACAGGTAAAACGTGTGTTGATGGCATCACCATGTGTGTTTTAACGGTTTTTAGTAGTTTTAGCAGTTTCAGGATTAGTTCCCCCGCACTGAGTGGGTTGATTTCTACTCCCCTGGGTCGCGCGCGCAACTGCCTGTGGCAGTTACTCGTGGAAACGCTATTTAGTGGCGTTTAATTGTACTTGGTGATGGTGCTACGTTCGTATTCAAAGAAGGATTTTTAGTATGTCATTTTTAATTCGCGGGTTAGCTGCTAACGGCGGCATTCGAGTGGTAGCTGCAGATACAACTGAACTAGTAGAAGTTGCCCGTACCAAACACAACATGAGCCCTACAGCAACAGCAGCCTTGGGGCGCAGTTTGACCGCAGGCGCGCTACTGAGCCACGTGCTCCTAAAAACGCCACAAGACGGCATCACTTTGCGTATAGACGGCGGCGGGCCGTTGGGTGGCATCACTGTGGAAGCTGGCTTAGACGGGCACGTGCGTGGGTTTGTGCGTCACCCAGACATTGCCGTGCCATTACGCGACGACGGCAAACTGAACGTGGGTGCTGCAGTCGGTAACAAAGGCGATTTTCAGGTCATTCGCACCATGGCACCCAAAGGTGATCCTTATGTGAGTAGTGTCCCCATACTTACCGGCGAAATTGCTGAGGACGTAAGCGTGTTTCTAGCTAACTCGGAGCAGATTAATTCGGCGGTGCTGTTGGGGGTGTACCTCGAGACAGAAGGGGTATTTCAAGCTGGCGGCATTATTTTTCAAGCCTTACCAGATGCTGACCCAGCCGCACTCGACTTGCTAGAAGCTAACATTCGCGCCCACAGCCAACTCACCGATGCCATGAAAGTACGCGCCCTCGAAGATATTGTGCGGGACCTTTGTTGGGGGCTCGAGTTCCAACTGCTAAGTGCCGACCCATTCCCCTTATCCTTCACATGTTCCTGCGATGAGTCGCGCATTTTGCATGCGCTAACCTATTTTGATGAAAGCGAGCGCAACGCCATGATTGCCGAAGACGGCGGTGCTGAAGCCATTTGCCAATGGTGTAACACGCGCTACTGGATCACCCCCGATCAACTGCTGGCGTTAAACGCGCAACTGCGTAACTAATGTGTAACTAATACTAAATTGACTCGAGGATGTCATAATCTGAATCGTCTAAGGGTACACGCTCACGCGTTTTTGCATGGCACAGCATGCCATGCAAAAAACACTTCAGTATAATGTGTAACTAACATTGTGGGTGACGACAATTGGCGTTTGATGTTTGAAGTTAATTGCCTCAACTAACAAGATGTGATAATCTCTATAAGCACTTTGGTCTTAACTACCCAAAGCAGTTGTCTGGACGTGTTTCGGGGTGTAGCGCAGCCTGGTAGCGCACTTGACTGGGGGTCAAGTGGTCGCTGGTTCAAATCCAGTCACCCCGACCATAGTTAGAACCGTTTATGACGGTGAACTTAAAGAAGTCGCTCGAGCTCATGCTGGGCGGCTTTTTAGTTGGTAACACGCTAGTAATACGCTTAATAACGACAATCCTCATGATGACTTTGTTGTCTGTGATATTAAGTCTTTTGGTTGCAGTTGCACTCAACCAGATGATACCTGCTGTAAAATTTAACGATGACAACCTCAGCAGAAACAAGTCTAACCAAAGCTGTCCAAGACCATCCTTACCAAGATTTTTATGACTGGTGGCCAATTGGCAGCGAGCTAGCAACGTTTATGGCAAAAGCCATTACAGAAACGTATGCTGCCTTGCCCAAAACGCCTTCACAGGCGGCGGCTCGAGCTTACTTTCAAACTTACATTCAAACAGTCTTTGCCAGAGACGCACGTATAGAGGTTTTTGATGCCTTGGTATCAGGGGCATCTCCCGCAGTTAAATCGGGGGAGTTTGATGCGTTTTCGTATGCGTTTTACAGAAGTGCGTTTGAGCATATTGCAGCTTGTGCAGATGCTTTTGAGACCTCTGTTGAACGCACTCGAAGATTGTTTACTAAAGACGTGGGGAAGGCATTTTTTGCTCAGGTTGATGCGTTTTTGGGCCCTGACCTACCTGCTAAGCTCGAGACACCTGCTGACTTTGCCAAACTTAAAAAAGGCATCGCGCAAGTTGGTAATTTTTTAAGTGACCAAGGCTATTTGAGGGACCACTTCGCGTTCCATTTTGAAGTGGATTTGAGCTATCAAGATAAAGTCATTCAACAGCCGGAAAGTGATGTTTTGGACAATCTGAAACAGGGCAACGCATATGCCCTCTACGAAATGGGCTATCCGGTGATTTTGCCCTCAGCAGTGTACTTGTATCAAACCCTGGGTGAAGCGCAGCATCATTCGTCGCGAACGATTGAAGACCTCTTTGAACGCGTGGGGCTAGCAGCCCGCGAAGTTGATGATTTTGATCCACGGGAGTATCCCTCAGACATGGTAGTTGAGTTGTGGGAGATTAAACCTTTGTAACTCAACCTTTGCAACTCAACCTTTGCAACTCAACCTTTGCAACACTGGCGCGTTAGGTCTCTGTGAAGAGATGGCATCAACCTCGAGTAACATCTGCAAGCAAACGCGTATCAATCCAAGGTAGAATTAAACTTGTATCACAATAACTTTAAGTACCTCTAGAACATGCTTGTTGACGAACTTAGGAAATTAGTTTACTTGAGCACGTTCAACACGTGTGGAAGTGCTTAAACACTTGCCAGAGGAGGCAAACTATGCGGAAGTTAATCATGCTGACCATGTTGGCATTATTGTTGAGTGCGAGCGCACAGACGGTGGGCTTGTCGATCTCAAGTCTCAATAATCCCTTTTTTGTTGATTTACAAGATGGCGCGCAAGCTGTTGCCGAAGAACTTGGGCTTGAACTTTTTGTGACAGACGCTCAAAACAGTATCAGCACACAAATTTCAGATATTGAAGACTTGCTGCAGCGCGGCGTGGACGTGCTGATTATTAACGCCACCGATTCAGATGCAGTTGTGCCGACAGTCTTTGCTGCCAACGAAGCAGGCATTCCCGTGATTGCCGTTGACCGGGGCATTTCAGGCGGCATGGTTGCTTATAGCATCGCTTCGGATAATATCGCGGGCGGTGCCTCTGCAGGCGAGTACATTTGTGGTGAGCTTATGGAGAGCGGCCTAGTAGTCGAGCTCGAGGGCATCCCTGGTGTGTCAGCCACCAACGAACGCGGGCAAGGCTTTAATGACTACCTCAGTGAATCTTGCGATGGGCTCGAGGTTGTCGCCCGTCAAACAGCAAACTTTAGCCGTGCAGAAGGCCTCACCGTGATGGAAAACATCCTCACGGCGCAGCCAGAGATTGCTGCCATGTTTGCTCACAACGACGAAATGGCCTTGGGTGCGTTGCAAGCTGTGGAAGCGTCTGGGCGCGACATTATCATCGTTGGCTTTGATGCAACAGATGACGCCGTGGCGGCTGTCAATGAGTGCCGTATGGCAGCTACAGTGGCGCAACTTCCATCCGAACTTGGTGCGGAGTCTATCCGGGCCGCAGCAGACATTGTTGAGAATGGCGCACCTGCTGAGACAGTGGTAGTGGCTGTGCCGCTCGAGCTTGTTACCAATCCCAACTGTCAATAATCAGCAACCAATAAGCAGCAACGTCAATTAAAGCTGAGGTGGGTAGGCAAGCATCCTACTCGCCTTTTTGTTGAGTGCATACACCACCTATTTCTCGAACGTGGAGCATCTAAGATGAAAAAAACAGGTCTTTTACATGCAGAATTGTCTCGAGTTATTGCCAGCATGGGGCACCTAGACATGCTGGTGATTGGCGATGCAGGGCTGCCCGTCCCCAAAGGCGTTCCGGTGATTGATTTGGCCCTCAAGCAGGGTGTGCCGGGGTTTTTGGAGACGCTCGAGGTTGTCCTCACTGAACTTGAAGTGCAAGATGCCATCATTGCAAGTGAGCAAGCGCCCCTCTCAGCAGACATGCATGCAGCTTTTACTAAATTGTGGAACGCCCGCACGTCAGTCCAAGAAATCCCCCACGAAGATTTCAAAACGCGTACAAAAGACGCTAAAGCAGTTGTGCGAACAGGGGAGTTTACGCCATACAGTAATGTTATTTTGGTCGCTGGGGTGGTGTTTTAGGAGGCAGAGTGTAAGTCAGTCTTTAGGCTTAACTTGCGTTGCAAATGCCCTTGTACAACCTGCGACCAGCCTAGCGGGCCAACTGCGTTGACATAACAAATGTCGGCATCACTCGCGTTGATCCACGTCCTGTCGGGTTTTTGGACGAGATAGCCTTCGTCAACTTCAGCAAGCATGGGTAGGTCATTGGCACCATCACCTAGACCGATGCTGTAGATAGTGTCGTATTGTTGCTGAAACAGCTCGAGCAACCGTCTCACGGCCAGCCCTTTATTAGCACCTTGCCCGGTAATCGTATAAAAACGGCTACCTTGAACGCACTCTAGCCCAACCTTAGCAAGACGTACCTGAAGTGTGTGAAGAACCTCTGCAGATGCATTGGTAGATAAAATGGTCTCGCTGTAGTCGCGTTGGGATGCTCGAGCTGCAGCTGCCTCAGTTAAACCGGTAAGCTCACAAATCTCTGGCAAACTGAGGTCGTCATAACCAAGACAGATACACCCCAAGTCTTTACATATTTGTCGAAGATGCTTACGAATGACCTCAACCCGGCAGCCTAGCTCGATAATCACAGCGTTATTATCTTTGGCATCAAAATTAAACGGTAATGCAAAGTAATCTTTGGGGATGATGATGGCGCTACCGTTTTCAACAATAAAGGGTGCTCGTAAATCTAGTAAGTGTTGATAGTAAACCTGCTCAGTACGCGTTTTAGACGAGCAAAAGATGAGCGGGAGTCCAGCTTTTATTGCCGCCCGCGCAGTTGTTTCTGTGGAGGCTAGACTGTAACTCTCCAGCTCGAGCAAGGTGCCATCTAAATCAGTGATAATGATATTCATCAAGGTTTACGTGCTTACCTTATACCCTTTCCGGTTATTTTGGTAACAAAGTAACCCGAGCGGCTCCGAGCGTCAGCGAGACAACTCGCGAGCAGAAACAGATACCAAGTCCGACTAGAACGTAATGAACTCCGTAGGAGTTTATGATGTGTTTTGTCGGACTTGGTATTAAGTGCATGAGCTTTAATCTGCTGGGAGCGCTGCCATAGTGCTAGCAGCACTTGTGGAACCAACTTGCAAAGGCTCCGTCGGTAGTGTGTTTTGGGTTAATGTTGTCTGAGTTAATGCTGGTTGCACTGCTGTACGTGTTGTCGCGGGGTGGCTTGGTTTAGCATCTTTATAACCAAGATTATCTGTTTGCCTCACCATCCCACGAGCTTCAAAAAAGTCACTGTAAGCGTTGTCTTGAACGTCACGTACAAAGCTGGTGAGGTTGACCTTGGAAAGTGCTGGGTAGTACGTTGTTTTGGGAAGGTCCGCATTGGCAGCTAGTAGCTTGCGTTCACGTAAGTCCTCCAAAATAGTTGCTTTGAGTGACTCACTGCTTACAGATGAGTGATAGATGACCTGAAGTGCTGCGTAGATCATTTGATTGACGTGTTCAGTGCCTTTTTCCGCATGCAAATGCGGATTGCGCGATTCAATCTGAAATACTTCTACCGGATGTTGCACGGTTTCACGGGTTAATTTTTCAGTCACGCCGCCAAATTTTTCCATCAAATACAACAGGTGATAAGGCTCAACGGAATAACCAGAGGAATACACCATGGACTCAGCAAGGTCTGTAGTCATGGCGTGTTCACCTGCGTTACCGGTACGAATGACATCTGTCTCAAAACCTGTGTAGTGGCTGAGCAGTTGATTCATGTAGCTGTTCGTCACAACTGAAGTGCGCCCAAATTTAGCAAAAAAGAGTTTGGAGTCAACAATTTTAGGTTTGCTATGCCACGCAATGCGCACCATAGCATAGTCAGATTTGCTGAGCGCAAACCCCGCTGAGTAAATGCGCACGTACTCGAGCACAGCGCCCGGAAAAAAATTATCTGCATCAATAAACCCAAGGTACTTGCGCCCCGTTAAGCGCGCGAGCAAGGTGCCCATAATCATGCCTTCAGCTTTGCCGTTGCGGACAAGTCCGTCTTCACCGACAAGTTCGGGGTAACCGGCTCTTGCTAAAGCAGTGGCAAACTGCGCATCTTTTTGATGCACCAGCATGATCTTTTTACCCGTGTCATCACAAAAGTTTTTAATGGCTTCTTGCTCAATTGAAAAACGGTCAACGGGGTCGCGGCTGCTGTTGGACACAATGATGATAAGGCACTGATTCGGGATGCCGTAAAGAACGCCTTGCAACAGTTTGAGTTGCTCACCTTTCATAGGCACCACAATGACCATATCTTGTTCAATACTGTGCAGGTGTTCGTAGGTGAGTTGCTTGATTGTACCTTGTTGCTCAGTGGCAACATCACACCTTAAGCCAGCATCAAGCTCAAAAACTTTTTGAACGCCATAGAATAAATTTGCACCAAAGCGTTCCATTTCACGAGGTACCTCGAGTCTCATTATTCACCTCCAGTAAGATTTTATGCAGTATTTTGCAGTAAGAAACCACAATCGTGTAAACGACCAGCTCGTTATTTGAGCGGCTAAAGGTTGGTACAACCAATGTCAAGTACAGGTATTAATTAAGTTGCAGCTTGTTTGTAAGATCATCTAGTAAGCGCATAAGGCTTTTAGATTTGTCTGTACCAGCCAAAACTGTCATCTTAGACAAAGTTTATATAGTCTTTGTAAAGATATTCTCTCAACGTCTTACAGTATCGTGGCTAGAACGCGAATTCTACTACAATCCCCTAAGTAGTCATACAACAAGGTGCATATGCAGGGCTACGCTTGCTGAAGTTATCAACTGAGTTGCGAGTATGTTGATGCTAAGGCGTACTAAACTTACACTGTATAACTGCTAGCTCGAGGCTAATAGAAAGTCACACAACTGTTTAAGTATACACAATTTAGGGCTTCGCTTGTATCTTTACAGATGACCAGTGTCGCAGCTTGCTTTGTGATACGAGCTAATCTCAACACGATTTGATCAATCAATAGATAACAAAGTCTCTATCTATAGCGTTTCCATGAGTAACTTCCACAGGCAGCTGCGCGTGCAACCTAGGGGAGTAGACATCGACCCGCTTAGGATGGGGGAACTCCTGGAACTGCTATTACTAGCAACGATACGACATGTTGTTACGGACTTAATAACGCGTGCTAGCGTGTTTTGGAAAGGGGGAGGGGGAGAGGGGAGTAAGCGCGCAAGGGAGATGCCCTCAAATGGAATGTACACAGCACATCACCAGCTGCTATAGGAATCAAGCTCAATCCGGATAACACGTGATGTATCAGTTTATTGTGCGATTGCTATATATTGCAGCAACGTGTGTTTTAAAAAGTAAGAAGAGCACCTAATGCAGGTGCTCTGAATAGAGACTAAATTGTTATGTTGGCTACTGGCAATTAACCTGCCCACTTAGGTTAAGAAGTGCGCCGCTTTCATCGTACAAAAGTGCTGATAGATACACGCTACTACCGCGAACATCTACAGTGCCTTCTTGACCGCGAAATGTGCGAATTGCGTGACCGCTGGCATTTAGTAGTGAAAGCTCGAGGCTAGCTTGTGGCCAACTCAAATTGTAGTAAGCATTAACAAGTGGCGCTGCCGTTGTAAAGCTTAAGCTTAAAGGAAGGGTAGCCCCTGCGTAGTCATCACTTGTGTTGCTAACAGTAATGCCAGTATCGCTGCAGGTTGCAGTTACGGAGGTAAGACCAACTAAACTACCGCTTAGGAACAACTCTGAGGCTGGTGCGTAGGTTGCGGGTGCTGCCGTTACACCACTAGCAGGTAAGTTGCTAAGCGACCATACAAGACCCACAATGAAGAGCGCAAAGATAATGAGCGTGGGATAATTTTTGCCGCCTTGGTAGGGGGCGCGCGCAGGATTGTTCGCGCGGTTAGGAGACGTGGTTGTGACATAAGAGCTTAGGTAGTTGCTGAGGTCATAATGTTTCTCGAGCATGAGTGCCACCTTTCTGCGTGCAGTCTGTCAAAATTCCTCAAAA
>CAZMCW010000060.1:0-17197 GCA_964564405.1 uncultured bacterium
TTGGGGGCGCATTTTGAGTGCGATCGGTCAAGAAGGTGTGGACGCTAATTTTGAACGCGTGCGCATAACTGTTCAAGCAGAACGTCTTTTTGAAGGTCAGCCACTTAATTTTGACGCGGTCCATGTTTCAAGCAAAATGCAGCACGACCCTTTACAGATTGAGGTTGATTTAGCTACAGGTGAGGGTCACGGTCAAGCTTGGGGGTGTGATTTGAGTGCGGAGTACGTGCGGATTAACGCGGATTATCATACCTGAGGGTTAAGTGGGTAGCTCGAGCCACCTTTCCTGCTTAGCACTTTGGTAAAGCATGTCCATCACATGCGCACTATACGCAGCTTCCTGAGCTGTCACCAACGGAACGTCTTTACCCTCCAGGGCATTTAAAAAAAGCTCAAACGCGTGCGGTAGTGCAGGGGCTAAGTCTGTCCATACAATTGGCCCATCAGTCTCTAGGCTGTTGCTGTGGATATAAAGTTCGCCATTAACAATGTAGGCTTGACCTTCTGTGCCGTACAACGCTAGTGGCAGTGGGTTGGCTAGGTCGTTCCAACCAGCCGCGAGGCTAGCGATGAGCCCACTTTCAAAGTGCAGTAAACCTTCACCAAGTTCGTCGCAGTTGGGATAGCACGCTGTACCGTTGTCCAACACGGCTGTCACCTTGTGAACATCGCCTGCGCTATCTTGCAAGAGCCACAACAGCAAGTCGAGGACATGCGCTCCTAGATCCCCAAACCCACCTACACCAGCTTGGGCTGGATCAGCCATCCAACGCCACTCGGTGTCAAAAAAGCCTGCCAGAGCGCCATGATGTACAAAACTCCCCCTCGCCCGAGTAAGCTTGCCAAAACTACCCTCACGAATGTGCTGTTTTAGCGTTTGATAGATGGCTTGCCCACGCATAAAAAAGCCTGTTTGAAATAGTATTTTGTTTGCTCGAATAACATCTGCCATGCGCGCCGCAGTAGGACCGTCAACACCTAATGGTTTTTCTACGAACATGGCTTTGCCTGCGTTGGCGGTGGCTATGACAAGGTCTTCGTGACGGTTCGTTTCCGACAAGATGATGATTGCCTCGAGTGTCGCATCATCTAATACCTCTTGTACCGTCGTGGCGACTGCGCTCCCTAAATCTTGCGCGACTCGAGCCGCCCTCGCCACATCATGATCCCAAACATATTTAACCTGCACGCTATCACGAGCGTTCATCATGCTGACAAAGCGCGGTGTGTGAATGTGGGCGCACCCAAGCATTGCAACGTTAGGCATAAATCTCCTCAAAAACGGCTGATGTTGATATCGATCAGCGTGTATTTTATCGATGTTCAATAAGCGTATGGATATTTTTTGTAGCTATCTTTTTGATAGCTACATTGTGACATGCTGATAACGTTGAGCATATCAGCGAGGACATGACCTAGACAGTACTGAGGTCACTTGGTCAGAGCATCCTATTACCTCACGTAATCACAAACACCATCAACTGATAAACTTAGGGATAGTCACAAGCAAGCAACATGACACCTATACCTTTCAACACATTGAGCTGAAAGCATCAACTTATGTATCTAGCTAAGCTAAGTTGCGTTTTGTGAGGTCTTTGTGGTGTTGAGTTTGAACCATTACATGGCAACCTTCAATTGGAGCAACTATGAACACTAAAGGCATTCGCATCGGTGTTGTTGGTGCAGGTAACAACACACGCAAGCATCATATTCCCAAGTTACAAGCTATCGACGGCGTCAGTGTTGTGAGTGTGGCGAACCGCAGTTTGGACTCTTCCCAAAACGTTGCTGGGCAATTTGGTATTCCTAAGGTCTACGAACATTGGCAGGAGCTTGTGAATGCTGACGACACAGATGCCATTATTATTGGCACCTGGCCCAACATGCACGCGCGTGTCACCTTAGCTGCGCTTAAAGCAGGCAAACACGTGATGTGCGAAGCACGTATGGCCAGCACATTTTTAGACGCAAAAGCCATGCTCGAGGCAGCCCAAACTAAGCCACACCTCATCACCCAAATTGTGCCTTCGCCGTTTACCCTCGCTGTGGACACAACGGTCAAGCGACTTCTGGCTGAAGGTTTCCTAGGGAATGTTTTAGCGGTTGAAGTGACCGAAAAAGGCACGTTTATTGATAAAAACTCACCCCTAACTTGGCGGCAAGATGCCGACATCAGCGGTATCAACATTATGGGTTTAGGTATTTGGTACGAAGCGCTGATGCGTTGGGTGGGTGAGGCAACACGCGTCACCGCCGTGGGGCAGACCTTTGTGAAGATGCGCCCTTCACCTGATGGTTCAGAGATACACGCTGTGCAAATCCCCGATCATCTTGATGTGATTGCTGAGATGGCGTGTGGTGCTCAAGCGCATTTTGGCTTGTCTCGAGTATCCGGTTTAGGACCCAGCGTCGCCATAACACTGTATGGCAGTGAGGCAACACTACAATTTAAAGATGGCCAGCTTTATGGGGCACAACGCGGCGATGATAACTTCCATGAAATAGCAATTCCACCGCATGAAGCTGGGGGTTGGCGTGTGGAAGAGGAGTTTATTGCTGCTATCCGAGGCTTAGAGCCCATCCGCTTGACAACATTTGAGACAGGTTTAAACTATATGGCGTTTACTGAAGCTGTGTGGCGCAGTCTTAGTGAAGAGCGGAGTATTCCCTTACATACCATTACTGGCGGCAGATGAGTTGGGCGTGGCTTAAGCCAGAGATTGATTTTTCTCGAGGCTATATTAATCACAATCATCTATTCAGTGTCGCCCCTGGGGTGATGGACACTAGATAATTAGCAGTTTCACGTGATATTGATTTACTCAGTATTGTTTAACACATACTCAACAACATCACCACTGACGCTCACAGGCTGTCCTTGAAATCCATCCCCCCTTCTCCCTTGCTCCCCTTCTCCCTTTCCTGCTATATGCCCTTACACATCAATGACCTACAACAAAGCTTCGTAAAACTGCTAAATAAGTACTATCAACCAGCGGGAAACCTAGGATTAGCGCGACCACACGTTCCAAAAGCGTTGGATTATACCAAGACCACCTGTCACCTACGGGTATACTCGTCAAGATATGGCGACGGATTATTACGAGGTGCTTGGTGTAGCGCGCGATAGCGACCAAAAAACCATTAAATCAGCGTATCGCAAGTTAGCGCTTAAGTTTCACCCGGACCGCAATCCTGGCGATCAACAAGCTGAAGAAACTTTTAAGCAGCTCAATGAAGCCTATGCAGTACTCTCTGACCCTGACAAACGTGCTCGCTACGACCGCTTTGGTACAGCTGACCCCCAAGCTCAATTCTCTGGTGACATTTTTGATATTTTTGCGTCTGTGTTTGGTGGTGCGGCAACAGGTAGAAGCGGTATGCGCACTCAGCGTGGGTTTGATGGTGAAGATTTAGAAGCTGATTTAACCATTAGCCTCGAGCAAGCTCGAGAAGCTGCTACTGCCGACGTGCAAGTGCGTCGTTTAATTGTCTGTGACCGTTGTAATGGCAACCGCGCCGAGCCGGGGAGTGCGCCTAAAAAGACGTGCGACACCTGCGGCGGCGTAGGCCAAGTTCGGGTGCAGTCACAATCATTTTTTGGTACGGTCATGGCCACTCAACCCTGCCCAACCTGCCGCGGCCGCGGCGAAGTTGTACCGACACCTTGTGGCAAATGCATGGGTGAGGGGCGTGTTCATGCAACTGAGCCTGTGAGTGTCACGCTACCCAAAGGTATTGACGGTGGCTACCGTTTGCGCGTTCCCCAAGAAGGCAATGTTGGGGTTGATGGCGGTAGACGTGGCGACTTGTATGTCTACATCAGCATGAAGCCCCATGAACACTTCACGCGCGATACCGACGACCTCTACTACAAGCTCAACTTGGGTATGGCTCAAGCAGCGCTAGGCAGTGCATTTGAAATTCCTACCATGGACGAAACTGAGGTACTCACCGTACCAGCAGGCACGCAACCAGGTGAGACGTTCAAGTTGCGCGGTCAAGGGATGCCAAGGTTACGTGGGATAGGTTTTGGCGACCTCATTGTGACAGTTCAAGTTGCCGTACCTAGCAAACTCACACCCAAAGCACGGGAGTTGCTCGAGGCTTACGCTAGCGAAATGTCCGAGCACATTGAACCGCACGAAACCATTGTGGAACGCATTAAAGGGTTTTTCAAAAAGCACGATAGCAAAGACGGCAAAGAGGATGCTAGCGCGGCAACCGAACCTGTTGAGAAGTAACGCTTATAATCTGTAATATGTCCCACTACAGAATAAAAAGTGAGGTTAAAAGGTGAGCTTGACAACTCAGGTGCTACTGGGTGACAGTCGAGAACAATTACAGAAGTTAGCAGATAACTCTGTTGATTTAATTGTAACGTCACCCCCTTATGCCGACCAGCGTAAAGGAACTTATGGGGGTATTCATCCCGACGACTATGTGGCATGGTTTTTACCTATTTCAGCTGAACTCTTGAGGGTTTTGAAACCAGATGGTACATTTGTTCTGAACATTAAAGAAAAAGTTGTCAAAGGTGAGCGTAGTACTTATGTGATTGAACTTATTTTGGCTATGCGTCAACAAGGCTGGTTTTGGACAGAAGAGTTTATTTGGCATAAAAAGAATTCCTACCCAGGTAAATGGCCAAATCGCTTTCGTGACTCTTGGGAACGGCTTTTGCAGTTCAATAAAAACCGCAGGTTTAATATGTATCAAGAAGAAGTTATGGTGCCGATGGGTGACTGGGCTAAATCACGCCTCAAAAACCTCTCTGACACTGACAAAATCCGTGATCCATCCAAAGTGGGTAGCGGGTTTGGCAAAAATATCTCCAATTGGGTGAGTCGAGACAAGGCCTACCCTAACAATGTCTTGCACTTAGCAACGGAATGTAACAACAAAAAACACAGTGCGGCATTTCCTGAAGCCTTGCTCGAGTGGTTTATCAAGCTTTTTACACAAGAAAAAGATACTGTTTTGGATCCTTTTATGGGGTCGGGTACAACCCTACTTGTCGCTAATAGAATGCGCCGTCATGCTATTGGCATTGATATCGTCCCCAAGTATGTTAAAATGGTTCAACAGCAGCTCGAGGCAGTTGAACCTTATTTGTTTTAATGAAACCTCTAAATTTGGTCGACGTATTTTCGTACGTGGAAGATAACATCGGCACGTTTCACCAAAAGCGCCTTACAAGCTTAGATAAGCTAAAATTATCTAAAGTTCTCAAGCGTAAAAATCCTTACCTCTTTAAAGCTAAAAACATACTTACAGCTGGCGAGATTGTACAAAGCCTAATGGATGCACATCTCTCCTCAAATGAAGAAACGCTATTTGGTGACTGGCTTGAGGGACTTGCCATCTTTATCAACGAACGTGTTTACGGTGGACGTAAATCAGGTATCCAAGGCATTGATTTAGAATTTGATAGTAACGACATACGCTATCTTGTGACAATCAAATCAGGACCCAATTGGGCTAACAGCTCGCAAATTGCCAAAATGCGTAATGATTTTAAAACTGCTCAGAAAACGCTTCGTACAAGCGGTGCAAAACTGAACATCGTAGCTGTTAATGGCTGTTGTTATGGCAAAAGTAGTCAACCCGATAAGGGCGACTACTTTAAATACTGTGGGTAGCAATTCTGGGAATTTATTTCTGGCGAGACAACCTTATTTTTAGATATTATTGAACCCCTAGGTCATCGTGCTAAAGAGAAAAATGAAGAATTTGTGGCCTCATATAGCAGGAAAATCAACCTGTTTACTAAAGAGTTTATGGATGATTTTTGCAACGAGTTTGGTGAGATTGACTGGCACAAGTTGGTGACTTTCAATGCTGCTCAATGATAATGTTTAACCATCTACACGCCACTGCTGTGTCTTAGCACTGCCTTCGTCTGTTGCTAGCCACTCACGTAGTCCGCGCAAAGCCTGGGCGCGGTGGCTAATCTGTTGTTTCTCCTCGAGACTCGCCTCTGCAAACGTCTTGTCTAAATCATCACTCAAAAATACCGGGTCATAGCCAAAACCACCCTCACCACGGGGGGCGTCTAAAATTTGCCCATAGCAAAGGCCCCGACTGGTAATGAGGGTATCATCTGGAAAGGCAACAACGAGCACGCACATAAACCGTGCAGCACGGGTTTCGTTACCACTTTCTTGCATTTTGGTAAGTAGGTGTTGCACGCGCTCGGCGTCACTATCTTTATTGCCGCCTAGGGCGTCAACCTCGAGCCCAGAGTCATCTGCTAGGGCAGGTTGCCCCGTTTGCTCACACACGTAAGTTGCTTTGATGATGGCGTTGGCTTCGTAGGTATCGCCTGTTTCTTCCGGTAGTTCAGCTATGTTGTGAGTGCTGATGGTGTCTAAAGGAATATCTGGCAAGGCATGTTGAAATTCACGCAGTTTACCCGGATTGGTAGACGCTAGCACCCAATTCATGCCAATTGTGCTTTCGCGGTGGTCAGTATGTGCTGAATTGCCGTAATGCCAGAGGCTACTAACTGCACGTAGGTTTCAGCCTCAAGGGGTGTTTCTTCAGCACCACCTTGAACTTCAATAATTTTGCCATCACCGGTTGCAACCACATTGAGGTCAACCTCAGCCAGAGAGTCTTCACTGTACTCGAGGTCAATTAAGGGTTCACCTTTAACCATACCTACACTTACCGCAGCCATTTCAAAACTTAACGGCCACTCATCTAAGGTACCCTTCATAATGAGTTTGTTAGCAGCATGATGCAGAGCTGCGTATCCAGCCAAAATACCTGCACAACGCGTACCCCCATCTGCTTGTAACACATCAATATCTATTGTCAATGTTTTACCGTTAAATAGCGACAAGTCCACCACTGTACGCAACGCCCTCCCAATCAGGCGCTGGATTTCTTGGGTACGCCCACCAGCATATAAACGCTCGCGTTGCGTGCGTTCCGAGGTACTGCGCGGTAGTAGTGCATACTCGGCAGTAAGCCAACCACTTTGATTACCTTTACCACGTAAATGCGGTGGCAACTTGCTTTCAATGGTGAGGGTGCCAAGTACTTTGGTATTGCCCCATTCAACCAAAGCAGAGCCCTCGGCGTGCATGTTGTAGCCGGGGGTAATACGAATGTCACGCAGT
This sequence comes from uncultured bacterium, assembly GCA_964564405.1. Classification (GTDB taxonomy): domain Bacteria; phylum Deinococcota; class Deinococci; order Deinococcales; family Trueperaceae; genus JBCCBI01. The sequence continues at coordinate 7,131 of CAZMCW010000060.1, forward strand.
TCTTGAGCGCTGCGGTTTTGTCTCATGACGATGTACTCCTCGATGTTTTAAGGTGTTTACTGATGACTAGATAGCACGAGGCTCAGCAACATGACCACATCATCAGCAAAACAATTCTCATAAGGTTATTTCACAATTTATTTCTAAGTAAATACTGATAACACTAACGTCATCGTTCCTAGTGTTGGGGTGGTATAGCTTTATGTACCTTAAGCGCAATGGCATCATTAATGCTGACATAAGACACGCTGCTATCCTCAATAACCTCGCCTAACCTATCATGCTTTGTATACGTAGGCGGCATAGTGATACACCATCATCTCAAAGTGATTCACTATTACATCAAGGAGTACAGCATGGCAACACTTGTCATCTACAGCGTGGAAGGTTGTGGTCCTTGTGAGGTCGCCAAGCGCTTTTTTGACCAGCAGAAGATTGCTTACAAGTTTGTTGATTTTAATCAAAACAAAGCAGCTCGCCAGGATATGGCAAGCCGCTTGGAAACGCCTACAAGTGGCGTTGTATTAGAAGTTCAAGGTGGCGAGCAAGAGCCTGTGCTCAAGGTATTTCAAGGTGTTTCGTTGACAAGATTGAGGCAGTGGCTCGAGCAATATTCTCAGCTCAAACCTTGAACGCTCTAACGACTTGCAAAGACGTCCGTACCATCTTCAGTCATAATCAAAATGACGTTACGACTTGCTACAGTTACGCTACCGTCTTCTAAAAAGCCTGTGAGGTCGTTCTCGAGGCGAATGCGCTCAGCATCTTCAGGGCTAATAATCGGATGGCCTGTGAGCACGCCGTTACGTTCTTCAATCCCTAGCGCTTGAATAACTAGCGGATTATCGCCTACGCGTGGGTCGCTGCTGGCACCCGTCACACTGCTAAAATAGGTTGCTACCCCACGGCTACCAAGTTGGTCACGGTCAACTGAGCCAATGCCATAGATCTTTTGCCCGCCGTCTTCCATGCCACCGCCAAACATAATTTCAGGGCACATGGCTGGGTTAACTTCAAACCCACTAGCATCGATAACTAACCCTGTGTAATTACCCTCAACTTGTACGGCACTTGCTTGCCAACTGTGGTCGTCTACCTCAGCGACGACAAACGGTAAGTCATGATCTGGTTGCACGTCTGCCCAATCATAAAAAGCTTGAAAACTTGGCAAGATTAGTGCGCTGATGGACACATCACCGTAAAGCTGCACAACTGCGTCGATGGTGACTGTCGTTGTACCAATGTTTGCGTTACGGACAAAGTTGCTCGTTTCACTATCTTCAATAAATTGCGCGTTTTGAAGTGCCTCTATGAACGGCGCTTCTAACGTTTCCTCTTGAAGCAAATAGTCACCAATGGTTATACCGTTGACAATCTCAACGTCGCGCACAACTTGATTGAGCAAGATAAGCGCATTCTCCCTCGCCCGGCGGCCGCCTACTAAGCGCCCTTGCGCTGGTGTCATACCACCAATAGCTTGTCCAACGCCTGTTACCTGAACTTCGCCCGTTGACCAGTTAATAGCTGCTTGTTGGCCAAGATCTGCATTCGCCAGTTCAATGGGTTCTATCAAAAAGTCATCACCATCTAGTTGTGCTCTTGACAGTTGTGCTTGTGCTAAGCCGCCAAAGCTCGTAAGCGATATGAGCACACTCAAAAAATTTTTGTAGTGCCAACGCTTTGTGAACATGATTGCATGCATCGTTATCGACACCTCCTTGGAAAATTGGGGTTAGGGTACATTGGACAAGACCATCTATCCATAAGCCCGATCTATATCAACTTTGTCACACCTTCTCAAATGCCGGGGTGCAACTGTGAACTAAAGGTCGTGCAAATGTCGATATTTATTCAAGCTAAGACACAGCTACCTAGCGCTGTGTTTACTAGTTAACGCAACGTCTACAGCTAAAGTAGAGGTTAAGGTAGTATGAGTTAGTGTGTTAAATGATTATTCAAAATATGTACCAGTATGGTTTAGATTATCAGGTTGAGTTATTAGCTTTAGTTGAGGTCGTAATCAATCGCGAGGTCATTAGCTGCTTTAAAAACGGCGTTCTCGAGCAGTTCTATGATGGCGCTGTCTACCTCAGATACCCCTGCTCGCAAACGATTCAAAACCACACTTTCAGGTACAAATGCTTCATCGCTGGCAAAACCCAGCGCTTCTAACTGCCCAGTTTCAGTGTCAACTAAACGCATCGACACAGACACAGTAGTGCGGTACCCAATGGCACTTACCGTTCCTACCGGCGTACCACCCAAGCTAGCACCCGTACGGTTGGCATCTGCTTCTAAAAGTTCAACGTAAATAAATTTTTGTGCGCCTAGCACATTGCCGATTTGCGGTGCAGTCGATAAGTTCACCACGCCGCGCGCACCAAGACCTTGTTCTTCTAGAATGCTATCAAGTTGGTTGCGCTCAACCAAAATAAAACGCGGCCGAAAAAAAGGATGCCTGCGCAACTGCAACAAGGCACTTGTGTAAATAGCATCGATAAGGGGCGGCGAATAAGGTCGGCTTAAGCTCTCCCCTACAACGATAGCAGCAGTAACCGGAAGAGTAGCCACGGTAGTTGTACTGCCAACGTAGGCAGTTGGTTGAGCGCGCGACACTGACCCAACAGGCGTACATCCTGTCATACTCAGCAAGCTAGCAACGACAATTACATTCCAAATACACCGAAACACAACAGTAGCTGCTTTGCCATTACGTTTCACATTTACTTTTATTGATGCCATAAAGGCAATCTACCCTCGAGACAGGTCAATGTCCAGAGATACATCGTGACTAAGTTTATCCAAAAAGTTAGAATCCTAGTCATTTGTCACGATGTTTGAGGTTTACTGTATTTGTAAATAGCGTTTCCACGGGTAACTGCTACAGGCAGTTAGTTACCCGTGCGACCTAGGGGAGTAGATATCGACCTACTCAGTGTCGGGAAACCAATCCTGGAAATGCTATAAATATAGGCTAGCAGTTGTATAACGTTCGATTTTATTGGGATCTATGCAGTTGAGGTTAGGCTGACCTTGGTGAGTTAAATATCAAAGTCTTGAGTGCGTTGACAAAATCATCGTGAAATTCTTGCCTCACGCAAACTTAAATACTAATGCATAAGTCCTAGTGTGTCACGTCAAGCTAGGTTGCTCATGCTAAAAACACAGCTCTAGCAAATTTAGACATTAACTGACTTTAAAACAAGCACAGCTACTCCGCGCTTAGTGCTGATGAAGACACGCGACCTTGACGCATGTATCAACATTATGTGTTATGTGGAGTTGCTGCCAGCGTTATTCGAGTAGGCTTGTATACATGAAGTTTTGTAAGTAAGTAATTTGACTTAGTTGACACTTTAAGCAGGTGTTTTACTCGAGCGTGTGCGCCCGAATTGTGTGGCCGTGCAGTTGGGTAATTGCAAGACCCTCTTGGGCAAGTAAACGTACAAGTTCATCGGGGGCACCTGAGTAATCGAGCTCAATAATACCCCTACCATCACCGTACGCGCGCATAGTAACTGCTTGTGCATAGTTATCTAAATAGCTAACGACGTTGTTCAACTGTTCAAAGTCACTAACCTGGTCAATTTTAAGGGTGTAAGAATTGGCAACGTTTGTCTGCGTCCACTTTACTAAGTGCGCTTCAAGGTCTACTTGTAGAGAAGAAACAAGCTCATCTAAAGCTTGTTGAATGGCAGCTTCTGTACTAATACCTGTCGCCGGACGTGCGTCACTATCACTGTAAACTACGCTTCCATCAGCCACGCTGACAAGATCAAACGCTAACCCAACAGTAGCACTGTGCAAACCCACGCGCTCGAGCGCTGCTGGCGGCGTCATGTTTTCATGAAACCACAGATCAACTACCAGTGCTAAATCTGCCCCAAAGCGCAACGCCGTGTCAGCAACACTAGATGCTGTATGAAGATCATAAGGGTTTTGTGCTGTGTCCATCACAACATTGTAGCCAAGGTCGGTCAAATGTCCGCGTACATCGCTCAGCAACATAGGCGCAGGTGAACTAGCAATATTATCTGCTGAGATCACCACAATACGTGTGTCGTTATTGGTAAGCACAAGGTTGCGTAAGTCGCGCTCGAGCCATGTTCTCTTTACAGCAACTTCGGCCGTCACACGGTAAATGCCGTCTCCCCCAAAGCCTTGTCCTACAATACGGATAAGTCTAGCAACATCGGGAGTGTCAGCATCTAAGCTGCCTAGTGCAATAGACTCTTGAAGACCTTGGTGATTGTCAAACATTGCGTCACTATCGAAGTAACTTCGTGCTACCTGTTGCACGGCTTTACGCAACGCGTCTTCTATAGCAAGGTTGCTACCCGTTGTGGCAAGGCCATCTTCAGGCGCTGAAAGACCTTCGACAATTAAGATAACCTCTTGACCATTAGTCAATCCAATAAGTGGATCCAGTTGAGCGTGGGTCCAACTAAAGCCTGTCACAAATAAGGTTGCTAGCAGTAGGGGTATAAGCATAGCGACAAACTGCTGACACATAGGTACTGCGTGCACGCTAGCTAAGCTCGAGCTTACGTCTGAAAAATAGCTTGATGAACAATGCTCTGTAGCATAGTTCGCAGAGCAATTCTGTCGAGTGTAATCACCATCATGCACAGTATTTGTCATGCCTCTCCTATTTCTTGGCGCGAAATGTCCCCAAATACAAATAACCCTTAACAAAAAGCTTACAATTTACAAAGTCTGAATGTGACTACCTCAGCCTGTTGCTAGACGTTAACTAAAATACATAAAGAGACATTTGCTGAGCAAAGAGGTATCCATTAGAAATAGGTTTTCTCTACATGCACTTTTAAAACGCTATACAACAGCCAGTGACCTTACGAAGCATCATCAGCTACGTGCTAGTCCATTCAGTTTTACATTTCACCTTCAGTTTAACGCAATATCATGTAGATAATGTGTGTATATTCCAGCTAAGCATGCGCTGCTCTAGCCAGCCTTATCTACATACCTTTTGTGCCAACCATACATACCTTTTGTGCCAACCAAATGTCTTAGTAGCTAAAAATGTCTTAGTAGCTAAATAGAAACTAAATAACGTCATAGCCACTGAGTAACATTGCTTAGTAACAACCTGAGTGCGTAACTGTTTAAGTGCTTAGGTTGACCTCAAAGACAGAGCAACCAAATTGATCTAGTAATAATGGTGCGTCCCAATATCTGATGCTTCACCAATTGGGGCTTGCTTAGCAGCCAAATCAAAATTTGTCAACTTACATGTTTAATCGACGGTCAAGTTACCACAACTCTTGGCTTAATGTAAAACGTCATCCATCATAGTGTAAAAACAGTTGATACAACTTAACCCGACTGTTTGGCAAATTGTTATTGCTTGGTTAACCTATAGTGTGAGCGCGTTTAGCTTATCCAAATATCTATGTGCTAGGGCTTTTACATATGTAGGTTTCTAATAATTGGACATATGCCACCTGCAAGTATCTTAATATGTATATGGACATGTCTTCTTGCCCTTCTTGTAGGCAAAATAGTCGTGCTACACTAATGTCAAGTAACATGTAACTAGAACACTGTTAACTAGAGCACTGTAGTCATTTAACTAGAACACTGTAGTCATTTGACGTTAGCAAGCTGGTTGTCCAATTGAGTTGGATGTTGCCTTTAGTAATTACTATGCTGTGATCGCTACAATGCAATTGCTGTATCGTAATTATTGTGTGCAATGTTACTCGCTCATGATGTCACCTATTTGCACATGATGTTACTTGCTTTGCACAGGATGTTACTTGCTTTGCACAGGATGCACTAATTGCCGAGGGTAGAGCCTAGTTTCATTGTGACTGCTTTGGTTCGTCAATTACGCAAACTTTAAGCAATGCTGGCTTTCACAAAGGTTGTATGTATCAAGGCTCTGTGTATCAAGGCTCTGTGTATCAAGGCTCCACGTATTGAGTCTCTATTGTATTTTGATGTTTGCTCAATGCTACGTGCAAGCTGGCAGCACTGGCTTTAATTGTATAGGTCGCAAGAGACCTCATATTTTGATTAAATGATGTGTCGTGATTAGATGTATTTTGTTAAATGCTGCGATAGCTTGAGAGGTCTACTCATACACGTCCTTCATAATAGTAAGTGGTGCAGGCTATACCAGTATGAGTTTATATACACAGCATCTACCCTTAGGGCGATCTATGTTTGCGTCAACCTTATACTTGTTTTTAACGCCACATCCGCTTGCGAGCCTCACGCTTCCCAAAGTGCACAATATTTTATAAGCACGTTTACTTAATCCCGAAAAGGCACCATGATTAGTTATGAATGATATTGATAGAGGGCAAATTTACGCCTTCTTCCAGAAACACCCTGAACGTCCTTGGCATTTGCAGGATATTCAAAAAGAACTTAAAATTGCTGACCGTGCGTGGTTGCGTCAAGAACTGTCATCACTGATGGACGAAGGCAAACTTGTACGCACTCGCAAACGCAGTTACGGTTTGCCTCAAGAAATGAATTTACTACTTGGTCGCTTACAGGTAACTGCCGGTGGCTATGGATTTGTGATTCCCGCTGAAGAAACAGCTGATAAAGACTTATTTATCCCAGCTGAATCTTTACATGGCGCATGGGATGGTGACAAGGTATTAGCCCGTCCTAACTCGAGCAAAACCGACTCTAAAACCGACGCTAAAAACAGTGGTAAAAACGGCAACAAAAACGATGACGAGCGCGTTAGTGGCGAAATTGTTCGCGTTATTGAACGCAACCACCAAAGACTGGTGGGCACCCTAGAATATTCACGGGGTTATGCTATTTTGCGGCCGGATTCAGTGCGCTTGCGCGAACGTATTTTGTTACTTCCTGACTCGGTGGGTAAGCTCGAGGCGGGTTCACGTGTTGTCGTCAAAATTGTTTGGCCAGAAGCTTCCGGCGAACGCGATCCTTTTGGCGAAGTTGAAGAGTATTTAGGTGATGGCGACAATTCTGAGGTTGAAACGCGTGCTGTGATTGTCAAACACAATCTCAAAGACAGTTTTGAACCTGAAACCTTAGCCGAAGCTGAAGCCGTTCCACCTACTGTTACAGGTGAGATGATGGCCGGGCGTACCGACTTGCGCGACATTAATACCTTCACCATAGACGGTGAAGACGCCAAAGACTTTGACGATGCTATTTCTTTGGAGCGCGTTGGCGGGCGTAACGGTCACTTGCGCGTAGGTATTCACATTGCTGACGTGTCTTACTATGTTGCTGAAGGCACTAGCCTCGACAAAGAAGCTAAAGAACGTGCCACTAGCGTGTACTTGCCTGGGCAAGTTTTACCGATGTTACCCGAAACGCTCAGTAACGGCATTTGCTCGTTGGTTGAAAAAGAACCACGCTTGTGTTTGTCAGCGTTAGTAGATATTAGCCGTGACGCTAAAATTAAAAGCGTCAAGTTCAAAGAGACTGTTATTGAATCAGACGCACGCCTTACTTACGGTCAAGTTCAAGACCTACTAGAAGGTGAAGAACGCTTACCCAGAGGCAAACGCAAGCTAGAACGCGATCTACAACAACTCAGCAAACTTGTGCAAAAACTGCGTGAAGATCGCATAGGCGCGGGTGCGTTGGATTTTAACTTTACCGAAGCCAAAGTTGATGTAGACGACAAAGGTGCGCTGCACGTTGTACCTGTGCGTGCTAACCAAGCCCGGCAGATGATCGAAGAGTTAATGCTCCTCGCCAATAAGCTGGTGGCTAAGGACCTCTCGAGCAAAGACATTCCCACCCTCTACCGCGTTCACGAAGACCCCTCTGACAGTAAGATTCAAGCGCTTCAAAAAAGCCTCGCCAAGCTTGGTTACACCATCAACATAGAAGACGCTGAACCGCAAGACTTACAAGCCATTATTCAGCAAGCCGCTGGCAAACCCGAAGCCCAACTGGTTAACACTCTGCTCTTGCGATCCCTCAAACAAGCCCGCTACAGCGCTGAAAACCTGGGGCACTTCGGGCTAGCATTTGATAATTACTTGCACTTTACCAGTCCGATTCGCCGCTACCCGGACTTAGTTGTGCACCGCGTTTTGCGGTTAGTTTTGCAACATGGGTTATCACCTACGCTTAAAGAACGCCTTAAAAGCGACTTTCCAGCCCTTGCTGAGCACACTAGCGAACGCGAACGGCAAGCTGAAAACGCTGAACGTGACCTGACCCGCTATTACCACGCTAAGTGGGCCAAAGAACACCTTGGCGAAAGTTTTAACGGCACCATTACTGGCATTACCAACTTTGGTATTTTTGTGAGTTTGCCTAACGGTGTTGAAGGCTTGTTACATGTCTCTCAGCTAGATGACGACTACTACATGTACCTCGAAGACGCCATGATGCTCATGGGCAAACATAAACACCGCAAGTTTCGTATGGGTAACCGCATGGACGTTAAACTGGGGGCAGCTAACCCCACTAATAGGCAAATTGACTTGGTCATGCCCCATGCAGACTTGTTAGACGTTCCCGATGCAGACAAACCCAAACAGCAAGCAGCGCCCAAACACCTTAAAAACCCGCTAGCAGATAAGCCTAAACAGAGTGCTAACGGTCAACAGCAAGATGCCAAAAAAGATACTAAGCAAGATACTAAGCTTGACCAAGTTGAACCCGAGCAACAGGACAAAACCAAAGCCAAGCAAGCGCAAAGTCAGGCTCGAGATAAGTCAGGCAGCAAATCTAACGCTAAGCAGCCTAATCGAGACAGACGTGACAGTCGTGACGGACGTAGCAGTCGCAACAATAGTCAAAATGGTCAAGGTAGACAAGAGCAGAGCAAGCGCACGCAAAGCTCGTCAGAAGATGGTAACAAAGTAGCAAGTGATGCTAGTAAACCACCACCACCGCCTAACAATGCGCCTCGAGCTTCTGTCGGTAAGCCTGATGCCACTCGCCAACCTCGCAAGCGCCGTGTACTTGTTTTTGGTGAGGTTAGAGTTAAAAAATAGCTCATGGCTGACCGTGCGTACACCTCCAACGTGTCCCCCCAACATGTGTGCAGCTTGAGGAAAAACTCATGAACACTGCTCAAACACGCATCATGTGTGCGCGCTGTCAAGCAATATTTGCACCAGACGTTGATCCAGCAAACATCGAAGCAAACGACACTGCTAGCAATGACACTGCTAGCACCGATAATATCGCTGTTGTCACTTGTCCAACATGTGGTCATCAAGGACCTGCCCAACAGGTCATGAACGTGGCTACATTTCCGAGTCTCGAGGCTTTTACACACAATTGGCACGCGTCTCGAGCCTCTACTGAGGATGACAAATCAACCTCTCAATAGAAGTTACTTTTCCGAGAGGATAGTGGGGTCTCATCCACAACCGTAACAGCACAACACCCACAAAACTATCTTTTCACTAACGCTCTCAACATCACACACTGTGTGTAAACTTGCATTGCCTAACGACATAGCTTTAAGACATAGCTTTAAGACATAGCTCTACGACGACATAACGCTTTGCCAATGCGATAAACTGACACAATATTGTGCCATCTAGCCGCCAATCTGCAAACAGACATCAAACGCTAGGTGCTTTACATTAATGCTCACGGTGTCATCAAGGAGATGGTATGAAACTTGCTGTCGGTCAAGTTATGCACGAAACCAACACGTTTTCTAACGTTGCAACGAACAAAGCTCGCTTTCAAGAATGGGAGTGGGCGGCTGAAGACGCTTTTTTTAAGGGTCACCAAGGTGTGCGCAGTTATGTCGGTGGCATGTTGGACAGAGCGGGTGCACGCGACATTACACTGGTGCCAATGTTTGCAGCCTCAGCCACGCCGTCTGGTATTATTCCTGAAGCGACTTTTTTGGAAATCAAACGCGAGTTACTTGGGCGCATTAAGTCAGTTGTAGATGATATTGACGGCGTGTGTTTGGCTTTGCATGGCGCTGGGGTAGCTGAAGGCGTGGACGACATTGAAGGTGACATCATCCGCGAGGTGCGTGAGCTAGTGGGCGATAAGCCCATTGTGGTCACGCTCGACCTACACGGCAATATCACCCAGACGATGGTGGATCATGCTGACGCGCT
>CAZMCW010000061.1:0-2470 GCA_964564405.1 uncultured bacterium
TTGTTTCGTTGAGGGTATATCAACATAATCAGATAGCCGACCTTTACATGTTAAGTATGGGGAGTTTTAGATCATCTTCTGGAACTACACCCAATATGACAGATCAGTCTTATCGAGACGCTATTCTGCTATCGTTTGAGGCTTTGGACGAAAATAGTTATGTTTATACAAAAAGAAATACTCGCTGGGGAACTCGTCGGGTATCTGGTGACGCTCCAAGAACTATGATGGCTTGGCGTCAAAGCGAAAAATATCTGCGCATCTTCTCAATTACGGAAAATAATATTTTGTCAACAAAAGAAATACTTTTGACAGATTATGAAACTCTCGAAGGCTCTTTCGAGGAATTTTTAGATGGGCAATATGTGGATGAAGACGCTATTGAAAGTTACGAGGAATGGTTAGCAAGAATCGAAACCCTCCCCGACCAGCTCACCTACACTCTTGACTGGCCAAACACCCTCACCATTTCGGTAAACCCCGGCACAGAACCTACTGAAGCACAGCTCGAGTGGGTCGGCGTGCATGACTTATCGTCCGCACAACCGTAAACCTCTTGTCAATTACGCTCACCCCACCTCACCAATACTGTACGCTTCACGCACGCTTTGCTTCGCCCGTGTCACGCTCACCTCACGAATGACCGCTTTTACCTTGGCAATACGCGGCGTGCTCATACTTAAACTGTCAATCCCTAAACCAAGTAACAACGCGGTAGCCTCTGGGTCACCCGCCATCTCGCCACACATACTTATTTTGATGCCGGCTGCGTGGGCGGCGTCGGCCGTGTGGGCAATAGCGCGTAAAACTGCCGGGTCAAACGGGTTAGCAAGTGCGGCTACGCGGGCATTGCCTCGGTCTGCGGCCATAATGTATTGACAGAGGTCATTGGTGCCAATGCTCACAAAATCCACCAACTTGGCAATTTCTGCCATGTGCCACACCGCCGCTGGCACTTCAATCATGACGCCCAGGGGCATGTTGGGGTTAAACGGCAAATTTTCACGTGCAAGGTCGGTTTGCACCTCACGCACCATGTTGGTGGCGGCGCTCACTTCACCGGGTGTGCTCACCATAGGGAACATCACCTGAACGTTGCCAAGCGCGCTCGCTCGACACAGGGCGCGCAGTTGGGTTTTGAAGAGGTCAGGCGTTTCCAAGCAGTAACGCAAGCCGCGCCAGCCTAAAAACGGGTTGTCTTCACTAGGAATGTTGAGGTAGTCCAGCGGTTTGTCGCCGCCAACGTCCAGCGTACGAATGGTGATGGGGGCATCCTCAAAATTGGCGTCAAACGCGTAGACGGCGTCTGCGTAGGCCTCGTATTGTTCAGCTTCGCTAGGCGCTGCGGTGCGGTCCATAAACAAAAACTCACTGCGGAATAAGCCCACGCCGTGCGCACCTTGCTGGGCACTTTTGCTAGCTTCGTAACTGCTCGCAATATTGGCGTGAATGGCGATTTCGATGCCGTCTGCAGTGACGGCTGGTGCTAGGCTCTCAGCGAGTTCAGCGTCTTTACTGGCTTGCCAGGTGCTGGCGGCTTGCCCTAACTCAACCCGTACATTCTCAGATAAGCTAAGCCAAACCTGTCCACGGTGGCCGTCCAGCGCAACATCAGCATTATTCACGGCAACTTGCAAGCCATCACCCACACCCACCACCGCAGGAATACCTAAACTGCGCGCCAAAATAGCACTGTGGGAGGTCGTTGAGCCCGCTTCGATAATGATGCCACGCACCAAACTTGTGTCTAATTGCACCGTTTGGGAGGGTGTTAACTCGCGTGCCAGCACAATGACCGGCTGGGTGGGCAAAGGCGGCCTAAGGACGCTCGCATCCATGAGCCGTAACACGCGAATGCCGATGTCATAAACGTCGCTAGCTCGAGCACGCAAGTAGTCGTTCTCGAGCCCATCGTAACCTGCAGCCAACTCGTTCACAGTTGATACCCAGGCAAAAAGTGTGCCTTTGTCCTGCGCTAGGTTCGCCTCGAGCATCTGCAAAAGTTCAGGATCAGCGAGCATCAACGCTTGCGCTTCAAAAATGCCAGCTTCGTCGCCACCTACAGAAAGCACGAGGTTGCCGAGGTCCCTTGCCGCTTGGTTCATAGCCAGCCGCAAACGGTCGCGTTCGCCTGAATTGGTCTGAGCTAAAGCAAGTTCAGCTGGGTCAGGCATAACAACATCCAGCCAAAACGCGGGCGCAATCGCAATCCCCGGTGAGGCTGCCAACCCAGTAAGGACACCCTCAGCTTGGGAGGATGTTTCATTTTGGGTTGATGCTTGCACGGAAACATCCTCAGCTAAGGGGTGAGCCTCTTCTTGAGCAGACGCGCGAACGGGATCACCTAAATTGTCATCAACTAAGGCACGTAAGGCAGCTAGCGTGTGGTCAGCATCATCCCCCCAGATTTCAACCGTTAGCTCGTCACCTTGTTTGGCATTAAGGCGGGCAAGTTGGCTCATGCTGGTGG
>CAZMCW010000061.1:2480-3551 GCA_964564405.1 uncultured bacterium
AGAGCTGCTGTCCCGTCTTTGCTGAGTCGTACCTCTGCCCGGAACCCACCCAAGGTTTGCATGAGTCTGGCGATGGGTCGGGCATGAAGGCCGAGGGCGTTGGGAACGGTAAATTCCCAGGTTGTGACCAGGCGAGCGTCAGGTTCGTCTTCTGTGGCTGATGAAGCAGATGTATCCTCTGGTTGCTCACCAAGTTGTTCCGCTTTGCTGATGAGGGCACGTCTAGCTTCATCTAAAACAGCACTCACACTGGCACCCGCAGCTGCTGACGCGACGATGGCAAGGCTGCCTTCAACAAGTGGCGCACTGCACAACTGCACACGAGAACTAAGTTCAGGGGGGATGAACTCGAGCGCCATCTCAGCACTCATAAGCGCACTGCCCAAGTCCATCATCACGATGATGTCATCTGCTTGGTCAGCGATGCTTTCAAGGGCAGCAACCACGCGCATAGGGTCGGTGCCGATGGGGTCGTTGGGGTCGTCAATACCGCCAGCCGCAGCTAGAGGGACGCGCCCTTGGGACATCTGTTCAGCCAGTTCCAACACACCCTGCGCGAGGGTGGCGCTGTGGGAAACAAGGACAAGACCAATCACAAGCTAAGTAGGAAATTCTGCGGTCATCACGTCGTAGAGGGCTTGCAACATGTAGTAGCTCGAGGTTGCCCCCGGGTCTTGATGACCAATGCTTTTTTCACCTTGGTAGCTGGCGCGGCCCTTGGTTGCTTTAAGTTCAACCGTGTGTTCCATACCTGCTTTGGCGGCTGTGACTACATCCTCTAGAACAGCAAGGACATCTTTACCGTCGGTAACGGCTTGTTTGGCGGCAGTGGCGGCGGGCTCGAGCGCATCAATCATCGTTTTTTCGCCCGTTTCAGCGCGGCCGCGTTGTTTCACAGCATCTACCCCAGCCCGCAACATATCTGCCAACTCGTCTGTGCTAATGCCGTCTGCACTTTGGACGGCTGCGGCTGCTTTCATAAAGTATGACCCGTACAAAGGTCCACTTGCGCCGCCCACGCTAGACATGAGCGTCATCGCAACGGCTTTCAGAACATCACCAGCGGGTTTA
>CAZMCW010000061.1:3561-16146 GCA_964564405.1 uncultured bacterium
GTGACCTTCTAGGGAACCTTGCACTTTGTCAAAACCCCTAGCCATGTTGTTGCCATGGTCAGCGTCGCCAGTTGCAGCATCCAAATCAGTGAGTTCTTGTTTGTGTTCGGTCATAGCCTCCGCACACGCGGATAACCACGCAAGCACTTGGTCGTTGTTAATGTCTGCCATAAAAACCTACACGCCCCAGCGCAACGCGGGTGTGCGCACGGGAGCATCCCAAAAGTTGAGGACGTCATCACTGGCTTTGACGAGGGTGATGGAAAACCCTTGCATCTCGAGCGAGGTAATATACGACCCCACCAAGTTCCGCTCGAGGCTGATACCGCGCTCATCACACACCTGGGCAAGTTTTCGGTAGACCGCATACAGTTCCGACACAGGCGTGCCGCCCATGCTGTTCACGAGCGCAATCATCTTGTCACCTTCACCAAACGGTTCGTCGATGAGTTCGCGTTCTTGCCAGTCACCAGCTTCTCTGTCCCACTCGCGTACAGTGCGGCTGTAGCCAACATCATCCAAAATTTCGGTCGCCATGCGGGTCGTTACCTCATCCACCGGTTGCCACGGGATGCGTTCCTGACCGGGTTCACCGTGAATGCCAATGCCAATCTCCATTTCGTCATCTGCCAGGTTAAAGGTGGGTTTGCCGTTAGCTGGCACAATGCAGGACGTTAGTGCCATGCCCATTGAGCGCGACCGCAAGTTGAGGTTGCGGGCTAAGGTAGCACACTGATCGAGGTCGTAACCGGATGCCGCTGCTGCGCCGACAATTTTTTCGATGATGACGGTAGCACCAACCCCACGCCGCCCAGCCGTGTGTAAGCTGTCTTTCACGGCGATGTCGTCATCAATTAAAACGGCTTGGACAGGAATGCCTTCCATGTGCAACAGTTCCGTGGCTGTTTCAAAATTCAGCACGTCACCTGTATAGTTTTTGACGAGGAATAACACGCCTGCGCCGCCGTGGGCAGCTTTGGCCGCTTCTAACATCTGGTCTGGGGTTGGCGAGGTAAAAATTTGTCCGGGACAGGCTGCCGCCAGCATCCCCTGCCCCACGTAACCCCCGTGCATGGGTTCGTGGCCGCTGCCACCCCCGGAAATCACAGCCACCTCGCCCTGGGTGGGGCCGTTTGCCCTGGTAATGTAAAACGGCTCCAGATTGACGCTCAGCTCTGAATGCGCTAGCGCCATCCCTTGAAGCTGTTCGGTTAACACGTCATCAACAGCATTAATTAGCTTTTTCATGATGCTGCTATCCTAACCCAAGACGTTGTGCTTTATGTTGTCACTGACTCCAAATACCTCAGCCTCATGTCTTGGATGTTGAAAAGTTTTGAGACAACTTGCACTATGAGCAGCTATTCTAAAATTAATATGACTCGTCTGTCACGAAAAATTTTTCGTTCACATCAATTGCACAATGCTTTTACGCTAGCATCCTTATGCTGAAGTCGTCGGCACGCTTAAAGGCCTTTGGCAGACGCAGTAAGCAAATTGGCTTAGCCCCCGGCAGCGTTGTCTACAGCGGAGAATTTACCAACGAGCCTATTAGCATTGACCTGTTCCGGGTTGAGGCAGATGTGGCCAACTATGAACGCGCGGTGACGCTAGATAACGCTATCAAGATTACAGACGATGAACTACGCTGGATCGACGTGTTTGGGATTCACAACACGCGCATTATCCGCAGGTTTGGTGAAGCCTTTCAGATTCATAACTTGACCCTCGAGGACATCGTCAACCCTGAGCACCGCGCCAAGGTGGAAGTATTTGATGATTATCTGTATGTCGTTTTGCGGATGTTATGGCTCAAAGACGGCAGGCTCGAGGACGAACAGCTCAGTTTTATTTTGCAAGACGGCCTAGTGATGTCGTTTCAAGAACGGCAAGATGACATTTTTGATCCCATCAGACAACGGTTAACAGCTACCCCTGCCCGTTTTTATGAAGGCGGTGCAGGCTATCTGCTGTACAGCCTTATTGACATTGTGGTGGACACCTATTTGCTGGTACTTGACCATTACGACATGCAACTTGAAGCGCTCGAGGACACCATCGTTAGTGCGCCCCGCCGCCACACCCTTGACCGTATCACCACTTTGCGGCGCGACCTCATCACCCTACGGCGCGCCCTTAAACCGCTTACTAGCATGATGCACAGCCTCATCAGCACTCAAAGCGGCTTTTTGAACGACGACACCAAAGCTTTTTTACGAGATGTCAGTGACCATACTAACGAAGCAAGCGATAGGCTCGAGGCCCTTCGCGAACAACTCAGCAACCTCCACGAGCTTTATGTGACGACCTTAAGCATCAAAATGAACGAAGTCATGCAAGTACTCACCGTGATTTCTACCATCTTCATTCCACTAAGTTTTTTGGTGGGCGTTTACGGCATGAACTTTCAAACTATGCCCGAACTTACCTGGGACTGGGGTTACTTTGTGCTGTGGGCGTTTATGCTGACCATTGCGGTGGTGATGTTGGTGATGTTTCGGAAGAATGATTGGCTTTAGTGGCCTATCAACATCATTAATAAAATTTAGAGGCGACATTAAGCAAGTTACACGACATCAAGTAGGTCAGTATGTTCTCCGTTTGGTGAACATTAAGATAGGAATATGACGGGCAATGACTTCACGCTTTATCACGGTAGTTCATCTAAACTCACGACGCTTTATCCGCATCCAGCCCGAGGTGTTGAAGCAACTCAAGATAAACTGACTGCCATTTATGCAACCCACAAGCTCGAGCTTGCCATCGCCTTTGCACTGCCAAAACTTCCTGACGTGCAAGGTCATTTATCTTGGCAGCTTGAAGCAACAAGCCTGCCTCCCAGAATTATCATGGAGAAAGGTGAGGTTGATTTTTCTGGGGTAGGCTATCTACATCATGTATCTGCTGTGTCATTTGAAGCTATTGATGACTGGCAATGGGTCTCTTTGACTCCTGTGAGACCTATCAAAATTGAAGTGATTCAACCTGAGTCCTATGTTGAGTGGATCGTGTATGATACCAAATCTGGTTGATTCTCGAAGAATCAACCCCTGCAAGAGCAGGTAAGATAAACTACGGAATCCGTGGTGGACGCAATGATGCCTTTAGGTATTATTCGGGATACAAACGGATTCCGTATGAATTCTAGTTGACATTATCACTAACTAAAGGCCATCCGCTAGTCAATGTTGTCAGGGGCGACATAACAGCTAGATGATGTCTTCAAAGATGCTGTAAATAGCCTTTGCCAGCTTACTTAAGCTCGAGCGTGCCACAAATTCATCTGGCGTGAGCCAGGCATGATCGTCGTGCTCATCACTACGGACAACCTCACCTGAAACATAGTCTGCTTGGTAAACAATCACAATCATGGGTTTGTCAGCGCGCATTGCGCTGTAACTTGTAACTGGCCGAGGATCAACGTTGGTAAGTAACCCGCATTCTTCGACAATCTCACGCTTAATTGTTTCAAAGGGTTCTTCACCAGCATCCACTCGACCCGACAAAGTTTCCCATAAGCCCGCACCTGCATCTTTATGCTGTGACCGGCGCATGGCTAGCACCTTGCCGCTGCGCACAATAATAGCTGCCACGGCAACGACGTACAGTGGGGATGTACTTAGCTGCGTGTTAGTCATCTGTGTGGTGATTATCTGTTGTGTGTTGCCCAAAGAAATAAACATGTGGGGTAGACATTGTGCAGTTAGTTTACCTGAGATATACGTCTTCAGACTTGTGGGGATGGGCTCGAGCAAATCCCGAATTATAACGACACCATGTGGGCAACCTTGGCACCCTACAAAACAGCGTCTTATGAGAACCCTATCTATAATGAAAGCGCTTGAAGCTGAGAATATTTTTGCGTCAGCATTCTCATTATCTTTTGCTTGTAAAGACCCTACGGGGCATATTTTGACAAGTAGGACTATCGACCACTACATTTGCTGAAACAGCTTACTGAGTTATGCAAGCTAGCCTTTTAAAAGGGGTTTGTAGCTATGTCTAGCAACCAAGTTAAGTAATATATTCCAGCAACCAGCAATTTTATACACAAGCGGCACACGCAGCACAGGTGTGCTGTCTCAGGAGTTTGTCATGATTAAAAAAAAGTTTGTCAAGAGCAGGAAAGTTACTAAGCTCACCTTTGAACTTCCTAAAGATGCTGACTTAGACAATGTTCATTTGCTAGCCGATTTTAACGATTGGCAACCTATCGCCTTTGAAAAACTCAAAAACGGCAAGTGGAAATTAATTCAGGAAGTATCTCCCGAAGAAAGTTATCAGTTTCGCTACATGACTCAGCGCGATGGGGATTATCACTTTTTTAACGATGACGCAGCTGACACAGAGATCGCCAACCCTCTAGGGACAACCAATAGCGTTATTCAGTGCTAATTTGTTGATTTGCCAACTGTACACTCGTACATAAATTGCAACCTTCAGGGTGATGTTCTGCAAGTTACCCTGAAGGTTGTGTTGTTAAATGCTCGTTAGCAAGATCAAGAAACGTACTGGTGTCTTGGGTGAGGTCGTCGTCTCCCCTAGCCCCAACATCGGTTAGAAAATCTTTGATGATGTCGTAAGCAACACTGTTAACATCGCTAAAGTTGCCTTCTAACATGTCAGCAAGTTGCAAGCGGGCTTCAAAGCCAAGCGTACTGTAGTGTTCACACAGGTGAATCAGATCTTTGAGCTGCATTAGCCTCTCCCTTCCTCTCTACAAGTTACCTGATACCAATTCCAGTTACATCTAGCTAAAATCCTTATAGGCTTTATGCTGTTCCTACTAAAACTAGTAGTTCTGCACATTTTACACAGACTCATGCCTCAAGGAATTTAATTGGAAGAGGTATGATCAAGGCAATTACTTCCCAAGCGTTTCTTTGAACGTGTTACCATTCTTAATGGTTGTTGTATGGCTCGAGCACCACATCGTTCAAGCAGACGTTCATAACTGTGTACCAGCTTTACTGAATTTTTTAATACACCTAAGTTGGTTGTGTTGTTTGGCAGCTTACCAACATAATCTTATATGCTCCTAAGTATCTCCTAATCTGTATCTGCAAGATACAGATAGCGGCTAGCGGTTAAGGGACGTGATTCATTTGCGTTCCCTGTCGCAAAGTCACTGTGGAGACACTTAAACGCCTCAGCATAGTGAGCTTAGCGTGTCGTGACCGTCCAAGCCTCAACTAATAATTAAAGTGTCTTCAACCTATTTTGAGACCTATTGACGTTTCCATGAGTAACTGCCACAGGCAGTTGCGCGTGCGACCCAAGGGAGTAGAAATCGACCCGCTTAGTATAGAGAGCTAATCCTGGAACTGCTACCTAATCCTGGAAATGCTATATGTAGTACTCACCATCAAAACACGTCTTAAGTCACTTTATTTTCAAGTAGCCTCATTGGATAGTTTCAGACTGCAACCGAGCAGGCATAATAGTTTTTTGCGACACCTTCGCAATAGCTAGCTAGTACATTCAGATAATCTTGACAATTTAACCATAAGCTTCTTAACTATAAGCTTCATAGTGCTGCGTGCAGTTATGCTCAGTGCTTTCAAGTTATGCTGTAAAAGCGCAGGTTGTTTGATGGCTAATCTGTAGTGAATTGCTTGTAAGCACGTTAAATTTGTCGGTAGCATACACGCGTTTAACGTACATTTAAACAGGTTTGCTACACCTCAAAATGACTGTAAGTGCAACAAAATGACTGTAAGCGCAACAAAATGACTGTAAGCGCAACAAAATGACTGTAAGTGCAACACGTCGCATTAGGCTTACGTTCTTCTTTAGTTTTCAAGGTCAAGCTAGGCGCAAACCACAAGCTTATTGTTATGTTGTATTGCGACATTATGTTGCAACGTTATGTTGTGACATTGTAATGCTGGGTTGCTGTGTTGTGATGAGGTTGCAATGAGATTGGGTGTTGGGATTAGAAGATGATTCGAGCAGCTTCTAGTCCCAAATCCAAAAAACACTTGAGCAAACCCTTTTGACGGCGGAAAGTTATTTCGACTATTAGTTTTTGAGTTATCTATCTATATATAGATAACATATAAGTAACACGCAAGCTACCGCAACCATTACTGGAGGCTACATGAAACCAAAGCACCTGTTTATATTGCTAGGACTGTTGGGGCTCGTCTGGGGGTCTGGGCAAGCTCAGACGGCAGAGCTTCAGGTGCTCCTTGACCAGCTCGAGGCAGCCACAACAGGCCTTGCTGAAAGTGAAGCCGACCTGTCTAGTAGGCGTAGTCAGCTCGAGGCTGAGCTGCGCAACCTAGACCAAACTAATGCCGAGTTAGCTAACGCGCGCGCAGGTTTACAACAAGACGAAGCTGCTTTACGCGCTGAAGCTGCGCGCCTAAACGCCTTGGTCGCAGCACTTGCTGAAGGCGAGCGCGCCTTAGAAGGTCAGCAAAATGTCCTCACCATGCAAGAAAATGCCCTTGAAGCTCAACGTGCTGCGCTGACTGCGCAAGAACAAGCACTCGCCATGCAAACAGATATCTCGGCAGCTCAGCAAGCCGCCTTGAACGCTCAACAAGCTGCTATCGACGCGCAAGAAGTTGCCCTTGAAGAAAGGCGTTTAACGCTTGCCCAACAGCGCAGTGAGTTAGCTAGTCAAGCACTGGGGCTAACAACCGGCCAGCAAGCGCTACAACAAAACCAACTGGCTATCGAGCAACGTCGTAATAGCATTAGTAGTCAAGCAGATAGTCTTGCTAGCAGGCGCGCAGCTGCGAACGAGCGTCAAACACAGTTACAAACAGATGTGCGCACGCTTGATACCAATCGGGCAGCCCTCGAGCAGTTTCGCAGTAGCGTAGACGCTGAGGCCGCCAACTTGCGCAACCTCGACACACAAGCCGCCAACCTAACTCAAGAGTTACGCTTGTTAGACGCCGAGCAAGCCAATCTTGAGGCTGAACGAGTAGGGTTGGGGCAAGCTCGAGCCGCTTTAGAACAAGCAACTAGCGAGCTAACCGGGCAGCGCAATATTTTAGCCGCTCAAGAAAACGCCCTAGAGGCACAACGTGCCGCCCTTGTGGCGCAAGAACAAGCCCTGGCCATGCAAGACAGCATCACGGCGAGCCAAACCGCCGCGGTGAACGCGCAGCAAGCTGCCATTAGCGCCCAAGAAGTTGCCATTGGTGAACGCCGCGCGCAGCTTGTGAGCCGTGAATCAGAAATAGCCCTCGAACAACAGCGCTTAGCACAGCAAGACCTTAACATCACCCAACGTAGCGAGCAGCTTGGTTTGAGCCGCACCACCTTGGTGCAACAGCAAACCGCGCTACAAGCTCAACGCGACAGTTTGCGAGCGCGTCTCACCAGTTTGCAAGCACGCGCCATTAGTGAACTTAGTAGCACCTCACTTGTCGCGCCGGTCATTACCCCATCGGTCACCACCCCGCCAGTAGCACCAATCGTACAATCACCTGCCATAGCCGTACCTGACAGCAGTTCTGAAAACATGACAGAGGATGACACTGAGACTGCCGCTGACACGAGTTCAGAGGTAGTCGGTGATGCAGATGACGCCATCGCAGATGAGACCGTTAACGATGCTACCGATGAGACTTCAACTGAAGATGTTACGGACACTGCGCCATTAGAGATGGTGGATGACACAACATCTGAGGACGTTACCAGCACAGATGTTGCTACTGCTGAGATGACATCAACTGAGATGGCACCTGACATGACGGATGATGCTGCTGACGCTACTGCAGACGTGACCGACAGGGCAGATGATGATAGCAGTAACATGACAGAGGATATGTCTGAGGATATGTCTGAGGATATGTCTGAGGTAGCGCCTAGTGATGACACAGCTACACTCGAGGATGACACTTCAGCAGAGATGGTTGATGCTGATGGAGCCTCCGAAATAGCAGATGTTGATGTAGAAGATACTGGTGCAGCTGACACAGACGATGCTGAGATTGTTGATGCTGAAATCGTCGATGCTGTACCGATGACAGATACAGATGTGGTTATTCCGCTAGACTTGTCGCTGGATGATTTACGCGCTGCTAACCGCATTGACGACAGCCTCGAGCCCACCTTGTTAAACCCCAGTATCACCGAGGTGCTCAACCTAGAAGTTGTTAGCCTCGAGGCATTTTTGGCGAGCATTGAAGACAATCCTCAGTTTACCGCTGCCCGGCTCACGCTCGAGGTCACTGAACGGGGCATTATTCAAGCGCGCAATACCGTTTCGGCGGCTGCCAATATCGGCTACGGGCTTACCGATTTTGACGAAGACAATCCGCCGCCATCATTACCACCCGATACCTCAGTAGACGATCTAGACAACGACAGTTTGCAAGCTTCTGCAAGTGTCACACTTACACCGCTTGTCTTTGGCGACACCCGCGACGCCGTGCGGCGCAGCCGCTTGGACATCCGCGACCGCGAAATCGACACGCTCGAGACCCTCAGTACCCTTGAAGCCAACGCGCTACTAGCAGCTTTGCAAGTGCAACTAGCCGCTGAATCATTAGTATTTGCCGAAAGCGGTGCCGACCTTGCCGATGAAGCATTGCGGGCTACCCGCATCCGCTTTGCACGCGGTGCTGCTAACGAACGCGAATTACGTGAAGCCGAAGCGCGCAACGTACAAGCCGAAAATTTTGTGCGTGCTGCCCAAGACGGCCTCTTGCTTGCTAGAGACAACCTCATCAATTTAACAGGGCGCGCGATTGTGCCTATACAAATTCCCGAACTGCCTATTCCAGACGGTGTGTCTTTGTCGGTACAACGCGCCGCCCTGGGAATTGAACGGGCGGAGATTTCAATTGATGGCGTTGAGCGCGACCTTTACCCGGTTGCCAATATAGGCTACAACTACAACTTTGACGACGAAAGCAGCCTCGGCTTTTCAATTAATTCGCGCAACTTGCAACCCACCGTTGAATACTCTTACAACGAACAAGCCAACAATGCTGGCATTGATGGGGTGTTTACAGTAGGCGTGGGCATCAATGTGTCAATTAGCAGTATTGAGGCTATTTCGGCAGCAGGTGACGCCCGTCAAGCTGCCAGCGACGGCTTGCAAGCTGCTAGGGACGGTGCCACCATTCAACTGTCTAGCTTGAGCAATCAACTAGCAAATGGGCTGCGCAACTTACAGCTCGAGGAACTCCAGTTTACCAACGCCGTCTTAGAGCTCGAGGAAGACATTATTCGCGCTGAACTGGGGCTTATTACCCCACTTGAACTCCAAGAAACCACCAACGCTCGCACCGAAGCAAGCAACGAACTGCAACAAGCTCGGTTAGATGCACTTTCACAACTGCTTGATCTTTACACCTTTTATGGCATTCTCGTTTCGGAGGTTTTACAGTAATGGTACACGCTGGTAGTCCTGCTGATAGTCCTATTGAGCAGACGTTTGCACTCGCTGCACGCAGTGGGCGTTTTAGGTTGCGCCCTATCGTTTTACACCGTATTGCTTTACATCATGTTGTTTTTGTTGTCTTAGCATGTTTGCTTGCTAGTGCGTACGCGCAATCACTGAGCCTCGAGCAAGCCCTTGCTAGCGCCGAAGCACGCACCAATGTCATTAACGCCCGCATTGAGCTTGACAACGCCCGCATCGATTTAGAGCGGGCTCAAGCTGATCCACTTATTACCCGCATTCCACTGCTACAAGCCCAACAGCGTTTTGAAACCGCCCTAGCTGACTTTGAACGCGTTTATTACGAAGCTTTAACTGAAATTGCTACCGCTTATACCAACTTGCAAAACGCCACACTTGGGCTCGAGCTATCGCAAAAAGCCCTCGACGTCAACCAACAAGCTGTGCAAGTTTCTGAAATTCGCTTTAACAACGGCAGCATTACCGAACTTGAACTCCAAGAAGCCCGCACCGAACTTGAAAGCGCCCGCACGCAAGTTATTAACGGCCGCAACACGCTTGCAGTCGCCCAGACTAACCTCGCTAGCATTTTAGGGTATGAAGTTGAGCCGGGACAGCTCGAGACTATTTCAGACATCCTCTTGGTTCCAGTGCCTCCTTTAGAAGCCGCCCTAGCAGCCTCACTTGATCACCCCAGTATTTTGCAAGCTAAACAAGGCTTTGAACTCGCCGCTGCTAGCCTGGACACCCTCGACCCCCTTTACGCGTCTGTGTCACAAATTGATGACGCCCGCAACCAAGTTGAAACCGCTCAAGAAGGGGCTACGGAAGCGGCCCGTGCGTACGGTATTTTGGTGCGCAACTTGCACACCCTCGCCGAAAACGCTGCTGAGGTTTACGTTGACGAGCAAGACCGCCTCACCAACGCCATTGAACGCTTAGCAACCGAACAACAGCGCTTTGAAGCTGGGCTTATTTCAGAATTTGCGTTAAACCAACAGGAGTTGACGCTCGAGCAAGCTGCGTTTAACGCAGTACAAGCTCGCAACAACTACCTCGTGGCTCTATTTGAAATTCAAGATGCTAGCTTTGTACCTGTAATAGGTGACCTTTTGGAGGTGCGTGATGCCGGCGAATAAACAGCCGCAACGTTCATCCCAACAACCGCGTGCAAACATGTCAGTTACCCTGATTTTGCTCGTTACTATCAGTTTGCTTGTTAGTTGTGGTCCCGAAGTTGAAGCCCAACAACCGGCTACATCTGCCCAAGCCACACCCAGCGAACCTGCTCGTCAAGTGCGCGTTGTTGAGGTTGAAGAAGGCGTGCTGAGTACCTCGAGGAGCACCTCAGTTACCATCGACCCAGCACAGGAAAGCACCGTTGCAGCTGGGACTTCAGGACAAGTTGCCAACATTTCGATTCGTGAAGGGGTAACTATAACTGAGGGTGAGCTTGTCGTACAACTTGACGATGTTGACTTGAGGCTGCGTGCAGAAAACAGCGCCCTGTCCGTTGAGCGTGCCCGCATTGACTTGCGCAGTGCTGAAATTGCCGCCAGCGAAACCCAAGCCCAAGCGTTGGCATCACTGCGTGCTGCAGAAACCAACTTGCAACTTGCCGAAACCCGCTTTAACGAAGGTCAGTCGCTCCTCAATGCGGGCGGTATTGCTTCAACTGAAGTGACCAGCTTACAAGCTAACCTCGCTCAAGCGCGCAGCAACTATCAACTCGCTAGCGATTCTTACGCACGCAGTTTGCGTGCTAACGAAGAGACTTTAGCGCTCCTACGCATCGCTGTGCAAAGCGCCCAGAATGGCCTCGATCAAGCCCGTGAGTCATTATCAGAAACACGCATTACCGCGCCCTTTTCCGGTGAAGTTGCCGAAATTTTAGTTGAAGAAGGTGAGTTTGTAGGCTCCGGTAGCCCCGTATTCAGAGTTTCTAGTACCGAAGAACAACTTGCCCGCTTTAGCGTCCCACCAGCAGATGCCGACAACCTCGTGGAACAAGGCGTTATCTTTATTCCTTACAACGGCCTTGACTACGCCGCCCAGATTATCCGCAACAGTCAAGTGTCTGGGCAGACCCGCTTGGTGGACATTACCGCCCAAATTTATCCTTCAGAAACACGCATTCCTATTGGTACAGTGACTCAACTCCCCTACCAAATTGATCTAGCTGAGGGTGGTTTGCTCCCCTCTGGGGCGGTTCAAGCTGAAGCTGGTAGTAACTTTGTCTACGTCATCGAGGATGACCGCGCCCAGCGCCAAACGGTAAATATTTTAGCAGAAGCTGGCGGCCGGGTTGCCCTAACTGGCATCGACGTTGAAACTGAGGTTATCTTCCCGGTACCCGCTGACTTGCGCGCTGGTACCCGGGTGAACATCATCCGTCCAGAAGGTGATGGTAACTAACCTCAACTTAAAGTTATACAACTACGCGCAGCATCGGATATCAATAACGAAAAGCGCTCACATCTACCTGTGAGCGCTTTTTAGTGAAACTCAAATGGATTTATCTAGTTGGCGTTACAAAACTCATCTGAACGAATCTTATCAAGCCTCGAGCAACCTATGTCTCTTGATTAACACGATCAACATGACAGGCTATAAAAACAATTTTTTAGCTCGAGGTTTCCTCCCAAACTACTAGCGCATTTCGTATCCTGTAGCTGAAGGTTACTTAGCGCAACAATGCTTCAACCAGCCCACCATCCACAGCTAGAACTTGCCCTGTTGTTTTGGACAATTGACCACTGGCGAGTAAATAAGCGGCCTCAGCTTGATCTGCAAGGGTAATTGGCGATTTGGTGAGGGTCCGTTGTGCATAAAACCCAGCTAGTTTGGTACGCAAGCTCTCGGTGTCCTCTGAGTCATCAAAGTCAATGTTGTACTTGGTGAGCGAGCTCATGACACGTTCACGAGGAAACATGCTGCTACCCTCCACCACGGTGGCTGGCGCGAGGCCGTTCACTCGAACTAGTGGCGATAGTTCAATAGCAAGTTCACGCACTAAATGATTGGCAGCAGCTTTGCTAGTGTCGTAGGCAAAGGAACCGCGTTTGGCAACCACTGCGTTGGCACTGGTGGTAATGACTAAACTTCCAGAGAGGTTTTGCGCCCGCCAAATACTAGCTGCTTCGTCGGCAACTAAATAGCTACCAGTCACGTTCACGTCAAACGTGGTGCGCCAACGTTCGTCGGGAATGCGCCCG
>CAZMCW010000061.1:16156-17060 GCA_964564405.1 uncultured bacterium
CTGCTATCTGGGGTAACAAAAATACCCGCAGTGACAATGATGCTGTCGATGCCGCCGTAGGCAAGTATGACTTGCTCGAGCATCGCCTGCACACTGTCCCGATCCGTAATATCTACTTGCAAGCCAATGGCAGGCCCACACGCAGAAATTCCCGTGCCAGCCACGCCAATACCCAATCCATAGGTGTCTGTGAGTTCGCTGGCAGTCGTCTTGGCAGCGTCTTCGTTGAGATCTGCACAAACCACGTGCGCACCTTCTTTAGCAACGCGTTTAGCGGTAGCTTTGCCGATACCGCCGCCCGCCCCAATGACAATCACCACCTGGCGCGCAAACGGTTTTTCGGCTGGCATACGTTGAAGTTTGGCTTCCTCGAGCGCCCAGTATTCAATGTCAAACGCTTCTTGTTGCGGCAGTGCCATGTACTCACTGACCGACTCTGCGCCGCGCATCACGTTGATGGCAGCCGCATAAAACTCGGCAGTGACGCGCGATTCACTTTTGGTTTTACCCCAGGCAATAATCCCTAACCCCGGAATGAGGATGACGGTGGGATTGGGGTCACGCATGGCTGGGGAGTCTGGATGTTTACAGGTTTCGTAATACGTTTGATAGTCCTTGCGGTAGCTGGTGAGGCCTCGAGCTTCTGGACCAAATCCTCCACAGACTCATTCTGCGGATGCCAATCCACGTACAGCGGTTTAATTTTAGTACGCAAAAAATGATCCGGGCAAGATGTCCCCAGTTCAGCTAGACGTGGTGCATCGTGACTATTGACAAACTGTAAGGTGGCAACATCGCTATGAACAGTGCCAATCATCTTTTTCGTTTGAGATACCATCCCCCGAAGCCTGGGCAAAAGCTGGGTCAAGACGTTTTTGCGAGCTTCCTCGCTTAAAGTTGGATA
>CAZMCW010000062.1:0-15623 GCA_964564405.1 uncultured bacterium
CTAGAACGTAATGAACTCCTGTGGAGTTTATGGTGTGTTTTGTCGGACTTGGTATGAGTGTAGTACGTCAAACTTAGGTTGCTGCAATCATCTTCGTAATGTTGCCACCTGTAATACCGCTATCTGCAACATCGCTATCTGCAACATCGCTATCTGCAACATCGTTATCTGTGACCTCAGCTGATTTAAGTGTCTCCATAGTAACTTCGCGACGTGGAATGTGAATGAATCACGTTCCTTAACCGCTACTGCTATCTGTATCTTGCAGATACAGATAGGAGATACTTAGTTCAAGCTGTAACTGAGCAGATGATACCTGTTACAGCATCTTCGTAGAACTTGAGGTTGCCAAGATTTGGGCGAATACATTATTTGGGCGAATACATGTGTACATGTCTATGTGTCGATATCAGAGGCATCACATTCGGTGGGTTAAAGTGGGTACGTTTGAGCTGGAACGTTAAACGTTGAACGCTGATGGCGTGTTAAACCCTGTATAACCAACTCACGTATAACCAACTCACGTATAACTAACCAAAGGAGATGATGATGGCAGACACACAAGCAGATATTGGGGTTATTGGCCTAGCGGTCATGGGGCAAAACCTTATTTTGAATATGAACGATCACGATTTTAAGGTGGCCGTCTATAACCGCACGACCTCTAAAGTGGACGACTTTATGGCGGACGAAGCCAAAGATACCCAGATTGTGGGCGCGCATTCACTAGAAGAATTTGTGGGCGCACTTAAACGCCCCCGCCGGGTCATGCTCATGATTAAAGCCGGTAAACCTGTTGATGCCACCATTGAGCAGCTTTTGCCGCTCCTTGAAGAGGGCGACATCATTATTGATGGCGGCAACTCCAACTACGAAGATTCGATAAGGCGCACCAAGATGCTCGAGGAAAAAGGCCTTCGCTTCCTCGGCACAGGTGTATCTGGTGGGGAAGAAGGGGCCCGCTTTGGGCCGTCAATTATGCCTGGCGGCAGTCCAGATGCTTGGGAATACGTTAAGCCTATTTTCCAAGGCATCGCAGCCAAAGTTGATAATGTTCCTTGCTGTGACTGGGTCGGTGAAAACGGCGCTGGGCACTATGTCAAGATGGTCCACAACGGCATTGAATACGGTGACATGCAAATCATCGCTGAAGCTTACGACCTTATGAGTACCGGCCTAGGCATGAGCAACGCTGACATGCATGAGGTGTTTGGGCGTTGGAACAAAGGCAAATTAGACTCTTACCTTATTGAAATCACTACCGACATCCTCGGCTACCAAGAAGACGGCGAGTATCTCATTGATGTAATTTTGGATGCTGCCGGACAAAAAGGTACCGGTCGTTGGACGGCAATATCATCTTTGGATATGGGTATTCCGCTCACGCTGATTAGTGAGGCTGTAGCTGCACGTTCGCTGTCTGCACTTAAAGACGAGCGTATGCAGGTTACCGAGCACTTAAGCAGTCCGGGTACAAGTTTTGACGGCGACCAGGACGCGTTTGTCAACGACCTCGAGGATGCTGTCTACGCCTCTAAGATAGTCTCTTACGCACAAGGTTACATGCTTATGCGGACAGCCGCCAAAGCCTACGACTGGAACCTAAATTATGGTGGAATCGCACTCATGTGGCGCGGGGGTTGCATCATCCGCTCGGTGTTTTTGAATAACATTAAAGATGCGTATGACCGCGATCCTAACCTCGTTAACTTACTGGTTGATCCCTACTTTCAAGATGCCATTGCTAATGCACAAGCAGCCTGGCGGCGGGTCATTGCCAAAGCTGTGGAACTGGGCATTGCTGTCCCGGCGATGTCAGCGGCACTATCCTTTTACGACGGCTACAGGCGCGGACGCTTACCTGCTAACATGATTCAAGCCCAACGCGACTACTTTGGCGCACACACCTACGAACGCACCGACAAACCGCGTGGCGAGTACTTTCACACCAACTGGACCGGCACGGGCGGCGATGTGAGCTCGAGCTCCTACGACGCCTAAACCAACTTAATCCATTAACGAGCGTCAACGGCTATAACACGCATGTTGATGCTCTTTTTTTGCTGAGGTTTATAAAGTGGCACTAACGAGATTTTCTATTTAAGGAGGCTTGGTATGGACACAGCATCCGTCTTTGCAAATTTACCCGAACTGCCGTTGGAGGCTTGGGAAGCCAGCAAACGCACGCTCAACTTGTACTGTCAAATTGTTGGCAAAGTTCGTTTGGGGTTGCACCCACGCTTAAACCACTGGTGGCACGCACCGCTGTATGTCTCACCGAGGGGGTTAACTACCCAAGCTATTCCGTTAAAAGATGGACTCATTGACCTCGAGTTTGACCTGGTTGACCATCTGCTAGTGCTACGCAGTACGTCTGGCGGTAAAGAGATCATCAAGCTAGCAGACGGCCTGTCAGTAGCAAGTTTTTACGAGGCTGTCATGACCAGCCTAGATAAACTAGGTGTTCATATCAACATCCTTGCTAAACCTTACGACCCAGACAAAGTAGGTAGCGATATTCCCTTTGCGGAAGATGATACAAACGCTAGCTATGATCCGGAATTTGTCACGCGCTACTGGCATATTCTCACTTGGATAGATGCTGTATTTCGAGAGTTTAAAGGTAAATTTTGCGGCAAAAGCACCCCTGTACACTTATTTTGGCACTCGTTTGACCTTGCCTACACACGCTTTTCGGGGCGGGCTGCACCATTAGCAGAAGGCTCCAAGGTTGATAAAGAAGCCTACTCTCACGAGGTTATCTCATTTGGCTTTTGGCCCGGCGATAGTAGCGTGCCTGCGCCTGCGTTTTACTCCTACACGTATCCTGAACCAGAAGGCTTGCGGACCATGCCACTGCACCCAGACCAAGCCAACTGGGTAGGTGACGCTAGCGCGATGGCAATGCTCATGTACGACGATGTGAGGCAAGCTGACACTCCGAAGGAGGCACTGCTCGAGTTTCTAGGCAGCGCCTACCTCGCCGGAGCAACTCGAGCAGCTTGGGACATTGCTGCGCTTGAGCACGCATAAAGCTCATCTCTAACAACTTACGCAGTTGTACTTAACACACTCTCAATGCGTTCTAACGCAGTTTGAATGTTTTCGGTACTTGTGGCATAGCTTAAGCGGGCTTGACCGGGCGCATGAAAATCTGTGCCGGGAACCACGCCCACATGGGCTTGCTCGAGCAACATCACCGCAGCCTCATATTCATCTGCATGAATGGGTGTGAGGTCAGCCATCACATAAAACGCACCTTTAGGTGTAGGCGTGCTGAGTCCTAGACGGTTTAAACCACCCACCAACAAATCCCGCCGCTGAATGTACGCTTTCTTGGTCATCTCAATAAACGCCTTAGTTTTGTCATGTTCATTGAGTGCTGCAACTACTGCGTATTGTGCAAGTGCATTGGCCCCACTGGTGACTTGTCCTTGTAAACGCGTCATTAGCGAAATGAGTTTACGCGGGCCGATGCCGTAACCAATGCGCCAGCCCGTGAGTGCGTAAGCTTTACTCGCACCGTGAATAATTAAGGTACGCTCAGGGTAAAACCGAGCCGCAGCTGTAAACTTGCCTTCATAAATAAGATGCTCGTAAAGGTCATCGGTAAAGAGCCACAAGTCATGTTCCTCAGCAAGGTCAGCGATGGCTTTGACAACCTCCGGTGGGTAGACAGCACCTGTGGGGTTACACGGTGAGTTGATGGTGATGACTTTGGTTTTAGGGGTGATGGCCGCGCGAATAGCCTCTGGATCAGGCACGAAGCCATCACTTGCAGGTGCGTGAACGGGCACAAAGCGCCCACCTGCTAGACCAATTTGCGCTTCATAGGATACCCAACAGGGTGTGGGGACGATGACCTCATCACCTGGCTCGAGCACACTCATATAAGCGTTGTAAAGGACCTGTTTACCCCCGGTTGACACGCTCACCTGTTCCGGGGTGTACTCGAGGTTATTTTCCCGCTTAAATTTAGCTGCCACTGCCTCGCGTAATTCAAACGTGCCTGCTGGGGCGGTGTATTTGGTGATGCCCTTGCTAATGGCCTCTCTAGCAGCCTCGAGCACGTGGTCAGGCGGTTGAAAATCCGGCTCGCCGGCGGTCATGGCAATAACATCAATTCCCTGACGGCGCATGTCACCCGCTTTGGTGTTAAACGCAACCGTGCTCGAGGGTTTTAGACCTTCAATCAACGAAGAAAAACCGGGCATAAGGTGCCTCCTCTGTAAGTATCATCTCTGTAATTACCATCTTGCAAAACGCAATCTACTTAAAAGTGAGGCAAGTTTATCACGCAAAGTTAGCGACATCAGATGATAGCCGTATCAAAAGGAAGTTGATAAGCATCGGTGGTAATGAGCTGCGCGGTATGCTCAGGGAATGAGTCAAGACCAAACGTTAAACGTTAACAACCTCGTGATCGATATGGACGGTGTCTTGTGGCACGGTGATACTGCCTTACCGGGTATTGGTGACTGCCTTCGTAAGATTCAAGATTTAGGTGTTGGGGTGGCACTTGCCTCCAACAACTCCACTAAAACGGCGGCTCAAATGGAAGCCAAACTCGAGCACATGGGCATTAGTTTGGACTTGCAGTATGTAGTGACGTCTGCCAATGCAACGGTTAGTTATTTGCAAGACAACTACCCGCAAGCAACCCGTGCCTATGTGATTGGCGAAGACGGCTTACACGATGCCGTCACCCAAGCGGGTTTGCAAGTTGTTTCTGTTGACGACGCGCGCAAGCTGGCTGAGGCAGGTAATTTGACGGCAGTGGATGCTGTTGTAGGCGGTTTGGCTCGAGACCTCACCTACGACCTACTTGCGATGGGAGCCTTACTTGTCCGTGCAGGTGTGCCGTTCATTGCCTCCAATATAGATGCGTCGTTTCCCTCTGAACTAGGGCAACTTCCCGGTGCAGGTGCGGTTTTAAATGTAATCAGCACAGCCTCTGGCGTCAAGCCGATTGTAGTCGGCAAACCCGAGCAAATTATTTTTCAGCAGGCTCTTAAACGGTTAAATGCTAGTCCTGACACCAGTGCTATGATTGGTGACAGACTAGAAACCGACATTCTGGGTGCGCAGCGGGCGGGTATGACGAGCATTTTAGTGCTTTCGGGTGTATCTACTAGAGAAGATATTCAGAAGACAGGCATTCAGCCGGATTATGTTTTTGAGGATTTGCATGCGGTAGCTGAGGCGTTAGCTGACAACAAAACGCGCGCCTAGATTTTACTAGACGCGCATCAGCCATATTGAGTTATGGTGTAGACAACTAGGCTTGAGTTACCTCACTTTGCGCCATGTTGCGTAACACCGTGTGCAAAATGCCGCCGTTACGGTAGTAATCAATTTCCACCGGGCTGTCCAAACGGCAAATCGTCTCAAAACTCATCGTGCTACCGTCGGCTTTGCGTACATCCACCCGGATGGTGTCACGTGGTTTCACGTTGTCATCAACATGAATCGTGTAGTGCTCGCTGCCGTCTAAACCAAGTTCCTCAGCACCTTCGCCGTCTTTGAACTGGAGTGGCAAGACGCCCATCCCGATGAGGTTACTGCGGTGAATGCGCTCAAACGACTTGACGATGGCGGCTTTAATGCCTAATAGGTAGGTGCCTTTGGCAGCCCAGTCGCGGCTGCTGCCCATGCCGTAGTCAACCCCTGCCAGCACGATAGTTGGGGTGTTTGTTTTGGCGTACTCGAGCGACGCATCATAAATGGTCATGACGTTGTCGTCGGGTAAGTAGGTTGTCCAACCACCTTCCGTGCCCGGGGCCATTTGGTTTTTCAGGCGAATGTTAGCAAACGTGCCGCGTGTCATCACCCGGTCATTGCCCCGGCGACTACCGTAAGAGTTAAAGTCTTTGACCTCAACGCCTTTGGCTTGCAAGTAAGCACCTGCTGGGCTGTTCATAGCGATGGCCCCGGCTGGGCTAATATGATCGGTCGTGACGCTATCGCCCACTTTCACCATCACTCTTGCGTCGTTAATGGGCGCAATTGGCTCCGGCTCAACACTCATGTCAATAAAGAAAGGAGGCTCTTGAATATAGGTGCTGTTATCATCCCATTCAAAAATAGCCCCACCCTTTACCGGAATGTTATTCCAAGCTTCGTTAGATTCTTCGATGCCGTCGTACATGCGGCGGAAAGTTTCGGGGTTCATGGCTTTTTCAAACTGCTCGGTGATGTCTTCATATCTTGGCCAGATGTCTTTGAGGTAAACATCTTGCCCGCCACTCCCTTGACCAAGCGGTTCGTTGACCAAGTCAATATTAACCGTGCCCGCAATTGCATAGGCCACCACTAACGGCGGCGACGCTAGGTAGTTAGCTTTGATGTGCGGATTAATGCGCCCTTCAAAGTTACGGTTGCCAGAGAGCACGCTAGCAGCCACCAAGTCGCCGTCTTGAATGGCTTTCACGACCGGTTCGGGCAATGGCCCGCTATTGCCGATGCAGGTTGTGCAGCCGTAGCCGACCAAATGGAAGCCAAGTTGCTCGAGGTAAGGCATGAGGCCAGCCTCAGTCAAATACTCAGTTACAACTTTAGACCCGGGGGCGAGGCTGGTTTTGACATAAGGCTTCACGTTTAGCCCTGCCTCAGCCGCTTTTTTGGCGACCATGCCCGCTGCTAGCATCACAGATGGATTTGAGGTATTGGTGCAACTGGTGATGGCCGCAATGACCACGTCACCGTGTTTAAGGGGGATGGTGGTACCGTCTTGCTCGAGCATCCCCATATTTTTTAGCTCATCATCCGTTAAATTAAAGCCGCGTTGGTTAAACGGTTTTTGCAAGTCTGCTTGCCAAGTTTGCTTCATGTTAGACAGCAAAATGCGGTCTTGAGGGCGCTTGGGGCCAGCTAGGCTAGGTTCCACTGTGGCAAGGTCAAGCGTGAGGGTATCCGCAAATTCGGGGTCAGGCGTGTCGTCCGTGCGGAAGAGGCCTTGAGCTTTGCTGTAAACCTCAACAGCTTCCACTTCGTCGTCCAAACGGCCTGTTTGGCGCAAGTAGCGTAGGGTTTCGTTATCCACGGGGAAAAAGCCCATGGTAGCACCATACTCAGGAGCCATGTTGGCGATGGTGGCCCGGTCGGGCACGGTCATGTTGGAAAGCCCCGCACCGTAAAACTCCACAAATTTACCGACCACACCTTTTTCACGTAACATTTGGGTGACAACAAGTACCAAATCAGTAGCCGTGACGCCCTCATTTAGCCTACCTGTAAGCTTAAAGCCAATCACTTCTGGCGTAAGCATGTAGATGGGCTGCCCGAGCATGACGGCCTCAGCTTCAATACCGCCAACGCCCCAACCCACCACACCGAGGCCGTTAATCATGGTGGTGTGGCTGTCTGTCCCTACAAGCGAATCCGGATAAAGTACCTCTGCACCGCCTTGGGGTTGGTGTTGCACGCCTTTGGCAAGGTACTCGAGGTTCACCTGATGTACAATCCCGCTAGCAGGTGGCACAACCCCAAAATTTTCAAACGCAGACTGTCCCCAACGCAAAAACTCATAGCGTTCACGGTTGCGAATAAACTCAATTTCGGAGTTTTTAACCAGTGCCAGCGGGTTGGCGTATTCATCAACTTGCACGCTGTGGTCAATCACCAAATCCAGTGGAATTTGCGGGTTAATACGCTCCGGATCGCCGCCCATGCGCTGCATGGCACTGCGCAACGCTGCTAAGTCTACGACTGCCGGGACACCGGTAAAATCTTGTAAAACAACTCGAGCGGGTTTAAACGGAATTTCTTGTTCATCTACCTGTTTAGCGTTGTAGGTGGCTAGGGTTTTAACGTCGTCAGCGGTGACATCGTAGCCATTTTCATTGCGCAGGACAGACTCTAGCAGAACCTTAATTGAAAAAGGTAGCTGATCAATATTACCTACAGCATCTTCTTGTAATTTGCCGAGGCGGTAGTAGACATAGCTATTGCTGCCTACGCTTAACGTTTCTCTGCTGTTAAAACTATTTTTTTGAGTGTGTTGTGCCATCAGATCTCCTTAATTCCTTAATAAGGTGTGGGTTCATGGGCGTGCGCTAAACTTTGTAGCTTAGTCACTTGGTCAAGTCTTACAAGTAATGCAATTTTTGCGTTCATACCCTTTCCGGTAAATTCTTTAAAGAATTAACCCACGTGGTTCCAAGCGTCAGCGAGATAACCCTGGTGTGGAAACAGCTACCGATGTAGGTAGGGACGGCGTAAAGCCCGTAGAGGGTTATAGAGTATTTAATCGCAATCGGTATCAGACCTAACAAGTGGATGGCTACTAGATTAAGCAGTCTATCCGTCACTAAATTACAAATTTCTAATCTACATTCATCATAGCAAAAGCTTTAGCTCTCCAACAGGAAGTCACATCATTAACTAAGAGCTAGTCTGTATTTCCCTCTTGCTTCCTATTACGTCGTAGTCATACATTTATTGTGAGGCTATGCTAGGTGATTTGAAAGTCATACAATCATCTAGTCACTAAGCTGAGATGCAGCTGGTTGGTTTATCATCGGGGTATGCTACATGATCAAGCGCTAGAAGAATCACCTAATGTCAAGGTGATTACTGACTCACAAGCGGCAGATATTCTCATTAACCCAAAGACATTAAGGCAGCTCGAGCCCTTTCTCGGCAAACCCTGTACCGTCAGCCAAGCAGCTCACGAAACAGGTGTCAAAGCAAACACCATGCTTGCCAGAGTCAAGCGCTTTGTAAGCTTGGGGCTAGTCAACATTGTTAACCAAGAAAAACGCAGTGGGCGGGCTATCAACCACTATCAGGCAACTGCAGATGTCTTTTTTGTACCCTACGAAGCCACCAGCGCTGAAACCTTAGAAGCTATGATTCGCGAGCGTGACCTGTACTGGGCACAGCTACTGCGTAAAGGTGTCGTCCAAGCGCGCATGGAAGATATTGGTACGTGGGGAACCCGTATTTACAAAGATGATGCCGGCCGTTTACAATTACAAACTGCCACCAGTCCTGCGAGTAACCACATTATGCTAGATGACAGCCGACCTGCCGCGCTAAGTGCGTGGCGCGATAGTGTTTACCTTGATTTTGAAGATGCGAAAAACTTGCAGCAAGAAATGTTTAAGCTCCTCCAAAAGTACAATCAGAAATCAGGTGCACAGCGGTATATTGTTAGGTTGGGCATGGCCCCTATTACCTAAAAACTTTTACACGTGTTTTGAGCATGTGTTGAGGTTAACTTGCCATACGCGCGCAAAATTTGCCTATGTGCTCTAAACAAATCCAGTAGTTATAAGCAACATGATATACATTTACATTTGGAAGCCTGCACTACTGTAATCATCAATTACAAACAGTGGTGATTATAAAGGCAATGGTGATTAAGGCTTAGTTTGCCATATGTGCTAAAATATGGTTTACATGGCTACAATCACCAAACTTAAATTAGATAACCAAGGAAGACTACTTATACCAAGTGACATACGTGCATCTCTAGGTCTTAGCAAAGGTGACGATGTTGTCTTTTGGATAGAAGATAGTAAGTTGGTTATTGAGGGTCGTGATGCATTTGTCAAGCACCTACGCCAAAAGTATAGAAGTGATTCTGGTCATGAAGTAGATGACTTACTTCGGGCGCGACGGGACGAAGTCACATTAGAAAGCTGATATGGAAACAGTTGTGTTAGATGCATCAGCTTTACTTGCCTTTCTTCTTGAAGAAGATGGATATGACAAGGTTGCTGTTGAAAATGCTGTGCTATCAACAATTAACTTCGCTGAAGTAGCGCAGCGATTAATCAAATTGGGTCATGATGTTACCTTATTAACTGACGAGTTGATAATCTTGGGAATTCAACTCGAGCCTTTTGGCATTAAAGACGCACTTACAGCAGCTCAACTTCAATCAAATACACAGAACTATGGCTTGTCACTAGGTGATAGAGCATGCTTAGCACTAGCAAAGCGTCTTGATACAGTAGCTGTTACAGCCGATCGTGTATGGCAGGTTGTTGGGCAGTCTATTGGTGTTAACGTACAATTCATTCGCTGATTTAAAAAAGAGCACCAGAACCAGTGCTCTTTCAATACTAATACCTAAACAATCACGTGTTCAAGCTAAATTTAAAATTAAGTAGGCTAGCGTGCATATTCTACTGCCCTCGACTCACGCACAACGGTTACCTGAACCTGCCCAGGATATTCCATATCTTGTTCAATGCGGTTGGCAACGTCCCTCGCAAGTAACACGGCTGAGGCATCGTTCACGTTTTGCGGTTCGACAATGACGCGCAGTTCGCGTCCAGCTTGAATAGCGTACGACTTTTCAACGCCGGGGAAACTTTGGGCAATCGTCTCTAACTCTTTGAGGCGTTTGATGTATGTTTCTAAGCTTTCGCGGCGCGCACCAGGTCGTGCTGCACTAATCGCATCTGCCGCAGAGACGATTACCGGGAAAAGTGTTTTGGCAAGGTCAAGGTCGTGATGATTGGCAATGGCGTCAATGACATCGTCTGGTTCGCCAAAGCGCCGCGCCAAAGTGGCCCCGATTTCGGTGTGGGTGCCTTCAATTTCGCGGTCGATAGATTTACCGATGTCGTGCAAGAGGCCGGCCCGGCGGGCCATGGTGGCATCTAATCCTAACTCAGCCGCAATAATCCCAGTTAGGTGGGCAACTTGCACCGAGTGCTTGAGGACATTTTGTCCAAACGAGGTACGGAAATGCATACGCCCGAGCAGTTGGAGTAGACCCGGTTTGAGGCCAACAACGTTGGCCTCGAGCGCAGCTTCTTCGCCTTTTTCACGAATATAGGCTTGCATGTCCTGCTGGGCTTTTTGCACCATTTCTTCAATGCGGCTGGGGTGAATGCGTCCGTCCCGTACCAGTTCGCTGAGGGCAATTTGCGCCACTTCACGGCGAATAGGATTAAATGAGGAGAGCAGCACAGCTTCTGGCGTGTCGTCAATAATTAAATCCACGCCTGTAAGGGCCTCAAACGCGCGAATATTGCGCCCTTCACGCCCAATAATGCGCCCTTTCATGTTGTCGCTAGGAATAGGCACTACCGACACACTGACCGAGGCAGAAATTTCACTGGCGTTGCGCTGAATGGCTTGCGAGATGATGTCCGTGGCTTTGCGTTTGGCTTCGGCGTCTGCTTTTTCAATGGCATCGCGGATGCGTACGGCTTTTTCCCGCTCGAGCGCTTGATTAAGCTGCTCAAAAATGATGTCGGTCGCTTGGTCTTTGCTAAGTTGGGCAACCTCGTAAAGTTTGGCGTCAGCTGCTTGGTGTTTATCGTCTAGCTCTGCTTGCAAGCTGCGCAGGTCGTCAGCACGTTGGTCAAGCTGTTCTTCTTGACTATCTAGCTTGAGGGCGCGGGCGTCTTGCTGTTCACCGCGGCGGGTGAGGCGTTCTTCAAAGCCGTCTAATTTTTCACGGTCACGGCGTAGTTCTTGGCGGTCGCGGTTAAGTTCTTCACGCATTCTGGCGAAGTCTTGCTCGAGGTTGCTTCTGGCTCTGCTTAACTCGTCTTCAAAGGTTTTAGTGTTGCGGGCAATGTCGTCTTCTAAGCGGCGCGTTTCGCGGGTAATAATCTCTTGGCGTTCGCGCTCAGCTCTGGTGAGCGTTCTATCTGCTTCTTCTTCAGCCCGTTGACGAATGCTGTTAGCATCTTGCTCAGCTTGCTCGAGCAAGGGTTTGTCGCGCTGTTGGCGTAGTAAAAACCCGCCCAGACCGCCAGCAGCAAGCCCTACAAACAAACCGACAATGAGTAAGAGGGCGTTCATTCATCATCACGCATGTCTGCATCAGCGGTAGGAACCTTAGCTAGTTCATCTAAAGGCATTCCTTTGATGCTGGCAACAACGGCGTTGGTAAGTTCATCAATAAGTTCAGGGTGTTCGGTTAGGTACTGACTGGTACGCTCTTTACCTTGACCAATGGTCTCACCTTTATATTTGTAAAACGACCCGGATTTTTGCAGGATCTCGAGGTCACTTGCCATGTTGATCAGGTCACCTAATTTGTCGATGCCTTGACCAAACATAATGTCAACCTCAGCTTCGCGAAAGGGTGGGGCGACTTTGTTTTTGGTAACTTTAACGCGGGTGCGGTTGCCCACTTTGTCAGCACCGGACTTGACGTCACCTTTACGACGAACCTCCATGCGTACGGAGCTATAAAACTTCAGCGCGCGCCCACCGGGAGTTGTTTCGGGGTTGCCGTAGAGCACGCCAATTTTTTCGCGGATTTGGTTGATGAAGATGGCTGTTGTGCGACTCTTAGAGAGGACACCCGCAAGCTTACGTAACGCTTGGCTCATAAGTCGTGCTTGCAAGCCCACATGGGTGTCGCCCATGTCGCCTTCGATTTCAGCACGAGGAACCAGTGCTGCTACGGAGTCGACCACAATCACATCGACGGCACCGGAGCGTACAAGTAGCTCGGTGATCTCTAAAGCTTGCTCGCCGGTATCTGGCTGAGAGACTAGCAAGTTATCGGTATCTACCCCGAGAGCTTGCGCGTAGCGCGGGTCAAGGGCGTGCTCAGCGTCTACAAAGGCAGCAATCCCGCCTTGTTTTTGTGCTTCTGAAATAATGTGGAGTGTAAGCGTTGTTTTACCGCCAGACTCTGGTCCGTAGACCTCAATAATGCGTCCACGTGGTACGCCGCCGATGCCAAGTGCTAAGTCGATGGACATAGACCCGGTAGGAATGATTCCTTGAGTAAACGACAGGTTGTCTTCGCCAAGGCGCATGACTGCGCCTTTACCAAACTGTTTTTCGATTTGTAAGAGGGTGTTGTCAAGTGCTTTTTGGCGTTGAACATCGGGGGGTGTTTCAAGCGTTGCTTTTGCCATTATGCCTCCTCAAAAGCAGAATGAAGTTGCGACTAAGTTTGTGTGTACGTATTTAAACGTCAAAGGCTTAAGTATCGATAGTAAGATCATCTTGTCAAATTCGTTGTCCCACCTCATGGTTAGTTAGCTAAGGACTACTTAGCTTAAATGCTTTTGAGCATCTACATTAGCAGACGTCTATTAAAGCACTTATTTTTTAAGGTATCAAGTACTTGTGATATAGATACCTCGAGAATCGCAAGGTGGTGTGGTGACGACATCAATCAACAAGGTCCTTTCAAAAGCACAAGGGGTTAACAAAGAACATCATAAGTACAAGATTTTTAGACAATGAGAACACTTTACGGTTGACTTCCCACTTAAACTTTTAGCGAAAAAGCGTGTCAGTTACATCTTAGATTCATTGTAAGTTGCTAGCTCAAAATGCCTGTTGATAGCGCTTGAAAGCCTCTGCTAGCACCTTTATGAATCGCTTATTATACCTTGCCAGACGGTCTAAATTCTGGCGCTGGCTAACTTAAGTTTAGACCGTAAACACTCGTTCTGGTGCGGGATTTTGAACCTTTGGAGGCGGTTTTGTTGATACCTAGTAGATCGGCAACACCAGCTTTGTTTGTGACAACGTGAAAACATGATGCTAGTAATGGGTTTGGAACTAGCTCATCCTCAACTGTTTATAACCTCAAATAGTAAGAGGGCTAGCGCCTGGTAAGTTGCCCGTTCCCGCAACCAGTCGCGTTCACTGCTGGGTAACTGAAACGATCTGCTGAGGTGCGTTTGTCCGTCGAAGCTACCTACCGCCACGATGTTGTCTTGAGGTAAATCAGCTTGCCCCCCAGTTTGGCTACGAGGCTGCCATTGGCCACAAATTGCCAGACCATAATCTGCCCCAAATTGTGTTGCAGCCGCTTCTGCCATCGCCTCAGCTAAAGCTTCATAACTTGTGCTGTCTTGTGGTTGGATAGTGAGAAGGTTCTCGGCTATGCCAAAGGCGTGTAAACTTTGTGGGTTGTGGGCCACCATGCCACCTAAAAATGCTGTTTCATCACTTGGGTTACTTAAAGCGTCTGCTAACATGCCGCCACTGACGGTCTCGAGACTTGCCAGGGTCTTACCCTTAGCCTGTAATTTGTGGGTAACCACCTCACCAAACTCGTCGGCATCCTCGCCCCAAACAAAGCTTTTCAATGCGTCCCTAACTTCTTGTTCGGCCGTTTCAGCAGCGTACTTGGCGGCATCTACGGTGTCTGCTTTGGCCGCAACACGCACGTGCACACCGTCCTTTTTAGCATAGGTGGCAACACTTGGATTGGCTGATCGCGTCCATGTGCCAAGTTTTTCAGCTGCAGTTGACTCGCCGATGTTAGTGGTTTTGAGGATTTTAATGTAAAAGGCAGATGTGGGGAGCTGGAGGCGCGGTACGGCTTGCTCGAGCCACATGGCTTTAAGCTCACGCGGCGGCCCCGGTAAGGTGATGATGACTTTATCGTCTACTGTAAGCACAAACCAGCCTGGCGCGGTGCCGTTGGGGTTAGGCAAACTTTCTGCTGATGGAATTAACCATGCTTGTTTGAGGTTTTGCTCTGGCATGTGGCGGCTAAACTTAGCAAAGCGCGCGCGCAACGTTGCTTCTAGCTCAGCATCAACTTCCGGTGTTTCAGACATGAGTGCGGCGATGGCTTCACGGGTCATGTCGTCATCAGTTGGTCCTAATCCGCCGCAGGTGATGACCACATCTGCCCGTGACAGTGCTTCACGAAGGACGGTTTGAATGCGCTCTAGATTATCACCAATACGTGTGGATCTATAAACCGTCACCCCACGTTCTGCTAGATCACTAGCGACCCACGCGCTGTTGGTATCGACAATTTCACCGAGTAAAAGTTCTGTGCCTATGCTTATAAATTCTGCAATCATGACGCTGTCACCAGTTCTTTCGTGTTGGTTGTGTAGGGTGCTTTTGTCGTATCGTCTCAAGTTAAGCTAGACGATGACGTCAATCACGCTGTCTATCATGACTCGAGACACACTGAGCAATCGTGCTGTGTCTCCAGACTTAACCCCAGGTGAAGTCACAACAAAAAACGCCGCCCGCAGGCAGCGTTCAATTATGTAAGTGAATGTGACTAATATGTAAGTAAATGTGACTAACAAGCTACAACAGCTTAGTCGTCCCAAACGGTATCGATCATAGATTTACTCGTAACAGCGTCTTGGGTTGCATAAAGATGCGCGGGTGTGAGCGTTTGGGTGGCTCGAGGTTGCGTGACATCTTGTGCTACCTCAGCAGAGGATGACTCATCAACAGTAACATCTTGGCGCAGTCTATCCAGCCAACGCATGAGCTCAAATCCGGCGAAGACGATTAAGATGAGTCCAGCAGCATTGACAGTGTCCATATCTCTAGTATAAGCATCTAGACGAACTTTTCTACCCCCCGAGCTGGGTAGTGAAAAGCCTAACTAAAGTTAGCTGTAAGCCTTTTTCTCATAGTCTTCATGAGAGTTTTTAGGCTTGGCAGCCAAATTTGACTGCGTATATGTTGCAGCTCAGTATGCACTCCCAACTATGTGTGTGCTAAATTAGAAATTACTATGTACAACTTAATAGAAGGTTATCAAGCGAGGTTTGCCTCGTTTAATCGTCTGCGCTGGTCATTTGCAGCGCTCTGTATCATGCTTCTCATCCTCACTGCTTGTGGAAGTAGTGAACCTGAACAACCCGAAGAATTTGAAGGCCGCTGGCGTGCTAGGGGTATCAACTTAAATATCTGTAACGTGT
>CAZMCW010000062.1:15633-16958 GCA_964564405.1 uncultured bacterium
CTGCGCTTGTCATTTACAGTGCTCGTCATGATGCTTCTTGTGCTTACTGCTTGTGGAAGTAGTACTAGCGAAACCGAGCAATTTGAAGGCCGCTGGCGTGCTAGGGGTATCAACTTAAATATCTGTAACGTGTCATATGACATGGTCCTTGATCTTGACCTCAGTCAACAAAATGATGACATCACGGGTACATTTCAAATGCTCGATGGTAGCACAGGCTTACTAATTAATGGGAGTGTTTTTGGAGAGGTTGACGAGCGTGATAATCAAGATACGCTTTCTGCAGATTTTTCCATTACGTTTGATACTATACCTCCGTCACCCAGAGGGCGTGAGAGTGATCCCATATCTGCATTTAGCTTAGCTGTGACACAAGAAAGTGGCACACTACAAGGTACTATTTTCAACAATCTTCCGATAATTGATGACTGTCCTGACGACAGTGGTAGGTCTGAAGTTGTTGATATCACCTTAAATGCATTTACCCCACGCACCGGTCTTGATCCTCAAGACGACTGGCGCGATGAAATCATCTACTTTGCCCTCACTGACCGTTTTGCCAATGGTGATACCAGCAACGACGACGGTGCCAACCGCCCCGGTGCCAATGACCAAGCTGACCAGAGCAACGTGCGTGGGTGGTATGGCGGTGATTTTGTTGGGATTGAAGCCAAAATACGCGAAGGTTATTTTACAAACCTCGGCATAACAGCCATTTGGATTTCGCCTGTTAAATTACAAATTCCTGCGATTGACATGCGGGATTACGATAATGTGTTTCCAGAAGATGTCTGGAACAACGACAGTGGTATTTTTGCAGGGTTCCACGGCTATTGGGCTGAAGACTTTATTCAAGTTGATCCACACTTTGGCACCTTGGACGATTTAACCTCGCTGATTGATACGGCGCACGCTAACAACATCAAAATTATTCAAGATGTGGTGGTCAACCACACGGGTTACGACGCGACGCTACTAACAACTCAGCCAGATTGGTTCCATGACACGGCAACCTGTGAAGCTTCAGATGTGCCTGACCAAGAGTGCGAACTGGCGCGCCTTCCCGACCTCAACCAAGACATTCCTGAAGTGACCGCGTGGCTCAACGCCATTGTGGAGTACTACGTGGAAACCTTTGGCATTGATGGCATCCGCATGGATACAGTCAAGCACGTTAACGACAGCTACTGGGCGCAGTTCTTTGGTCCTGGTGAACCCGGCGACCCAAACCGCGTGTGGCTCGTTGGCGAAATTTTTACGGGGGATATTCCCTTTTTAGCGTCTTACCTAAACGATGTAGGTTTGCCTGCGGTGTTTGACTTTCC
>CAZMCW010000063.1:0-751 GCA_964564405.1 uncultured bacterium
TGCATCTAGAGATTCAGCACGTTCGGTAGGCGTGCGGGCCATAATCATCTGCTGAACAACGGGCAAACGTTCGGTTTCAAAAAACATGTGCTCGGTGCGCACAAGTCCGAGGCCCTGCGCGCCGTAGGTGCGGGCGCGTTTGGCATCTTCAGGGTAATCGGCATTAGCCCAAACTTCCAGATCGCGTAAGTCGTCTGCCCAGGTGAGTAGCTCTAACAAGGCTGGGTTGTTGATATCTGGCACAACAGTGGCGATCTCGCCAGCATAAACCTCACCCAAACTACCGTCTAGCGAGATAAACTCACCCTCTCTAATCATGATGTCGTCAACGGTCATGGTGCGTTGCTCGAGGTCAATGTGAAGCGCTTCCACCCCAACAACGGCTGGTTTGCCAAATTGGCGTGCGACCAGTGCTGCGTGACTGGTGCGCCCACCTCGTGAAGTAAGGATGCCCTTGGCCGCGAGCATGCCGTGCACGTCGTCCGGTTTGGTTTCAGGTCGGACCATAATCACGGGGCGCTGGTCTTCTTTGGCCCAGCGTTCAGCGGTGTCAGCATCAAACGCAACAATGCCAACAGCGGCACCCGGCGAGACGTTTAAGCCTTTGGCAAGCAAGGTGGCGTCTTTACGAGCTTGGCTGTCGAGTTGCGGGTGCAAGAAAAACTCAACTTGTTCGGGCTTCACGCGGGCAACAGCTTCGCGTTTGCTAATAAGCTCTTCGTTGACCATATCGACCGCAATGCGCACCTCA
>CAZMCW010000063.1:761-11409 GCA_964564405.1 uncultured bacterium
TTGGGCAGTGCGTTTGCCGTCGCGCGTTTGTAAAATCCACAGTTTGCCGTGCTCAATGGTAAATTCCATATC
The DNA here is from genome assembly GCA_964564405.1 of uncultured bacterium. Classification (GTDB taxonomy): domain Bacteria; phylum Deinococcota; class Deinococci; order Deinococcales; family Trueperaceae; genus JBCCBI01. The sequence continues at coordinate 834 of CAZMCW010000063.1, forward strand.
TTGCATGTTTCGGTAGTGACGCTCGAGCTTGTGGGCAATAGCCTCAAATTCGTCGTAGATGTCTGGCATAGCTTTTTGGAGGTCGCTTAAGGGTTGGGTGATGCGGATGCCGGCCACCACGTCTTCACCTTGGGCGTTGGTGAGGTAGTCACCCTCGAGGGCGTTTTCACCCGTAGACGCGTTGCGGGACATAGCCACGCCGGTGCCACAGTCGTTACCCATGTTGCCAAAGACCATCGTCACAATGTTTACGGCTGTACCCAGGTCATGCGCGATGCCAGCTGCGTTGCGGTAGTCAAACGCGCGTTTGCCGTTCCAAGATTTAAAAACGGCTTCGGTGGCGAGTTTGAGTTGCTCGAGCGGGTCTTCTGGAAAATCTTGCCCAGTATAGGTGTGCACAATAGCTTTAAACTTACGGGTAATTTCTTGCCAGTCTGCTGTATCAAGGTCTACGTCGCTTTTTACTCCCATCATGTCGCGGCGTGCGCTAATCACGGCCTCAAAAACATCGTCTGGAACACCTAACACAACGCTCCCAAACATTTGGACTAAGCGCCTGTAAGAGTCGTAGACAAATCTAGGTGCGGCACCTTTAGCGATAAGCCCTTCAGCAACGCCGTCATTTAAGCCAATATTTAAAATAGTGTCCATCATGCCGGGCATAGAAAACTTAGCACCCGACCGACACGATACGAGTAGCGGCTTACTAGGGTTGCCAAAAGCTTTACCCGTTTGGGTTTCCAGCGTGCGCAGCGCGTGCAGTTCTTGTTCCCACATGTCGTCAGGGAAGGTATGAGCTTCTGAATAAGCGTTACAAGCTTCGGTGGTGACGGTAAACCCCGGTGGTACGGGCACGCCCAAGCGGGTCATATCAGCAAGGTTGGCTCCCTTACCCCCAAGCAGCGCGCGCACGCTGTCCCAGTCATTACCTACATAGGTTTCTGCTTGATCAACTTCGTTAAACAGATATACCCATTTCTTAGCCATAATAAAAGACTCCTCAACATACGGTTAGGTCATTTGGTACTGGGCATATATGGTGCGTAATTAAGTTGAGATGTCGCGGCCTTAAACTGCTCGGACAAGTTACGGTCGGTGCAAATCGTGCGTAAAACGCAACAACAGCCACAGTACACCCAGTCGTACAAGCGCTGTACCGTGCAGCAACGCTTGTTGTGTCAACCAGCTTAGAAGATACCTGCAATACAGTTATGTTGACTACAAAGCTCGCAGGATATATGAAGTTGGTTTAGGTGTGCTCAAGCACAATCTTATGAACGTTGCTGTCAGTATAGTCCGGCACTAGGGTGCTAGCAGGTACGAATGTCCTAGACGTGAAAGTATGGATTTACACAGGCTGCAACTGAGGAAGACATCACGGCCTAGTCGCACCTAGTTCGATCGGGAAACTTGCTTGAACCCCGCAGGTGGCATGCACTCCGACGAGATCAAATGGTAATGTCTACACGTGAAAAATACAACCTACTTTAAGCTATTGAGTATTGTCTCGTTTATTACCTTTTGTATCATTGTAATGCTGGCAAACGTTGTTCGCGACGTGCGTTTTAGTGGACAATCTCCACTCTTTTTTGGGCTATTTTTTCTGTTTGGGTTTATAAGTGTGTGGCTCGAGGTTGGTGGCAGTAAAGTGGCACTGGGCTTACGTCGTAGGCGTAAAAAGATGCTGACGATACCGAGCTAGACATGTGAAAATTACCCAAGACACGCTTGGATCCATATTTCTAGCAGTTCCAGGATGAGTTCCCCACCCTGAGTGGGTCGATTTCTACTCTCCTGGGTTGCACGAGTAACTGCCACAGGCAGTTGCGCGTGGAAACGCTATTCGTAGCAATCATACCCTTTCCGGTTATTTTGGTAACCCGGTTATTTTGGTAACAAAGTAACCCGAGCGGCTCCGAGCGTTGCGCGAGACAACTCGCGAGCAGAAACAGATACCAAGTCCGACTAGAACGTAACGAACTCCGTAGGAGTTTATGATGTGTTTTGTCGGACTTGGTATCATATGATGAGTTGCTACATCACAAGGCTAGATAATGTTGCTGAATCCACTGCTAGCAATATTGACTGTATCAATGTCACCTGGAGGTTGGACAAAAAAGACCTCTACAAGTAGTAGAGGTCTAAAAAAGCTGTGTAGACGAGTCAATCTTAATCAGTTGCTTCAGGTAGTGGTGCAGGCATAGGACTTGGTACACGCTTGGGTGCGTCACTACGTTGATCCTCAACACGTTGATTGGTGTTTGAACTACTCGTATCTGGGGTTTCAAGGCGGCGGCGCTCAAACATGTAAAACGCAGCAGGTACTACAAATAGGGTCAGCAATGCCGAGGCTGTTACCCCACCAAAGATGATAAGCCCTAATGGACGGCGAAACTCGCTACCTGCACCGCTGCCAAACAGGAGCGGAAAACTGATGGCAACCAGCGTGAGCGTGGTCATCATAATAGGGCGTAAGCGGCGCTCACCTGCGTTGACAAGAGCATCTTTAAGGTTGCTGTACTCACCTTGCAAGCCGCTCACGACGACATCGAGTAGCAAGATAGCGTTTTTGGTGACTAAACCTACCAAGATGACAAGCCCAAGCGCACTGTTGACATCTAGCGAGGTGTTGGTTAAAAAGAGGAGCCAAAACGCGCCGACAAACGCTAGCGGAATGGTGAGCATCAAATAAAGCGGAAAGCGGAAGCTATTAAACTGGCTAGCAATGACTAAATAGTTGAGCAAAAGCGCAAGTAAAAACGCAATCGGTGTGTACAAGATCAGGTCGCCTGTAAGGTCAAACGCACTGCTTTGGGTGAAGGTGACTTGGTCGTCAACTACACCAGCATCGATAAGCCCTTGACGTACATCCGCACGCACTTGGCTAAGCGTAAGGTCGCTGGTCGGAGAAATGTCAGCAGTGATGGTTGTTGCATAGGTTTGACTGTTGCGGTAAACCGTGGTGGGGGCTTCGCGAAATTCAAACTGACCAAACTCAGAAAGAGGTAAAGAACGCCCTAGAGGTTGCGAAAAAACAGGCAAACTGAGAAGCGCTTGTTCGTCTGCTAGAAGATCAGGGTTAGCTTTAATACGAATATCATAGTCTTCGCCGCCGGTGCGAACACTACCTGAAGTGATGCCTACATTGTAAGTGCGTAGCGTCGTGTAAATATCAGCTGCAGATAAGCCTGTGCCCACCAACTTGGCACTGTCTAAAACAAACACGCGTTCACTGACGGTATCGCTAAGGCTCGAGTCAACGTTAATTAACGCCGGGTAATTAGCGACAACTTCCCTTGCCAAAGAATCGCGCTCGCGGACAATGTCTAGATTGTTACCGCTCAGGGAGACATCGTAAGCACTAGATTCAGGCGGTCCAAAGTTATCAAACGCTTTGACTGTCACAACAGCTGCAGGGTAAATAGCATCTAACTCAGCGCGCAGTATGTTTTGTAGCTCGCCCGAGATCTCTGCTGTGCTGCGGTCACGCTCACCTTTGGGGACAAGGTCAATGAGCATTTCAGCGTTGGTTGGGTTTTCGGTACTTACGTCGCCGCCACCTACACCTACGCTAGTTTGAATGCTGGTAACCAAAGGCGAGGTAAGAAGGCGTTCTTCAACAGCAAACGCTACTGAGTTGGTCTCGCCAAGGTTACTGGTATTGGGAAGTTCTAAGGTGACAACTGCTTGACCGCTGTCGGGGTCGGCTGTAAAACTAAAGCCAATTTGCGGAACCACGTAGCCTAAACTCAAAAACAGCACAAACGCTACGCCCAAAATAATAGCTGGCGCGCGCAAGACGGCTCGCAGCACACGGCTGTAAACAACTTGCAAGCGTTCAAACGAGTAGCCAACGCCGCGAAACGCACTGTACAAAAGTGCACCTACAAAAAACGTGACAATACGCAAAACATAGGTCAGCACAGCTAGTAGTAAAGGAACAGCTAGCACTACAACCCCAAGAATACCCAAGCTAACTGGAGTTGGGCCGCCCAATGCTGTTCTCAATGCAATAAACCCAGCTAGGCCAACAATGACCATAAGCACGTACATACCCGGACGACGCAAAGCCCGCAAATTGCGGCGAATATCACTGATAAACTTGCTAAACGACGCACCAAAGGTTTGCCAATTGGCAAGGTAAGGATCAGGTAAATAAGCAAGCCTTACGGTTAAAAAGAACATAGCTTCTAGGTAAGATGTGGCAATGGTGGCAGCTAGGGTAAGCCCAAACTCTGAAAAAATATCCCCTAAAATACCCGGCAAAAACGAGATGGGCAAAAACACCGCAAGGAGCGATAAGGTTGAGGCCAGCACCGGCGTACTTACTTCACCAGCACCTTTGAAGACGGACTCGAGCGCACTGTAGCCCATGTCGCGGTAGCGGGTAGCGTTTTCAGCAATCACAATTGAGTCGTCCACTACCAAACCCACAGCCACAGTTATCGCTAAAAGCGAGATGATGTTGTAGGTGAAGCCAAGTAGCGCAAACGCAATGAGCGCACCCGAAAACGAAATGGGGATAGCAATCACCACTGAAAAAACCGAGCCCAAGCGCCCCACAAAAAGCAAAATAATAAGCCCAACAATCACAACTGCTAGAGCGGTTTCGCGAATGGTATCGCGCACTGAACTAGCGATAAACTCAGTGCTGTCTAAAACAACAATAGCTTCGGCATTTTGCGGGAGTTCAAGTCGGGTGAGCGTTGTGCGTACACCCTCAGCGACAGCTACCGCGTTGGCGTTGGACTGCTTGAAGACCTCGAGCAAGACAATAGGTTCACCGTTTAAGCGCGCATAGCTGTTAATGTCTTCAGTGGTATCGCGCACCGCAGCTACGTCTGACACGCGTAAGCCGCGCGTAGCATCAACCAAAATATCTTCAACCTCGCCAATGCTAGTAGGTTGGTTGCGGCCGGTGAGCAAAATGCGCCCTTGCTGCAAATCCAAACTGCCCGCTGGAACGTCTAGTGCAGAGTTGCCAATGGCACCGGCAATTTGTCCAGCAGATAGGTTATAGCGCTCTAGCGCATCAGGATCAACGAGCACTTGGACTTCGCGGTCAACCTCGCCGACAATTTGTACGTCGGCAGCACCAGGCACGCGCTGAAGTTGAATCTTAACGATGTCGTTGGCAATGTCTTGAACGTCGCGTAAGTCAGCACCGGGCACGCGTACGGCTACGTTAATAATAGACTGCTCGTTGGGACCAAACTTTTGTAAGGTAGGCAAACTAGCGTCGTCGGGTAGTTCGTCAAGTACGGTGCTAATGCGCTGATTGACGTCTACGGCAGCTTGGTCAACGTCCACTTCATCGTTAAAACTGACAATAACAATCGACAGACCTTCAGAATTAAATGACTCCACTAAGCTGATGCCGGGTAGGGTGGCAACAGCCCGCTCGAGCGGCTCGGACACTTGGCTGGCAACTTCTTCAGGGCCGCCCCCTGGATAAATGGTCGTAATGCCAACTACAGCAACATCAAACTGAGGCAGCAAGTTGACGCCAATGCCAATGCCACTCACAATCCCAAAAAAGACAACTGCGCTAAAAATGCTAATTGAAAAGACATAGCGCTTAACAAAAAAACGAATAAGTGAGATCATCACAAATCCTTTCCGGGAAGTGCGTAGGACATACGCAACAAGTGCCTTAAAAGCACAAATTTACTACCCGTATGATTAACCATAGTACTGAAATTTATTTTATAAGTTGAGGAAGTATCGTGAGGTTGAACTGACTTGTACTCAAGAAAGTTTAAGCGCAGGTTGTGAATATTGAGAGAAAGGGTTAGCAATCTAGAATAGAAAGCTTGATAACATACTTGAGCGTAAACATAACGTGATGTGAATGCATTAAGACAAAGCTTTACAAGCTTCAAAAAAGAATTATTAGACCAGCTACAGTGACTATTTGAATTACAGTAACCATTCAAAGTAACAATGCCAACTGTAGGTTTTACTAGCGTACCGTTTCCAGCTAGCCTGCTGCCGTAAGATAGAACCATTTACAAAAACCCCTAGATAATTGCTCGTGTTGCGTGTTGACACATGCTATTGACTCAGCACAATGTCATGCATTTTAACAGGGCCATTTTACTTAACGGTGTTAAGTTCTGTAAGTATTCCAACACACAAAGCTGACTCTAGGTTGAACTTGGTTGGTCTAGAAAAGCTCAGATGTAATCTTTATGTCAAAGCCAGATAGCACAAAAGTTATTGGGAAATTGCATTTAAAATTGCCACCAAATGTTGTCGGCATTGATCGGCATTAGAATGTGCGCCGTCCTTTAAACAGGTGTTATAAGAGCAATTCTTAATCTACTTGAGCAGTTCAGATCGCGTGTTGCCAAAGTGTTGGACGAAGTTAACGAGGCCGTGTAGACTGAATAGGTTCATCACAAACGAACACAGGTTATGCCCTGCCTAAAGTTTAGGTTTTAGTATAGCTGGGCGATCTAACCACGAATATGCCAAGGAGGAACTATGTTTAACCGTCTAGGATTACGTTTGGGAAGTATACTACTGGTGGCTGTACTGCTAGCAACTGGCACTGCACAAGATGTTAGCTTGCGCTGGCGCACCCGCCCCGACAACCAAGCTGAAATTGACGTTTACCAAAGCGCTAACAACGATATTGATGCTGCTTGGGACGGCGTGACGCTCGAGTACGAACCCGGTGGGTCAGAAAGTGCTAGCTACCAAGACGTGCTAGTCACCGAAATTGAAGCTGGCACCGCGCCAGATGTGTTTTGGATTCCCGGCACAGATGTTGCCCGCTTTGCTGAAGCCGGTCTCATTCTTAACCTTGCTGATTTAGCTGCCGCAGATGCTGACTACAGCGAAGGTGACTTTTATGCTGGTCCTATGGGCTTTTTAACTACCTCAATTGATGAAGGTGAAGCTCTGTGGGGACTACCTAGAGACGTTTCTGCGTTTGCAATTTACTACAATGCAGATTTGTTTGACGAAGCTGGCCTCGACTACCCTGGTACAAGCGATTGGAACTGGGACAGTTTCGCTGAAGCTGCCGAAGAAATCAGCGGACTTGGTGAAGAGGTTTTTGGTTTTGGCATGAACGCGTGGTGGGCTAACTGGGGCTACTTCGTAAATGCAGCAGGTAGCGGCTTTTTTAACGATGAATTTACTGCATGCGGGTTGGACAACGCCGCAACTGTCGAGGGTTTGTCGTTTGCCAACAACCTGTTTGAAAACGGCTGGGCAGTGCCTTGGGGTACTGACAGCGAGCCGCCCTTTTTAGCAGGTAACGTAGGTATGTTCTTAAATGGTCGCTGGGCAACGCCCGGGACCATTGCCAACGCTGATTTTGGCTGGAACGTAGCACCACTACCCATTGGGCCAAGTGGTGAAGCCACCAACTGGCTGTTCTGGGGCGCGTATGTGGTGAACGCAGAAACCGAACACCCCGAGCAAGCTTGGGATCTAGTCACCCGCCTTACCAGTGCTGAGATTCAAGGGCAAATTGCCTCCCTGGGTGCTAATATTCCTAGTCGTGCAACAGACGCTGCTATTGACCTCTTCTTGGGTACGCTCCCAGATAGTGGCGTTAATAACCAAGCGTTTGTAGATGGCACTACCGCTGCTGACGTACGCACTGAAGCGCCTCTGTTTGCAGGTAACTGGCCAGCCATCGACACCGCTTATGGCAACCGCGTAACGGCTATATTTAACGGTGAACTTAGCCCAGAGCAGTTTGCTGAAGATATTTGCCAGCAAGTTGCACCCGAGTTTGAATAAGCTTAGTTACTAAGCAATCAACCCATTAGGTGCAATAAGGGCAGTCCTTTGGGGCTGTCCTTTTCTTTAGCTCGAGGCTTACAACCAACACTGCTGACAGGAAGGTGATGATGGTCATGCAACAGTTTAATATGAATATGGAGACATACTCATGGCAGGTGTAAGTACTTTAGGGAATCGCCATCACAAAAATGTGTCGTTGCCGCCCCAAGCCAACCGTTTAGTGATGTTTACTGCATTGTGGCAACTGGTAATTGCTGCGGCTGCGCTCGTACTTGCGTGGCGCGTTGCCAACATGCCAACGCTAACCATTTTAGGTAAACCTGCTGACTTAGGGCGTCCGGTACAAGTATTTGCCGTGATTGTGGTGGTTTTGCCAGCGGTAATCTCAATACTAGGCAGTGTGCAGTTGTTGCGCGGCCGCAACGGTGGGCGTTACACCTCACTTGGGGTCAACCTTACTGGCTTGGTGCTCAGTTTGTTTGCATTATTAGGTGTTTGGGGTGTGTACCAAAGCTATGAGTACATTGTTGACGCGCTCATGGTGAACGCACGCCTTGGGTTGGGGTTTGTAATTGCTTACGCACTCATGTGGGTATCTGGGCGGTTTATTGGCCGGGTGCAGGATGGGCTCGAGCGTCTTGCTGCCGCTATTGCCAGCCTCACGCTTGTTGTCTTGCTACTAGCCTCTAACGTGCTTGGTGCCGCCAACTATGTACTTAGTACCTACAACACCTGGCAAGCTTGGCTGCTCACAGCTGTCACAGTCATTTTTGGTGTGCTTGTCTGGCAACTCCTCAAACTGGCAGACATTTTTGGTGAACGCCCAGCTGAGCGCGCTGCTTGGCAAGGCTGGTTTATGTTGGCACCTAACATCATCGGCTTTGTGCTCTTTTTTGCAGGACCCTTGCTGTTGTCGTTTTATTTGAGTTTTACAGATAGCTCGGTAGGACAAGTTCCGAACGTCGTCTGGTTCGACAACTACCGTGAACTTTTATCGCTACAAGTTAGAGCTGTTGATGATCCGGGCGCAAGTGCGCAAAGCGTGCTGGACTTTGGTTATGCTGTCGTACGAGAGGTCTCCTTAGCAGGTAACCGCTGGGTGATTGGTGCTAAAGATCGCTTATTTTGGATTAGTTTAGGCAATACCTTTTTATTTTGTTTGATGTTGATACCGCTCGCCATTGGTCCCGCGTTGGGGATGTCACTTATCCTTAATTCAGCGCTACCTGGCGTTAAGTTTTTTAGGGCGCTTTACTTTTTGCCGTCCGTGGCATCGGTAGTGGGTACGGCGCTCATTTGGCGGTGGCTTTACGACCCTACGATTGGCTACATCAACTATTCACTCACTACGTTGAACAGTTGGTTTGGGTTTGCGCCGGCTGATATTCAATGGCTTACCAACCCGAGAGTTGTGCTGTTATCGGTGGTGATTTTGGCGGCGTGGCAGGTGGTGGGTTATAACACGGTACTCTTTTTAGCAGGTTTGCAGGGCGTGCCCAACATGCTTTACGAAGCCGCCAAAATAGATGGCGCTGATCCGTGGCAGCGTTTTTTGAACGTGACGTTGCCTATGCTCGCACCAACGACCTTTTTTGTGCTCATCACCACCATGGTGACAGGCTTGCAGGTGTTTAACGAGCCTTATGCACTGTTTCCCTCGAGACCCATTCCAGAAGACGCCACTACGCTGGTGTATTACCTCTACACCCAAGGCTTTAATCAATTTAGATTTGGCTATGCATCGTCTATTGCCTGGGTGCTATTTGCCATCATTTTTGTGTTTACGTTCATTCAGTTCCGCGTGAACAACTCGCAGGCCTACGGTTAGGGGGCAGCAATGATAACATCACCAAAATCAGCAGGCCCGTTGAAGCGCGAGGTTTTAGGCGTTAGTGTCGGTCAGTGGTTATTCAGACTGGTTGCTTACGCTCTGCTGCTTGGCTTCGGCTTTTTGATGATTTTTCCGTTTTTATATATGATGACAACCTCGCTCAAAGATTCCACAGACGTGTTTCGTTTTCCACCACGACTACTACCCTTGAGTCAAAATACGACTCCTTTTGAAGGTGAAGACGTACCTGTGTTTCTATTTGAGATTGACGGTGCCACTGAACGCCTTGTAGACACCGGCGAGCGCGTACGGTTTGGCTTTTTTACCAGTGAAGATAACCTCAATGTAGCTGAACCCCGCGAAAGTCTCATCGATGTAGAAATTCCGCTAGATGAGGCTACCGAAACAGGAGAGACTGTTACCCTAACGGATGCCGCTGGCAACGAAGATAATTTTGATGTTTACGAGGTGCCCGTCAACGGGCAAACTCAAAGACTGTTACTTGCCTACCGAGGCTCACAAAACCGCTTTGTCGCGCCAGATGACGCAAGTACAGAGGTCTTTGCGGTGGCCCGCACCGCTACTCAAGACGAGCGCGTTGAGTTTCAATGGCGCAACTACGAAGCCTTTTTTGGCTTACAACTTGACCGCGCACTAGTGAACACCATTTTGGTGACGGTGTGCGTGGTGACAGGGCAGCTTGTTACCTCTATTTTTGGTGGCTATGCGTTTAGTCGGGTGCGTTTTCGCGGGCGTGATACACTCTTTTTGCTGTACCTAGGCAGCATTATGATTCCGTTTGTGGTGCTCATTATTCCTATGTACCGCCTGATGGTTATTTTGGATTGGCAAAACCAACTGGTGTCGCTTATTTTGCCGTGGATTTTTACGGCCTACGGGACATTTTTGATGCGCCAGTTTTTTATGACCATTCCTAAAGACCTAGAAGAATCAGCTATGATTGACGGTGCTAACCGCTTGACA
>CAZMCW010000063.1:11419-15219 GCA_964564405.1 uncultured bacterium
GGTGCGAGCCGTATGCGCATTCTGTGGCAGATTTTTGTGCCGTTGAGCCGCCCGGCGATTGCCACGCTCGCTATCTTTTCATTTTTGTACGCGTGGAACAGTTTCTTGTGGCCACTCTTGATTATTAACGAAGCTAACGAAACGAATCACGTATTGACGCTATCGCTGATTAAGCTCAGTAACATTGCAGCAGACCGACCAAACATTGTGCTTACAGGTGCAGCGATTGCCATTTTGCCACCGATGATTGTGTTTGTGATTGCGCAGCGTTACTTTATTGAGGGGTTGGCAAGTTCGGGGCTTAAAGGGTAGTAGATATCATCTGATTGATATCACCGGTAATCAAGTGCTTTCGATGTTCTAGATGGCAGTTGACGATAAATGTGACACCCTAAGCTAAACATACTAAAAAAGACCTCGAGTTAAAAGATGCTCGAGGTCTTTTGCCAATTACAAAAGCGTGCGGACGCCAGTATCTTGTGCTAGACGAATCAGATAACCATCAGGGTCCATTACCAGAAACTACCTTACTGCGATCAACTGCTTGTTAACACGATATTGCTTGTCATAAACATCTAGCTTCAGAGGATAGTTGGTTTGCTTGAGCCTCAGATAAGCTGGTTCAATATCCGTTACTGTAATTTCAAAATTGACGCCTCGACCTAAGGGATATTCAAACGCTGCTGTACGCCACCGCCCTTGCTTAAAGTTGTCTTCTGAAGCAGATTGCCGTGAATGAAATGTTTCCAGCATCAAAAAAACATCCTCGAGAGCAATTTTGGCGAATCCCTCTTCAGGTCGTTGATACTCGATGTGAAAGCCTAACAAATCAACATAGAATGCGAGACTTTTAGCAATATCAGCAATGTAAAGCTCAGGGACTTAAGGCATGGGTTATGAGTTTTGGAAGCACCTGATGTATCGAGATTAGTCACGTTTAGCTAGTGGGATGACTGCCCGCTCACCCTCACCTACATACTCACTAAGGGGTCGAATAATCCGGTTGTTGGCAGCTTGCTCAATGATGTGCGCGGCCCAGCCAGAAATACGCGCCATCACAAAAATGGGCGTGAACATGGGAATGTCGAACCCGAGCATGTAGTAGGCGGGGCCTGTAGGGAAGTCTAGGTTGGGGTAGATGCCTTTTTCGGACACCATGACATCCTCGAGCGCTTGCGCCGTTTGCGTAACGCGTAGTGCTTCATGGTCGGCACCCGCGAATCCCCTTGTTTGTAAACACGATGCCCAAAGCCCATTATTTTGCGTTTCTCGGCCAGCGCATTGTGCATCCATTCGGTAGCGGCATCTGGTCCGCCCACTTTTTGTAAAAGGTACATCACTTGTTCGTTGGCACCGCCGTGCAAGGCACCTTTGAGTGCGCCAATGGCACCGGTAACCGCGCTGTACATGTCCGCCAAGGTTGAGGTAATGACCCTCGAGCAAAACGTAGACGCGTTAAAACTGTGCTCAGCGTAAAGAATCAGCGACACATCAAAGGCTTTGACTAGTTCCGCGTCCGGTACCTCACCGAAGCACATGTGGAAAAAGTTTTCGGATAAACTCAGCGTGGGGTCAGGGGCAATGACATCCTCACCTTTGCGGCGGCGAAAGTCCGCAGCCACAATCGTGGGTAGCTTCGCCAGCAAGTCGGTAGCATAGTTGAGGTTATCCTCACTGCCTTCGGGGTTGGCGTTGGCACCTATAAAACTTACGGCGGTACGCACCACGTCCATCGGATGTGCTTGTTGGCTCGTCATCTGAATAAGTTGATTGAGGTCATCGTCGATGGCCCGCAAGCTTCGTTCCTGTTTGATGAAAGCATCAAGTTCTGTTTGCGTAGGCAACTCACCATGCCACAACAAGTACACCACTTCTTCAAACGAGCAATGTTCAGCAAGATCTTGAACTTTGTAGCCACGGTAGGTCAGCGAGTTAATTTCGGGCATCACCTTGGAAATGCTAGTGGTGTCAACAATGACGCCCTCGAGCCCCTTTTTCACATTTACAGTCTCAGTCATCATGCTCCTTATTGGGTTTTGGTCAGGTTAAAATTAAAGATGTTTTGGTCAAATTCATTGTAGTCTTCGTACCGTAACAACTCGTACAGCCTGCTGCGCGGTTGCATTTTGTCAAGTAAATGTTCTTGGCTGCCGTTGGTTTTGATGTCTGCAAAAGCTGTTTCAACAGCGTGCATGGCAAGGCGCAAACTGGTCACTGGGTAGATGACGAGGTTCACGCCAAGGGACTCGAGTGTTGCCACGTCCAGTAACTTAGACTTTCCAAACTCAGTCATGTTGGCGAGAATCGGCACGTTTATGCCCTTACGAAACGCTTCAAACTCGCGTTCGTCTTGCATAGCTTCGGGAAAAATCATGTCAGCACCCGCGTCCACGTAAGCTTTGGCACGGTCAATGGCAGCGTCTAGACCTTCGGAGGCTCTCGCGTCTGTTCTAGCGATGAGTACAAAGTTGGGGTCGCGTTTAGCATTTGCGGCTGCGTTGATTTTACGGGTCATGGTGGGCACATCCACCAATTGTTTGTGATCTAGGTGACCGCAGCGTTTAGGGTTTTCTTGATCTTCTAGGTGGCAACCTGCGAGGCCGAGTTCTTGTAGCTCGAGCACCGTTCTGACCACGTTCATTGGTTCGCCAAAACCTGTGTCAATGTCGATGATGGACGGTAAATTTGTCACCCGTGCAATCTGCCGCCCGCGCTGACTAATTTCCGGTAACGTCGTCAGCCCAATATCAGGTAAGCCCAAGTCATTAGCGAGCACTGCACCAGAAATGTAAATCCCATCAAAGCCTTGCTCAGCAAAGAGCATTGCCACCAAGGGTGAGAACGCGCCCGGAAACCTTAGCAACTTGCCACTATCGAGTCCCTCACGAAAGACAGCACGCTTTTGTTCAGGGGTAGTATCGGTGAACAGCATTAAAAGATGCCTCGAGTATCCCGCTCATTATGGCTGAGGCTATCAATGGGTACGCGAACGTTGAGCTCTTGTACTTCATTTGCATTGAGGTTAGGTAGACGTTGGACAAGCTCTAAAAACCTATCCCGCTCAGAATTGTCGATGATGCTTTCGGTTAACGTGTCAAACTTGCGGATGTAATCTTCGCGGACAAACGGCTTAGCTCCTAACGAGTGTGCATTAGCAACTGCGAGTTCATCGCTAACAATGCTGCCATCTTCCAAAATGATTTCAACTCGCCCGCCAAACGCTTTGTCGTTGGGATCGCTACTGTGGTAGCGGCGCGTCCACTCGGGGTCTTCGACCGTGCGAATCTTGTGCCAGAGCGCCACAGTGTCCGAACGACTCGCACGCTCAGGCGTATAGCTGTCCACGTGGTGCCAACGGCCATCTTGCAGTGCCACTGCAAAAATATAGGTAATGCTGTGGTCAAGCGTTTCACGGCTGGCGTTGGGGTCTTGTTTTTGCGGGTCGTTGGCACCTGTGCCAATCACGTAATGGGTGTGGTGGCTCGTGTGCAAAATCACTTCACGGATGGCAGCAGTATCAGCAATACGCTCGCGCAACCTAAATGCTAGGTCGATGATGGCTTGGGCTTGGTACTCGGCGGAATGTTCTTTGGTGTACGACTCCAAAATGGCGCGTTTGGATTCGCCGGGTTCTGGCATGGGCACCTCATAGTGAGCATCTGGCCCGTCCAATAACCATGCCACCACACTGTCTTCACCTTCATAAATAGGGGAGGGTGCGCCTTCGCCGCGCATAGCACGATCGACGGCCTCAATAGCAAGTTTGGCAGAGTAGCCGGGTACGTAGGCTTTCCAGCTCG
>CAZMCW010000063.1:15229-16900 GCA_964564405.1 uncultured bacterium
GTGACTGCCGCGTGGTAAATGAGGTATGTACAGCTTGTTGAACCGCTTGATAAATCACATCTGTATCTAAGCCCAAAAGTGTACCTATGCCAGCAGCACTGGCTGGACATAGGTGGGCCATGTGGTCAATTTTGTGTTTGTGTAAGCAGATGGCTTTAACGAGGTTGATGTGAATTTCATACGCTGTCACAATGCTGCGTAAGAGCGCCCCACCGTCACGCTGTTTTTGCTGGGCAACAGCGAGTATGGGTGGAATGTTGTCGCCAGGATGAGAGTAGTCAGCAGCTAAAAAGGTGTCGTGAAAATCTAACTCGCGCACGGCGGTGGCGTTAGCCCACGCAGCCCACTCAGCCATCACTTTAGTGTCCTGTGGCACCCCAAAAAGTTGCGCACCTGTTTCATGAGGATGGGCTAACGCTTGACTTCTGGCGTTGGCAACGGGGGTACGGTTAATGGCGGCAATGGCCACCGCCGCGTTATCAATCATGCGGTTGATGACCATATCGGTGACATCGGTATCAACTGCTACCGGGTCAGTAGCGAGGCTAGCTAGCTTCCAAGCAAGTTGATCTTCTTTGGCTAGGGGCGTTTTGGACGGAAAAACGCGCAAGTCATAAATGTACATGATTCAGCTAGCTTAGCATGGGAGGAAGATAGTTTAAGCGTCAACTGTGGCTGTTTCGCATTTGCTAAATGAGAGCATCGATATGAAAGAAAGCTAAGAGGGAAAGGGAGAAAGGGTGAAGGGGAGAAATACCTAAACATGGTGTGACTACAATTGCTTTGAATGCTATCAAACACATGTCAGTCTTCTCGACAAGCAATCTGCTGATGTCTTACTCATACCGCTTTACTCAAGGGTTACTGATGTCTCTGCTGGTGCAGGTGCTTTGGCTGAGAGCGTTTTTAGCTCAGGTTGACCTAATTCAACCCAACGCCAGAAGTACCACATGGCAATGCTCCTATAAGGGCGAAACTGCTCGCCTAGATTGCGTAGGGCGGGTTTACCGGTGACGTCGTAAAGGTCTCTACCCGCAAAGATGAGTGCTAAGTCAGCTATAGGCCAAACATCGGGTGCGCCCAGTGAAAAGATAGCAATCATTTCAGCTGTCCATACGCCAATGCCGCGAATAGCCGTGATGCGCTCGGTGAGTGTGGCAAGGTCTGAAGTGGTGAGCTGACCGTCGACCTCGAGCTGCGCTAGCCCCGTGATTGCCGTCACTTTTTGTTGTGATAACCCTAGTGCTCTCATCTTTGGTTCTTCTAAGGCTAGAATTGTGGTGGGCTCGAGCCGTGTTGCTTCTAAAATACGCTTAAACACCGTTGTTGCTGCTTTGGACGAGATACTCTGTCCAACCACTGCTCGCACAGCTGTAAAAAAAAGGCTATGACAACGCCATTCACACATGCCAACGTGGTCGATTAAAATATGAAGCGTGGGATCTTGAGCAAGTGCGTTTAAGGCATCTTGAGAAGCACAAAACTTACGCACAAAAAAGTCGTCAGCATCTAGGTAACTCACAAAGTAGTTTAGCACCATCAGATTGTTTTACAGACATTGGTTAAGCTATAAATGTGCATACGCTCGTACTCAGTCAACTCGCCGTAAGTTGCTCAGCTTATACCAAATTGACTCTTGAATGTCATAGTCTGAATCATCTAAGGGTACGC
>CAZMCW010000064.1:0-16859 GCA_964564405.1 uncultured bacterium
ACTAATGTTCATCCACTTTTCCAGATACGTCTGTGACAGTGTTTCTAATTTAATGTAAGTTAGGGTTTGAGGTGAGTTTGGTAAAAGTCTGCTGACACTGATGGCATCGGACTCAAACACCTCAATAAGTGTCCGAAGTATTAGGTATTAAAAGTTGATTTTATAAGCGTTTCCACGAGTAACTGCTACAGGCAGTGGCGCGTGCGATCTAGGGGCGTAGACATTCTAGAGGCGTAGACATTGACCCACTCAGTGTGGGAAAACTAATCCTGGAGCTGCTATATATCTATATATATGACTCTTGAAGTTGATGCTCACTTCATCTTAAAAGGGCACCCGGATAAGTGGATGCCCTCTCGAGGTAAAAGATGCGATTACTCCGCGAACCCTAGTTCAATAAGTCGTGCGTCAACAGCTGCAGCAGCTTGGTCGAGTGCTTCACTGGCAGTGAGTTCGCCCGTAAGCGCGCGGTGAATAAACGGGTCAATGGTTTCACGAATGGGGTTGTGAAAAGGATATTCGGGTGCGCCTTTGAATAGACGACCTTCTTCACGCATAAGGCTGTAGTAGCCGTCAACGCGGGCGTCTTGCTCAATCACTTTAGCATCGTCATAGGTTGCGGTGTGGGTAATGCGCGCACTAGCAACAGCCCAATCTGCTTGAACTTCGTTTTGGGCAATGTATTGCAAGAAGAGTAGCGCAGCTTCTTGATTTTGAGAAGAATAAGGAATACCAAACGCGCCACCATCGTAATAACCAATGTAGCCTAGACCTGCTTCAGCATCTTCAATAACACCAGGTGCTGTAGGGGGTAAGCTCACGCCAACGTTGCCAATGACGATAGAGCGGTCAGGATCAGTTGCAATCCAGGCAGCATTTTCGCCGTACACCCAACCTTGAGCCGCCCGACCTGCAGCAAAGCTCGAGGCAACTTCGTCCCAGGTACTGCTGGTTGCTTCGGGTGGTGCAAATTGTAAAAGATCAATCCAGTAAGCTAGGGCTTCTTTGGCCGTGTCGCTGTTGAGCTCGCCACCGTTTTCGACGCTAGCTCGAAAGTCATCGCTAATACCCCAGTCGTAAAGACCAAAACTAGGCGCAATGGTTTCTAAAAATTCATAGGTAGATGCTGGGTGACCTGTTGACCCTTGCACGGTGGTTCCCCAAAGTTGCAGGTTGTTATCTTCACCGTATTGGGTAAAAAACTCAGCGTTGTCGCGGTACTGCGCAAAGGTAGTAGCAGGTGCAAGGTCGTAGCCGTAAGCTTCAGCAAACGCAGCTTGAATGTCTGGGTCTTCAAACAAATCTTTGCGGTACAGGTAAACTTTAATAAACGCTTCCATAGGAACGCCGTACAAGTTCCCGTTGTCACCTCTAAAATTGTCAGCAAAGGTTGTGAAGTCACTAAAGTCTACGTTGGGTGCGCGCAGATCAGGATTAGCTTCTAACGCAGCTTCAACATCAACCAGAAAATCTCTAGCTAGATAGGAATAAATGATGTCTTGCTCAATATAAACAAAGTCGTAGATGCCTGTGTTGGCTTCCATATCTTTGATGGCTTTGTCGTACATTTGATCCCAAGAGGTGGCCTCAAACTCGACTCGAATACCGGTTTCATCTTCAAATTGTTGGGCGAGGACTTCAGCAACATAGCGTGATGGTGGACTGCTTTCGGAAACACCACGAATAGTCACGCCTTGTAAGTCTGCAGCAGCATCTGCAAAAAAACTTTGCGCATTAGCACTGGCGATGAGCATAAGTATCAAGATGAAAAAGCTAATTTTTTTCACGATTTACCTTTCCGTGTTTTTACTACAACGTCTTCATACAAGCATCGACCTGTAAACAACCTAGTCACAATAACCTCGTGATCAGAAACATAGTCTTATTACATCGCTTTATAGTTGCATGCAAAAGGTGACGTACATAGACACAAAGCGCACAGGTGTAAAGAACATGACCACCCCACAAACATGCAGCAGAAACTACCAACCTCCCCTCAAAGGGCGTAAGTAAGCTGCCAAACTACAACTGGAAACAAGATGTTGTTGTGACCAACAGTATAGTCATAGCCTCAGCTAAAAGTCAACGCAAGCCCTTGTGTTGGGTGTGTCTGTGACGATGTATTTTAGGACACTGAAGAGGATTATGATTGAACAATCCAAAGCTGTTGGGTTAAGGGTCATATCAATAGTTGTCAGCAAAGTTGGCGAGGAGGAAGCTATGTCAGTAGCAATACAAGCAGATGTAATGCAAGCTGCGCTCATGCAGGGCGCACACAATATTGGTGTTGGTAAAATTGCCAAGCCTCGTGCAGACAAAGATAGTGTGCTCATTCGTGTGGGTGCAAATAGCGTTTGTGGGAGTGACTTGCACTACTACCATGAAGGCGGCATTGGTTCGATGGTTGTCGACGCACCGTTTACACCCGGTCATGAGTTTGCAGGACACATTATTGAAGGTACGGGTGAACCCCACGGCCTGGCAGATGGCACGCTTGTTGCAGTTGATCCAGCGCAACCTTGCCACAGGTGTGAGTGGTGCCATAGCGGCAATCATCATTTGTGCCCGAATCATTTATTTGTAGGGGGCCCGCCAACTCAAGGGGCGATGGCAGAGTATATAGCTGTACCCGTGAGCACCTTGCACCGCGTGCCGGAAACCTTTACAGCTCAGCAAGCAGCGTTGCTCGAGCCGCTAGGTGTGGCCATACACGCGCTTGATCTTGCCAAATTACGTCCCGTGTCAGATATTGTCATTTTAGGCTCTGGCACCATCGGGTTATACACTCTTATGCTAGCGCAACTTTCTGGTGCAGGACGGGCCTGTGTGATTGAGCCGCTCGAGTACCGCCGTAACAAAGCCCTAGACCTTGGTGCAGGTGCTGCGTTTGCAAGTGTAGACGCTTATCTTGACTACACCGATGGCCGTGGTGCAGATGTTGTGCTAGAAGCAACGACCTCACCGGATGGACCCGCCCATGCCACCCAAGCTGCCCGTATTGGCGGCAAGGTTGTGTTAGTGGGTATTCCCGATGGTGACGCGTTTACCTTGCAAGCCTCACTTGTACGGCGCAAAGGCTTGACCCTCAAGTTGTCGCGGCGTATGGGCAATATTTATCCACGCGCAATTCGCTTAGTGAGTAGCGGCAAGTTAGATGTGAACGCCATTGTGACCCACGTGTTACCCCTTAGTGAGGTTAAACACGCGTTTGAGATGATGTCTGCCTACAGTGATGGTGTGATTAAAGTCGTGCTCGAGCCTTAACCCCGCTCTAGACGTGTCAAACAACGCGATATGAGGCTTTGCGGGAACAGCATCTACACATAATTATTTAGCTGCTAATGCTCGCGCAAGCGTGGGTCAATCCACAGATAAAGTGCATCAAATACAAGGTTGGTTATCACAACAAATAGCGCCACAACGCTGACAAACGCTTGAATTAAAGGAATGTCTCGAGCGGTTGCGGCCTCAACCAGTAAACGCCCCATGCCAGGGTAGGCAAATACCGTCTCAACAACAGCTGTACCTGCAACGAGTGTATTTATTTGGTTGCTGAGTGCTGCCAACATGGGAATAAGTGCGTTGCGAAGCGTGTGTTTTAAGGTGATCCAATACAGAGATAAACCTTTAGATTTGGCTGTGCGTATGTAGTCTTGGGACAGGACATCTAGAGCACTTGCTCGTAAAAGTTTGGTGAGGGTTGCCACAGAAAAACTGCTGGTCGCAAGTACAGGCAACACAAGCCCGCGCCAGCTAGGAGTGCCAGTTGCAGGTAACCACTGCAACCCCACGGCAAACATCAAAATAAGGAGCTGGGCAATCATAAAAGGTGGCAGCGCTTGACCTATGAGCACGCTTGTACGTAGGCTGCTGTCCAAAAGTGTGCCAGCGTAGTAGGCACTTCCCAAACCTGCTCCAATACTCAGGATGCCCGCCAACGCCAGTGCCAGTAACAAAAGCTGCGCCGACGCACCTAGCCGTGAAACAACCAGTGGAAACGCGGGTTCACGGTAGCGCAGTGACATGCCAAAATCACCTTGCATAGCACGTCTTAGAAACAAGCCATATTGCACGATAAAGGGTTTGTCGAGACCTTGCTCGAGGCGAAATGCTGCAACGGCTTCGGCCGGTGTGTCTGGTGGTAGTAAGGTATTGGTGGGGTCCCCTGTAAGATAGCCAAGGCTGAATACTAAAAAGCTTGTGCCTATAAGGACACTTGCAATAGCTAATACATAACTTCCTATTTGTGACGAGGCTCGAGCCACGTTGTTGCTCACCTGCTGCCATGCTCTTCTCATGATTGTTCTTGGGGTTGTTTTTGGGGTTGTTTTTGGGGTTGTTCCCATGGTCACATCCTCCATGTAGCTACTACATAACTACTACCCAACTACTACGCCCACGCATTTATCTTTGCTAAATAGCTCAATAACAATAAAACTTGAATGTTTTATATTTTGAACAATTGTATTAAAAGATGATACTTGCTGGTTCAGGCGACGTGTATCTTAAGCAAATGTCTTAAAGGTATTGTAATCCCGATAGGAGATGCTCTATACTTCCTAAACAAAGTTACCAACAAAGTTGTGACCTCACAAATTAGATGATGGTCCACGTACTTTGGCTGGCAAGAGCATCAAATAGATTATCAAACGGATTATCAAATCAGCGTCTCAGCTTGTTAATGGTAATTTCTCATCGTAGATTTGCTACCCTAGTCATTACAAAGCTAAGACTAACTTAAACACAAACCGTGTCAATATCTTTTACGTACTTGTGTAATACGCTCAATTACGTCAAAACCGATACAGAAATCTTGAATGGCCTCATCTACATTGTGGAGGTTGTTGACCAGCGTTAAGCCTAACAATCTTGAAACTATATGTTTACAGTCAAGCTGCTCGAGTCTGAAAATGTGGCAACCAATAGACCACCATTCTGACACCGTACGCATTCATCTGAAGCACAACTAACAGTTCACCATACTGTTACGTTTCACATCAAAGAGGGTTACATGTTTGAATCAAAAGAATTTGTGACAAGCCGAGTACAAACGGATGACTACATGCTCAACGGGCTTATCCAAAAGCCTATTCAAGGATCACTTGCGCAACACCTAAATGATCCAGAAGCGTGTTTTTTAACGCTTATTCGCGCCAACGTTATTGCCCCCAATGCCGTACCTAATGTTGATGTTAAAATTACTAATAACAGTGACGCAACACCACATTATTTTTCGACAATGGCGGTTGCCAAAACCCAAATCCATTGGTTGGCGTCTGCTGTTCTCAGCGAAAAATATGGCAAACACAATAGTGAGCACATGCCTGCGCGACGGCTCATAGCAGTATTTGGTGATACCTGCTTAGTAGGTAACTTGCGCCTTCGCCCCAGCATTAGCTTGAGTAAGTTTTTAAAGCACGTACACAAAGGTCAGCAGTTTCAAGAAATGACCGACGTAACCCTTTACAAGTGTGATTTATATGAGCACATGACCGGACAGCTTACGCAAGATGCTTGCCTCGAGCAGTTCCCGGCAGCAGTCCTCAACTTTGCACGTGCGAGTCTCATTTGTGAAGCAGAAGAAAAAGAGGCTCTGTCAGCGGCTTAATAGTATGTTTTAACTCGGTTGATAAAACATGTACTGCCGTTAAGTAGCTTTGCGGCATACCTGTAATGATATCCATTGGTGGATCGTACAACCGTGGTAATGGTTGTGCGGTCTTTTTGTTGTTTGATGCTCGAGATTACTTAAGATTAACCTGCCAAAGCGCCTTAAAAAACCTCTTCAAAATTATCTCTACAGGCTTGCAAATGTCCCGCACGTCATCTCAGCTTGGGTGTATACTAATCACTCAATACAAAAGTTATCAACCCTAAGGTTGCTTAGAACTGTAGGAATGTTCAGCTTCGCTGGCTTCATTAGCTACAGTCAGGATGCGTAAAGAGGGACGCTATGCCAGATCAAACTAGCAAGTCAGATCAAGCCGGCAAGTCAGATCAAACTATTCGCAACGTTGCACTTTTATCGCACAGCGGTGCTGGGAAAACCTCGTTAGTAGAGGCTTTACTGGTGCGTAGTGGGGTCAAAGATAGTATGGGTAGTGTGGAAAAAGGCACCACCAGTGCCGATTACACACCCGAAGAACAAGGGCATCATTTTTCGATTTATACCAGCATCCTGCCACTCACTTGGCAGGGTGAATCATTTAATATCCTTGACACGCCTGGTTACGCGGATTTTGTGGGTGAAATTCGTGGCGCGCAACTTGCTGCAGATGCGGCCATTGTGGTCGTCTCGGCAGTTGCCGGTGTCGAGGTGGGGACCGAGCGGGTTTGGTTAAGTGCTAGCAAGCGCGAATTAAATACGCTTTGTGTGATTAACCAGATGGACCGACCCAACGCCAACTTTTTCCGGGCTATGGCCGATATTGAGGCGACGCTCGAGGGCAACCTAGCTGCGATTCAACTGCCATTAGGGCAAGGTGACAACTTTCATGGTGTGGTTGATCTACTTCATCAGCAAGCTTATGAATGGCAAGATGAACACGATGTTGCCACAAAAATTGATATTCCTGAAGAGGTTGCTGGGGCGGCAGCAGAGTATCGTAACCGCCTAGTTGAGGCCATTGTCGAAACTGACGATGAGCTTATGGACCGCTACTTAAACGATGAAGCTATTAGTGATAGTGACTTGCACGATGCATTTTACCGAGCTGTGCGGCGCAATGAGTTGACGCCAGTGTTACTTACCTCGGCGTTCCAAAAGCGCGGCATTCGGTTGCTGCTTGACTTTATGCTCGAGGGCGTCCGCCATAATCGCGATCACCGTCTACTTGAAACTGTGTCAGGCGAACCGCCTGCGTTTACAAAAGACGCGCCATTTTGCGCGCGCGTGTTTCGCACAAGTATTGACCCCTACATGGGCAAAGAAACCATGATTCGTGTGCTTTCAGGCGTACTCCGCCATGGTGATACTGTTCTAGACGGCAGCCGTAATACAGACATGCGGGTAAGCCACTTGTACGTGCCCAACGGCAAAGAGATGCAAGAAGTTCAAGAGCTTTCAGCGGGCATGATTGGGGTACTTACCAAGCTCGAGCAACCCCGCACCGGTGACACGTTGTGCGCGCCAGATCATCCTCTAGCCCTAACACCTATGGAATTGCCGCCACCTGTCATGGCACTTGCCCTCACCCCAGACACCCGCAGTGATGAAGACAGGCTAGGTGACGCACTCCACAAACTGCTCGACGAAGACCCCACGTTAGCACTCGAGCGCAACGCAGAAACTCACGAAACGGTGTTGTGGGGTATGGGTCACATGCATTTGGACATTGCAGTTGAAAAATTGCGTGACCGCTACAACGTGAATGTGTCGGTAAGTCCGCCTAAAATTTCTTACCGCGAAACGGTCAGCGGCAAAGCCGAAGCACGTTACCGCCACAAAAAACAAAGTGGAGGCGCTGGGCAATTTGGTGAAGTGTCCCTTACGGTTGAACCGCTTGCACGCGGTGAGGGCTTTGAATTTGTCAACAAAGTAGTCGGTGGTAGCATTCCTAGTCAGTTTATTAGCAGTTGCGAAAAAGGTGTCAAAAACGCCCTTGCTGATGGTATTAACGCAGGTTATCCCACGGTGGACGTGCGGGTGACCATCTTTGACGGTAAACACCACCCCGTAGATTCTAAAGATATTGCGTTTCAGATTGCTGCGGCACATGCGTTTAAAGATGCTGCTAAGCAAGCTAAACCGGTCTTGCTCGAGCCCATGATGCTCGTCAAAGTCCGCGCCAGCGAACGCTACACTGGTGATATTATCAGCGACTTGAGTAGTCGTCGTGGACGCATTTTAGGTATGGACAACGAAGGGTCAGTAAGCCTAGTGAGCGCCCACGTACCTATGGCAGAGTTGCAAACCTACTCGCCAGATTTACGTTCTATGACCAGTGGACGAGGAACCTTTTCACTCAAATTTGACCACTACACGGCAGCGCCAGAGCATGTATCTAAACAGGTACTCGAAGAGCAGCAGACAATGAGTCACTAGTGTTAAGTATCTCCTATCTGTATCTGCAAGATACAGATAGCGGTAGCGGTTAAGGACGTGAATGAATCACTTTTTACGTCGCAAAGTTACTATGAAGACACTTAGTGGCTCCATCTAAGTACCTCCTAGCTGGAAACCGCAGTTTTCGTGACATGCGTAACGTGCCATGCAAAAAACGCGTGAGCGTGTACCCTTAGAGGATTCAGACTATGACATTCAAGAGTCAACTTGGTATTGTATCAAATCCGGTTGATTCTCGAAGAATCAACCCCTGCAAGAGCAGGTAGGATGAACTACAGAATCCGTGGTGGACGCGATGATGCCTTTAGGCATTGTTCAGGATATAAATGGATTCCGTATTATGTGTTTGTCTTAACGAGCTACCTAATCGCTATCAAACTCTTCTGCCATGTCTGTAGGGAGAAGCACAGCGTCAATTACATGAACTACATAGTCATTGTCATCTAATACGATGTCTGCTTCGATGACAGTGGCACGCTCGTTGTTGAGTGTATAGGTTCCGTCTGCTTGAAGTGTTAATAACAGGGTACGTCCCTCGAGCGTGGTTGCTAGACCGTCGCGACGTTCACCTTCAGCGGTTGTAGTGTTTCCTGGCGCTGTGCCAACCAGATTTTCGCTCATTATTTTTCCCGGTAAAATGTGATATAGCAGTAGAGTTTGCGTATCTGCACCGGCTAGTTCACTTTCATCTAAAGTGGCAAATGCTTCGTCAGTAGGAGCAAATAAGGTGAAAGGCATTTCCAAACCACGCAAGTCAACTTGTTGCAGCGCAGCGACTAACTCACTAAAATCATCTTGTTCTTCTAATAATGTGATGAGACTTCCTGCTACGCCTGTTGCTAGTGTATTTACATCTACTGTGTTCACATCTGCTGTGTTCACATCACTATCTTCAGTTGCTACCTCACTTACTACCTCAGTCTCTACCTCAACAACTGCTGCTTGGGTATCTGGGTCGGTAGCTTCTTCTGTTATTTCAGAGTCCGTATCAGCATCTGTTGGTACTACAGGAACGATCAACAAAGCATCTTCTAAAGCACCCGTACGCTGTAATGAACGAGGCAAAATAACATCGCCAAGTTCGTGCAGGACGCCATTAGCATAGTCATTGCCCACATCGGTTGAATCGATGCTAGCACCATTTACAGTGAGCCCACCAAGTGTCACGTTAAAAGTTAAGGGCTCGTCTGCGAGTGAGATAACACTACCGTCGTTAGCATCTTGTAGTTCGTTGAGGCCGTAACGACCTGCTATAACGTGATTGGCTAAGATTTGAGTAAGCACATCTGGGTTAGCGCGCAAGCTTGCATCCAAGTTTTCTGTAAGGTCTACAAAAGCGTCGTTGGTAGGTGCAAATAGTGTGTACTCACCACTTGATAGAACGTCGCTTAAGCCTGCTTCTTCAAGCAAATCTAAGAGGATGCTGAATTCATCATTTTGACTAAGCCCTTGTAATAGTGTTGCATCTGGGTTATCAGACTGAGCAGTTGCTGAAACAAAGGTAGTGAGCGTTAGGGCGCAAAATAATCCTAAAATAGTTGAGCGCAAAAAACCATTAACGCTTGTAGCGAGATTTTTAGTGTGACTACGGTTTTGCATATGTTTCTCCTTAAGTATGTTTTTCTTCAGTGATGTATTACCGACTGATATAATGTCACGCACTAGCATTTCTTGCTAAATTATGTGACAAGTATTGTGATAGGTTGACCGTAGTAAATGATTCAACCAAGCAAGCGTAGCTACATAGACTTATCAAATCTCTTCAAAACTTTGCAATCCTGTAACGGTGCTCGAGTTACGTGATAGGCCCCGGCTATGTTTCACAGGTTAGTATCTTCTATTTTCTTAGAACCCCACAAGTCATGCTTACCCCAATAACGCAAGTATGCAGGTACTATTCAAATGACGCGTCTAATCCATCTGACAGCGCAAACGTCACAGGATAGTTGTACTTTTCTCAGGTTGAGAGAATTGTGCTGAATAGCTACTTGAATTGAGTTGAGACTTGCTTACTTACTTACTTACCAGCTAAATCTACTTGAACTAGTTGTTTTGTCGGCACTGTTTAAAGCTTTGATGCTTATTTTAAGCTGCTGCTCGAGGCCTTGGGAATACACGCTCGAGCAAGCTCGCCTACCTAAGACAAGTCACTCATGTAGTTGCAGCGTCAAATTGCTATGATTTTGAGTGAGTTGAGGTTTATTTATATAAGTGATGATCAATAAAAACCTAAAGCTGAAGTTTCTTTAGGCTTCAAATGCATTTATCTAAATTGAGAAACTATGCAGACTCAAGCATCTTGTATCTGAATTTGCAAGATACGGATAGTGGTTAAAAAGAACAAGCCCTGAGCAGCGGGCATCATCCGTTAAAGATGACACCTCTAGCTAAAGGCTTTTTGTGATGTATCCACGTTCCATATCACAAAGTCACTAGGAAGATACTTAACCTACTAAATTTAAACAAATCATTTAAAAAATAAATTTTAAGCAAATATGCACAGAAAAACTCATTGAATATGCTGCATAAATTGTGATGAGGAGCGTCAATGAAGATCAGCCGAAAATTCAACTTTGCATTTGGAGCGCTGTTGGTAGTGACGTTGTTACTAGGTTTGGCGTCTTACACAACAGGCCAACAAACAGTGCGGTTATTTGAACAAACCGAAAAACAGCGTATTCCTATTGTTATTGCTACAAGCAACGCCGAAACGGCCCTTTTTCGGATGCTTTCAGGTGTGCGTGGACATTTAGCACTAAGTGATGCTGGCTATGATCGCTATCTTAGTGATTACGAAGCTGCTCGAGCTGACTTTGAGCAGCAGATGGCTTTACTAGCAGAGATTGTTGAACGCGGTGACGATGAGGTAACCCAAGCTAACCTTGCAACCTTGCAACAGACGTTCAATATTTGGTCAGACATCATCCCCGAGTTGTTTCGCATTCACGACGATCTAGAGTTGCGCAGCCCTGCGTATGGGTATTTTAATCGTGACGTTAATGAGCAAGTGCGCGAGCTCGAGCGTACAATTCTTACGCTAGACGCGTCGTTGTTTAGTGGTGTAAGGGCTGAAGGGGCGGCTGCATCAAGCAACGCGCTAACAAGGCAACTGTTAGAGTTTCGCATTGCCTTAACCGGAATTGTTGACAATCTGCGGGCGTTTGCACTAACGGGCAACAACTCTTTTTTAGACGATTATCAAAACTTAATAGGACTTAACCAAACGCGTATCACTGTTTTTGAACGCGCTATCACCATAGACTTGCTCTACGACAACCAACTTGATGCGCTTATTACCATGCTTGAACAGTACGAAAGTTTGCTGTTCTCGGGCGATATTGTGATTACTTTGCAAGACAGCGCCCGCGCGCGTGAAGATTTATTTATTTTTACGCAAACCCTTGTTCCTCAAACCCTCACAATGTCAGCTTCACTTGCTGACATTGCAACCAGCAAGCGCAACTTGTTGAGTAACGATATCGCTAACGGCATCGCGCAACTCAATACAAACCAGCAAGAGACTTTGTTGGGTGGCGTAGTAGCGATGATCCTCACGTTAGCTTTGCTCATTGCGTTGCGTAGAGATATTATAAGACCTGTTCAGATATTGACGAGCACGTTTTTAGATGTTCAAGGTGGTCACTTAGATGTGCGCAGTAAACTTGCAACCCGCCGGGACGAATTGGGAATTTTGGCACATACGTTTAACACTATGACCGCGCGTTTAGAACGCAACGTGCGTAGCCTTGAAGACGAACGCAATCAGCTCGAGCGCGCTAACTTGCGCATGGAAGCAGAACTTAGTGTTGTGCAGCGCTTACAAGAGATGATTCAACCCAATTACGACGAACTACAAACGTCCTCGAGCTTAGACATTGCCGGCCTCACCTTACCTGCAGACGAAGTTGGCGGCGACTACTACGACGTCCTCCGCTATGGTGACCGCGTGAAGCTCACCATTGGTGATGTCACTGGGCACGGACTAGAAAGTGGTGTGGTCATGCTCATGGTGCAAACGGCAGTGCGCACGCTCATGATTGCCGGGCGGGATATGCCAGCATTGTTACTTTCCAACCTCAACAGCCTCATATTTGACAACCTTAAACGCATGGGTGTGGACTTGAGTATGAGTTTTGCCGTCATTGACTGCGACGTTCAAGGTGATACTAGCCATCTGCGGGTAAGTGGTCAGCACGAATCATTGCTGTTAGTAAGACAGGGCCGTGTGACGGTTGTCGATACCCAAGATTGGGGCTTTCCGCTTGGGCTAGTAGATGATGTACGTGATTTTGTGAAAACAGCAACGTTTAAGCTAGCACCCGGAGACGGTTTGGTGTTGTATACCGACGGCATTACTGAAGCAGAAAACGCTAGCGGCGAGTTTTATGGTATAGCGCGCTTGTGTGAGCTTATTGAGCGCAGTTGGGACAATTCAGCAGAGACAATTGCACAAACGCTCATGACAGATATGGGTCATTTTGTTGGTGATCACACAATTTATGATGATGCTACTTTGGTAGTGGTCAAACAGCTCGAGCATCACGCAACTATGCGTCTAGATAAGCCTGCTCGCAGTCAAGTAGTTGCCAATGTGCCTGCGCTGTCTTATTGACACTAAAGCAGGCTCAAGTTGAGGCTCAAATGGGCACGTAAATGTAGGCTTTGGGTACTGGCTCGAGGTTTACTCAACCTAACCTAAAGACATTTAATTCATCAAAATTTGTCGAATGATCGGTTGAATGAGACTGAAAACCAGCGTTTGTCAGATACCATAATCTCAGTGACGTAAAAGGCAGACCCTTGCATGTAGATTATGATTCAAGTATGTTAATGCCCCGCTGCATAATCATGCTCAAAGTTAAGATGTTGTTTTCACAGTATACTGTTTTCTTAATGTAAATCAATATTGCTTCAGATGTATCCAGAATAGCTTAACATTAACTCACTTCAAAATTGCTACAAGTCATTGTCACGCAATATTTTAATACTTTTACAATACTTGTATAACAGGAGTACACTGTGATTACTGATGCTTATAACAACATCTGGCAAGCGGCCCAAAATTCAGACTACCTAACAGCCGAAACCTATTCTGTCGAAATGATGCTAGCTGACATGGACGCCGCCGGGGTGGATATGGCCGTAGGCTGCTCACTAGGGCAGATGATTAACAACGACTATATTAGCTCGGTCATGAAAACATATGCAGATAGGATCATCGGCTTTGGGCAAGTGAATCCACGGGAAAATAATGCTGCTGACCAAGTGCGCCGCTGCGTTGAAGATTACGGTCTCAAAGGCCTCAAGTTGCACCCAACTATGCACGGCTACCATTTTGTGGATCACGGCTTGCTTGATCCTGTGTTTGAGGTCTGTAGTGAGTACGAATTGCCTGTGCTGGTGAACGCGCTGGATGACCCGTTTGTGACACCGTTAGGCATTGAAGAAATTGCCAAAGGGTTTCCCAAGGTGCCTGTGTTGATTGCGCACATGGGTACGGTCTGGAACGTCACCGAAGCTATTTTGGTGGCAAAACGCACGGCAAACATTTACCTCGAGACATCGTCGACCCAACTCATCGAAGTTCGTATGGCGTATCGCGATGTAGGACCCGAAAAAATCATCATGGGGACTGACTGGCCGGGTAGTGACTTCGAAATGGAGCGCCTCAAGATGCGTAAAGCCATTCCTGACGAAGCCCATCGCCAACTAGTTGAGGGAGGCAATTTGCTGCGTTTGCTCAAGCTGGATGTTACATGACGACATTATTTTTCAATAAAGTTAAGTGCAATATCCAAAGCATCAGTAAAACCTTTTGGGGAGATGTGGTTAGCCTCATTAGAGGTTTATGGGACTCGAGGCATGGTGACACCACATGGTGACACCAAGGTGACAGCCTCGCTATGACATTTCGCTGGCATCACTGTAGTTTGGCGGTGGCTGATCTGGCTGCGTCGCTTGCGTTTTATGAAGCGATGTTTGGGTTTGAAGTGTACTTTCAAGCGGGTCTTGACACGCAAATTGCAGCCATAACCAATGAACTGGGGCTTGGTTGTGAGCTTGCCCAGTTACGCCATGCGAATAGTGAGATGGTGCTCGAGCTCATCGCTTTCTCCAATACACCCACAGATATGTCAATGGAGGCTATCAACAAGCCTGAGGCTATCAACAAGCCTATTGTTAGCGGCAGTGCGCACATCAGTTTTGTAGTGGAGGATCTAGATGAAGCCATCAGCAAACTCACCAACCTAGGCGGGCATGTACTAGGTGAAATTGTTATTTTTGAAGAAGGTAAAAGCGTGTACTGTTGGGAGCCTGGTGGCAGTTTTATAGAGCTGGAAGAACTTGTTTAGGATTATGTAGGTTAAACATGGGACTTCTATTATAAATAAGAATGTACCTAAACAACTTTAATGAATATGTTTATATTAATAACCGTATAATACCGCGATCCATGCGTTGATGCGAGGTTGTATTTGATGAAATCTCCCTAGCTCCCTTTCGCCCCTTCTCCCCCTCATCAAGCATACCCATCATCAACCATCTGTCACCGCATCTTATACATCTGTTAAACGAAGGGATGAATATGGATAAGCTCGAGCATTTCCGAACCATGCTCACCATGCGCCACTTTGATGAAGCATGTTTAGAAGGTGTACCCACAGGCGAAATTCACGGCGAGTTGCACACCGGTATCGGTCAAGAAGCCATCGGCGCAGCCTTAAAAGCTTGTTTAGAACCAGGCGATGCTGTGGTGAGCACCCACCGCAACCATTACCACGCCATTGCTGCTGGTGTACCCCCGCGTGACATGCTTGCAGAAATTTTTGAAAAAGAAACGGGTTTGTGCAAAGGGCGCGGCGGCCACATGCATATCTTTGACAAAGCCCACAACTTCTCGTGTACGGGGATTGTCGGTGCGTCGTTACCTGTGGCGCTGGGCTACGCCTACAAATTCTGGATGCACGACGAACCGCATGTGGCTGTGGCAGTCACTGGCGATGGCGGTACCAACAACGGCACGTTTCACGAGTGTTTGAACATTGCTGGGGCGTGGAATCTGCCATTGGTACTGCTAGTCGAGAATAACTTACTCGCGATTTCGGTTTCTATTGATGAAGTTCTGGCAACTCCGACCATTGCTGAGCGGGCGGCGGCTTACGGTGCGTGGGGGCAAAAAGTGGATGGGACTGAGGTCGAAACGGTAACGTCTGTGCTTGCGGAGGCGGTTGAACATGCTCGAGCAGGTAACGGACCAGCCATCTTAGAAGCCACTTGCTACCGTTTTCGCGGCCACTTTGAAGGTGATCACGACAGTTACCGCCGCATGGACGACAAACGCAGTATGCGCGAAAAGTTTGATCCCATCACGCTTTACCGAAAAAAGTTACTGGCAGACGGGGTGAGTACTGAGGCTGAGCTAGATGAGCTTACTACAACGTCGCAGCAGGAGATGACGGGGTTGCTCGAGTCTGTCCGTGCCGACAATCTGCCAGATGCCAGTAGTGCAAGAGATTATCTATTTGTAGGTAAACACGCATGAGCCGCAACTTGAGTATTTCCCAGACTGTCGCTGAAGCGATTGGGCTCGAGATGGAACGCGACCCCAGCATCCTCGTGATGGGGGAAGATGTCGGCAAAATTGGTGGTGTGTTTGGAGCCACCCGCACCTTACAAAAACGCTTTGGTGACAAGCGCGTGCGTGATATGCCGATTAGCGAGATGGCGTTTACCGGTATGGGCGTGGGCCTTGCTATGAGTGACATGCGACCCCTCATTGAAATTATGTTTGTGGATTTTATTGGTGTGTGTTTGGAGCAAGTTTACAACGCCATGGCCAAAATTCCCTACATGTCTGGCGGCACCGTGAAGATGCCCATGGTGATTAAAACGGCGGGGGGGGGTATTGGCTCAGCGGCGCAGCACTCGCAGTGTTTGTGGGGCTTGTTTGCACACTTGCCGGGGATGCAGGTAGTGGCACCATCCAACCCGTTTGACCACAAAGGGCTCATGTCGGCAGCGCTGCGGTCAGATAATCCGGTGGTGTTTATTGAACACAAAGCCTTGCTGCTTAAAAAAGCTGAGACCTTTTTGAACGGCGGCAACGTGCCCGAAGAACGCTACAGCATTCCGTTGGGACGGGCGAACGTTGTGCGAGAAGGTGATGACCTGACCTTAGTTACGATTAGTGCGAGTGTGGAGTATGCGTTAGAAGCAGCGAAAGAGCTCGAGCAAGACGGCATTAATCCAGAAATCATCGACTTGCGGTCGGTTGTTCCTCTAGATATTGGCACGGTAGCAACCTCGGTTAGCAAAACCGGGCGCTTGTTGGTGGTGGACGAAGATTACCTCAGTTTTGGGCTTTCCGGTGAAGTGGTCACGCGGGTGATTGAAAAACTCGGCCCCAGTGCGCTTAAGCAGGTGGCCCGCCATGCAGTTCCTGACGTGCCGATTCCAGCTGCCAAGACGCTCGAGCAAGCCGTTGTTCCTGGCCCAGCTTCAATTGCTAACGCAGTGCGCAACATGCACGCGGTACATTAGCAAATGTCATCTCACTCAGAATCTAAAACAGTTTCAGAATCTAAGACAGCTGTAGTCATTGGCGCAGGTGGCGGCATCGGCCAAGCAATCTGCAAAACCTTTGCATATGCTGACTACACCATTTACGCGCTTGACAAAAACGAAAACGCCGCCGCTGCTAGTACCAGCGACCTGAACGGTGATCACTACCATGCTGCACTTGATGTCACCGATATTGACGATGTTCAAGCTATGGCGAGTGATATTTGGGCAG